>CACHJT010000003.1 GCA_902580215.1 uncultured Candidatus Actinomarina sp. | reverse complement strand
CCAATGACTAATGACATGACAAAAAATAAAATATATTTGCTATTCATTTTTTCCTTTAACCTTAATAAAAAAACCGATAATCAGAATTGAAAGCATATATCCGACAAGTATCAGCCCAAAAGTTAATGAAAATGAACCCATACTTAATAAATCTTGTTGAAGATTTGAAAATTCACTATCGGGAGAAACAATCAAAATTCTAATAAACAACCACAAGCCCAATAAAAATGAAAGTAAAGGGAAGACTTTGTATGGACCGGTTGAATCGTTCAATGACTCTAGTAATTCATTTCCCCCACCCGGTAGCGCTTTTAATAACACTCCTTCTATGCACATTAAATAACTTATTGCAGTTATTGCTGTAAAGACTGTAGAGTCAAGAATCACTGGCAGTGAAGTTAGATAAAAGAATCCAAACCCAACAGCACTCAAAACTATAGATGAGTAAAATTTTGGTGATAATTTCGCAATTGGTCTTTTGTTAAGAATGTAACTTGAAGCAATGAATCCAAAAATGAAACCAATAGGCATCTTGAAGTAAATAAAAGCTAGTGTTGAAATTAACGCAAAAAATACCGCTTGAGGAGCCCATCTAAACCTAACTTTTTGCTTAAATATAAATTTTTCAATTAACCCCTCTACTCCTTCATAGAAAAATGTAACAGAGACCAGTCCCACAAAAGCTGCTAAAAATACTGCTAAATTTTCCAAATCAAGTACAAGTGAGGCTCCTTCTTCTACATAGCCTATTAAGAATGCTGTCATGGTTAGAGCAAAGAGAATTTTAAAATAGTTTAATAATCTAGACTTACTAGATATGTCGCTGTCTTTTCTAAAAAATTTAACACGATATTCTGTGAGAATTTTATTAAACCACTCTTGAAGCAAAAGTACTAAATAAAATAAGACAATTATCACAGTCGTCATGATGAATGCAATACTATTTTTTTCTTGATCCGTTAAATCAATATCATCAAATAGTGGAATAGAAGTAATTAATTCATTTGTTATTTCTATATTGAGAAAGCTTGTACTTTCTGGGGGTGGAGGTGGAATGGTAGTAGTAGTTGTTGTTGTAGTGGTGGTTGTTGTGCTGGTAGTTGTTGTTGGGATAGCTGCTATGGATGTTTCGTTTTGAAACTCTTCCCTTTCAAAACTTATACAACTATCCGCTGCACAATCCTCTTCAGATAGTTGAACTACTCTTGTAACATTAACATTTATTGTTACTGTTACCTCATTTTCATAACAACATAACTCGATAGATCCTTCACTTATAGGAATATCGTAGGTCTCTATATTTTCGTTATGTAATATATTTAGAGTAATTGTGTCGAATTCTTCATATAAAACGTTCCAACTAATTACAATTGTGGATTCTTCTTTTCTCTCAATAGTTATATTTAGATTTTCTGAATCTGGTGTAGCACTGATAAATAAAGTGAAAAAAAGTATTAATAAAAATTTCTTCATTAACTACTTTTGGAGAAAAATTGCCTTGTCAACGATTTTACTCATTTGTTGAACAAGCCATTCGTCTGTAAATTTAGACCAAATTTCAAAATTAGGGTTATACCTCATCCATAAATAAATATATCCATTCCAGAGTACAAAAATGTCATCTGCGAGTGAGGTAGCGTCTATGTCGCTATCTTTTTTAGCGTACTCGACGCATATACTCATCAAAAATAAATACGGCTCACCCTGTATCCATTTTCCGCTAATTAAAAGCTCTCTGAATTCATAAAATGCTTCACGTACTGCATTACCTAACTCAACTGCAGTATCTGTTTGTATCGTGACATAGGCTTGTAACTGATCATAGGGATCTGGATTATTTTTATTAAATTCTGTTACAGAGTCCACAATTTTTTGAAATCCTATGTTGAAGATAGAACCAAAAACATCAATTAAATTATTTGGAAAATGGTTGTAAGCAGTGGCTACTGATGTTCCAGCATTTTTAGCTATCAAAGATATATTTATATTTTCATTTGGAACATCTGGATCATTAAACAGCTCAATTGCGCTATTTACTAGCTTTCTATGAGCTTCATCGTATATGTTTTTTGCTCTAACTGACCTTCCGTCTATTGACATAGCTTCCATATCCTTATTTTAACGAAACTAATTAGCTGCTTCTATTCTGGTTAAAATTCCTGTAACAACAAGTCTTTGTTTTGCTGAGTACCGTGGATGACAAGTTGTCAATGTTAATCTGTCATCACCACGATTATAGAGAACATACTCACCACCAATTGCTTCAACGATCCTTACTTCATCAACTACATAGTGGAATTTTTTAGAATCGACTGTAAGTATTAACTCATCCCCTATTTGTACTTGATCCAACTTTGCAAATGGTGCCCCAAATGTTGTCCTGTGTCCAGCAATTCCAACATTTCCACCAGTACCGGGAAGTGCGGTTTGCATATAATGTCCAGGTCCAAATTCGAGACTTTGTTCATCAGTTCCTGAAACTATAAATTGACTTAAATTAATTGATGCTATCTCCAATTGTCCAAATACATCTGGAGAGTAATCTACAGCATTTGCATTAATATTGTCTAACAATGTATCGCTTAGTGATTCAAATACTGGAACATCATTAAAAATAGATAGGAGCCTTTCATTAATTTTTGGCTGTTGTGTTCTAGATATTTCGACATCATCATCAGCAGCTGTATAGACCTGCTCAAGGGCTTGTTGTGAAGCCTGATATTTTATGTCTGTAAAATATACTTGTTGCATTGCATATATGCCTATTCCTAATCCTGCAATGATTAAAATACTTGAAAAGCCAAGAGAGAGTCGAGTGTATTTTGCTGAGTATGTTTTTGGTATTCTAACTCTTTTTTTAGATAACTTCTTAACTTTCACATAACTATCTTCAATCGGTGTTGTGATTTTTTGACCTGTGAAAATAATTTTGAACATACCTGAAGAGATAAGCTCAATACGCTCAAGTAAAATCTCTTTAGTTAATTTTTCTTCTAAGTCATTAAATTGCCTTACCAAATTAATAACAGCTACTTTTGTATAATCTAGTTCTGCAGCGATACTATTAATGTTATTAATTCTGTCAGAAACTTGATCTTGAACAACACCATATGGGTTAATTAAGTCTAAATTAATGTTTACTCTCACTTCTTCTTTAAATATCTTTTCTATTTGTTTTTTTAACTTATATAGATTTTTGTAGACACTATCTAAATCTTTTGAATCTACAGTTCTTATTTCTGAAAGAAGTTTTCTTTTTCGAGTTTTTGTAAAAAAGAAAATACCTGAGAGAAGTACAAGAATACTAGAAATAACCATATTGCTTAAGTTGATGCCAGTAGCAGCAAGTTTCATGCTGTCTTCTGTGTAAAGGTATTGAACTTTATAACTTCCATCGGTTAAGTAAACATCTTCATCATATTCATCCCACTCAAAAAAGTCATTACCCTCATCATCTGTTAGTGGGCCGTCACATATATCACCTTCTTCTAAAATTAAGTCTTCACAGAAATCATCTTCTTCAGATGTTGTTGGTATGCCAGTTGGATCTGTTGTATCTGGATCTGTTGTATCTGGATCTGTTGTGTCTGGATCTGTTGTGTCTGGATCTGTTGTGTCTGGATCTGTTGGGATTGTTGTAGATGTAGTTGTAGTCGTAGTACCGGTTATAGCATCAATACAATCAGCAAAATTCTGCAAGGAGAATCCTCTGAAAAGGGTCTGAATACATTCGCCAGGAAGTGTTGTAGTAGTCGTCGTTGTTGGTAATGTTGTACTAGTTGTTGTAGGACCAGTTGTAGTTGTTGTTGTATTTGAAGGACCAGTTGTAGTTGTTGTTGTATTTAAAGGACCAGTTGTAGTTGTTGTTGTATTTAAAGGACCAGTTGTTGGACAATCAACTGTAAAGCTTGGACCCCAACGTTTCCAACCTCCTGAAAAAGAATTTGACGTTGTAGAGGTTTTGTATCTCCATCTAACGTTTTGTCCGCTTGGAACATTTACAGATCCCCTTTCTGAGGTACCTGGTGCAACAGATTGATTAGAAACGAGTGTTGACCAGTTTTCTCCACCATCTAGGGAATACTCAGCTAAGAAATAAGCATTCGCGTTTGAAGAGTCTGAGTTTGCCATATTGAAATGTATGAGTTTTGCACCTCCTGAACATTCATCTCGTGTATTGGAAACAGAAGGGTTAATTATTTGAATGACTGGCACTGTTGTTGTAGTTGTTGGTACTGGTTCATCAATACAATCAACTGTTTTTCGAAATCCACCCTTGGATTTCTGACCAGTCAAGTTATCTCTAACTATAAATCGTATTCTATAGGTTGAGCCTTCGGGCACGTTAGTAAGAGTAGAGATATAAATATTTTCTCCACCGTTAAGGTTGTATGTCCTGTCTAAAGCTTTTGATTTGTTAATAAAGATTTTTATTCTTAAGGTCATTCCAACATTTGACTGACCATTGAGTGCGGAAAGTCCAAACGAAGCACTTCCATCACTACTACATTGACCATTATTAATAATTTGAGGTTTGAAAATTGGTTCAAATATTGTCGTAGTGGTTGTAGGTAATGTTGTAGTAGTAGTAGTTGTTGTTGTAGTAGTAGTAGTTGTTGTTGTTGTAGTAGTAGTTGTTGTAGTAGTAGTTGTTGTTGTAGTAGTAGTAGTTGTTGTTACTACACAGCTTGCAGTGTATGAAAGAGTAGGATCAACACCCGGAATGTCTGTATCTTCAGTTACCCAAGTATTACTATCATGTGATCCACTTGGTTTTCTAGAACTATACCTCCATTGAATGCTCTCTCCATCTGCAAGCGCAGGGGCAGAGTAAGTCTCCGAGGAATTAGCTGGAACTTCTTCATCGTTCTTTAATTCAGTCCAGTTTGAACCACCATCAGTTGAGTACTCAACTCTGTAAAATACAGAAACAGTAGAGTCTGAACCGCTATTTAAAGTAATAGATGGTGTCTGAGTCTGAGAATCTGAACATGCTCCAAGTGATGTTGAAACACTTGCACATGAAATAGTAAGTTTTGAACCAATCTCTGTCCATGTGCTACCACCATCAACTGAATATCTATGTTCACGACCTGTACCGTTTGCAGCACCAGAATTAAAATTAAATTGAGTATCAGCAACTCCAGCATTAATTGAAGTTCCATCGGTACCACCACCAGCACTAAAATACTCCCAGTCACCTACATTTCCTGAAAGAGCATTTGTGACCCTTTTTTGTATCAATACTGTAACTGCAACATTGCTACCGCTATTGTCTATGTTAAGTTTCATTTTACCCATAGAGCCACCTTGGCTCGTACCATTATTTTTACAACCATTACTTGCGTGGGTCGCAGTAACTGCAATTACAGGGCAGTCAATGGTTATAGTCGATAGGGTTACCTCTGATTGACTTAATCCCTCAGATGTATTTGTAACAGTATATTTTATAATTACTGAAGTTCCATGACTCTGTGCTGGTACTGAGAGTGATGAACTATCAGTCTGACCTGCTGCTACTGTTGTTGTGCTTAATGTTGTGTAGTTTGATCCCCCGTCAGTTGAGTAACTAATAGTAAATGTTCCTGCTGCTGTAGAGCTTGAGTTGTTAAGTGTAATTGGGATTGCTGCACTTCCAGCAGAACAACTACCAGCAGCAGCTGTAGCACTGGCATTCAGTACAGGACAGTCAATCTCAATACTGCTCAAGTTTGTAGTCGAAGCAGATGAGAAGTCTGTACTAGAGGAAGTCTGATAACGAATATAAACTGTAGTGTCATTAGCAAAGGATGAGCCAGAGAGGCTTACAGTTGAGGTTGAATCTGCACCTACTTCAACATGAGAACCTCCAATTCCATCAGTCCATGTTGAATTATCAGTAGAGTACTGAACTTTAAAGTAATTAGAAGAACCTTGTCCTGTGTTGTCTAATAAAACATTAATCGGTGCACCACCACTAGAGCAGGTTCCATGACTTGCAGAGACTGCTGGTGTAGTACAGGATACACTATCGCTTGCAGAGAGGGTTGTATAGCTTCCTGAAAAAGTACCAGAAATTGTTGAAGTTTTATATCTCCAAATTATTGTAGAACCATTATTTACACTCTGTGTCACTGTGTCTGAACCACCTGCTGTTAGAGATTTGCTGGCTTCTTTTTCTGTCCAGTTTGATCCACCGTCTAGTGAATATTCAATCAAGAAGTAGGCTGTAGCTTGTGATGAACCACTATTTGAAATTGACAATGTTGATGTTTTAGAAGCACCAGTACAACTTCCAGATAAAGCTTGAGATGCAGAGGTTGTAATATTACAACTAACCGCTGAACTTGCACTGCCTGTAGCTGTAGGTGTTCCAGTAAATGTTGCGCTTGTCGTAGATGTCTCATATCTCCAAGTGATAGTTGAACCAACGGGCACACTTTGAGTCAGCGTTTCCGTACTATTAATGCCAACCGACTGATTAGCGGCTTTGGTGACCCAAGAACCGCTATCAATCTTATACTCGACTTTTACGTATGCTGTTGTTGTAGCAGAAGACGAGTTAGTAATTGCAAAACTTGATGTTGCAGCTCCGCTTGAACATCCTCCAAGGGTTGGTGAAACACTTACATCTATTGTTGGACAGTCAGCTACAAAACTTGGACCCCAGTAAGAGTAACCTCCAGTAAATGAATTAGAAGTTGTAGAGGTCTTATAACGCCATCTAACTCTTTGCCCATGTGGAACGTCTACAGATGCTGATTCAGAACTATTAGGTGCTACAGACTGATTAGCTACCAGTGTTGACCAACTGGAGCCTTCATCAAGTGAATACTCAGCAAAGAAATATGCTGTTGTATTGGCTGAGTCTGAGTTTGCCATATTAAGGAAGTATGGCTTTGATCCACCAGAACATGAACCTCTAGAGGCAGACACTGAAGGATCAATAATTGGACAATCAACTGTAGAGCTTGCTGAAAGAGTTGTATAGTCTCCTGAAAAAGATCCAGATGATGTAGATGACTTATATCTCCAGGTAATTGCTGCACCATGTGAGACGGATTGAGTCAGTGTTTCAGATCCATTTTTTGCAACAGACTGGTTCGCTGCTTTCTGAGTCCAGTTTGAGCCTCCATCAACAGAGTACTCAACTAAGAAGTATGCTGTTGTATTGGCAGAGTTAGAGTTAGATAAAGTTAAAGTTGAAGTTGCTGATCCACTTGAACAACTACCGAGTGATTGAGATCCGCTTACATCAATCACAGGACAATCTACTGTACCACTTGCTACAGTAGATGCAGTCAATCCTGTAAAGGTATTAGAGGTATCAGAAGAAGTAATTCTCCAAGTAATTGCTGAGCCGTGAGATACAGATTGTGTAAAGTTAACACCGACTCCATTAACTATGGTGTAGTTAGAACTTTTAGTTGAGTAGCTAGAACCTCCATCTGTAGAGTATTCAACTTTCACATATGCAGTTGAGCCTGAAAAGTTGGTAACTGTAAACGTTGATGTCGCCGCACCACCAGAACAACTACCAAGTGATTGTGAACTTGAAACTGTTACAGGCTGTGGACAGTCCACTGTAGAACTCTCAGATGTTGTTGAGGATGATAATCCAGTAAAATCACCAGATGTGTCTGAGGAAGTAACTCTCCAAATTATTGTACTTCCATCCGAGACTGATTGGGTGATCAATGCACCCTGACCATTAGACAATGTGTAATTTGCTTCTGCAGTTGAGTAGCTAGAACCTCCATCTGTAGAGTATTCAACTTTAAGATAAGCAGTTGATCCTGATGTATTAGTCACTGTAAGCGTTGAGGTTTGTGCTCCACCTGAACAACTACCTAGTGACTGTGAACTTGAGACTGTAACAGCTGTAGGACAGTCAACAGTAGAGCTTGCAGAGAGAGTTGTATAGTCTCCTGAAAATGATCCAGATGATGTAGATGACTTATATCTCCAGGTAATTGCTGCACCATCTGCAACAGACTGAGTCAGTGTTGCAGATCCATTTTGAGCTACAGATTGGTTTGCTGCTTTCTGAGTCCAGTTTGAGCCTCCATCAACAGAGTACTCAACTAAGAAGTATGCTGTTGTGTTAGCAGAGCTAGAGTTAGCTAACGTAAGCGTAGAGGTTTGGGCACCACCAGAACAACTACCACCTAAGGACTGAGATGCTGAGGGGTCAATATATAAACAATCAACTTCAGAGCTTGCTACCTCTGTACCTCCTCCGGAAAAAGTATCACTTGTTGATGAGGTTAAGTAAGACCACGTAATGGTAGAACCATCTGGCACGGATTGTGTAAATGTTGTTGAGCCACCTACTGCTACCGATTGATTTGTGTTGACGTTGACCCAGTTTCCACTGTCGATTTTGTACCTTATCCAGAAGTACGCTGTTGTATTTGCTGAGCCAGAGTTAGCAATAGTTAATGTAGAGGTAGCAGAACCACCTGAACAACTACCTAGTGACTGTGAAACAGAAGGGTCTATATAAGGACAGTCAACAGTAGAGCTTGCAGAGAGGGTTGTGTAGCTGCCAGAAAAAGATCCAGATGTTGTAGAAGTCTTATACCTCCATATAATTGCTGCACCATCAGAGACGGACTGAGTTAAAGTTTCCGTGCTATTTACACCTACAGATTGGTTTGCTGCTTTCTGAGTCCAGTTTGAACCTCCATCTACGGAGTACTCTACTAACACGTATGCTGTTACAGTTGCTGAACTGGAGTTGTTCAAAGTTAATGTTGAAGTCTTTGCACCAGCTGAACAACTACCTAATGCTTGTGATGCGCTTACATCAATTACAGGACAGTTAACTGTTACTGCAGTAGCAGCAGTGTATGACCCGGAAGATGGATTAGAGGCTCCAGAACGTACCTGAAAATAAACTGTTGTGCCATGAGTTTGAGCTGATGAGACAGCATATGTTTCAGTTCCACCAGATGAGATAGCATTTCCATCTTGCAACGTTGTCCAAGTTGAATTATCAGTTGACCACTGTACGTCATAATACCCAGTACTGTTTCCAGTGTTGGTAACTGATATTGTTGGTGTAGACGACCCAGCAGAACAAGAACCAGCTGAAGTTGATGTAGTAAATGTTGTTGTTGGACAGTTGACTGTAGAGGTTGCAGATAAAGTTACGTAGCTAATACCAGTCCAATCACCTTCTGTGTCTGTACTTTTATATCTCCAGGTAATTGCAGAACCATGAGGAACTGAAATTGATGATAGCTGACCTGGAGAGGTACCCGAACCAATTACCAAATCATTACTCGTATTAGCCTGGGCTTGTGGATGAACACTCCAACTAGAACCACCATCAGTTGAATATTCAACTGTTACATAGGCAGTTGATCCTGAAGAGTTAGCAAAGTTAAAAGGTGAAGTCGCAGAACCACCTGAGCAACTACCTAGTGATGTGGAAGCTGTAATGGCTACTGCTGTTGGACTAGAAGAGCAACCAGAGGCATCAATTGTTATTGAAGAAAGAGCAGTCGTACCAGTGTTTGGTTCCCGTAAGTTATTGGCAGTATTTTCTGCATACCAACTAATTACTACTGCAGCACCATTAGCCTGGCCTGGCACACTCAGTGACGTGTTATTCGACGAAGACGAGACAGAGGTTCCTGACGTCAGTGACTGTGCACTGCCACCATTCACTGTATATGTAACAACAAAGTTTGACGCAACATTGGAACTTGAATTATTTAAGGTAACATCTATTTCACGATTTGACCCATCACAACTTCCCTGAGTAGCTGTAACAGATGGATTAAAAGTAACTGTTGGATCTCCAGCGTGACATGCAGCACCGTCATTGTTTGAAGTTGTAGCACCATCGTCGCCTGTATCTGATATTGAATAGCCAGAACCACTAATATTCACTTTATATACATTTCCTGTAGCGTTATTCAACGCATAAATTTGATCAGAACCAAATCCATAAATTGCACCAAAGTCACTTCTGTCATTAGATGGTATCGAGATGCTATAAGACTGTGTTTCTATCTCTATTGCCTCATTGGAAGCACCTTGATTTGTTATTGTGTATGAGGAAACATATATTCTTTGGTTACCACCATCTATACCAATAAAATTTGGTTTCTGTCCATTAAACATTGTTGGAAAGTTTGAATTATCTCGAATCCATGTAAAGTCTTTTGCTTTTGATCTTTTTATTGATCCACCACTAGTATTTGTGTCTCCAAGAGAATATAGCTTATCTGCAGCCAAACTTGTGTCGCTACTAAATCGTACATAACTTCCTGGACCAGCGAAGTGTCCTCTACCAGAGATTGCATACTCATATCCATTATCAACAAAGAATGTTGCTGCGTTAAGATCTTCACCAGCTGATGAACTGTCTACAAGAGTAGGGCTACCTGTTGGATTAACTAAATACAAACGACTATTTACACCGTTACTATTTGAAGTCTTTCTTTGTACATACAGGTTTCCATCTAAATCCATAAAAGAGGCATTAATCTCACCTGATCCAGAGAAACCAGATCCGCTAAAAGTTGTCGTACTTTCTGTATTAGTGGAGAAATTATATCGTATAACATTAAGGTCTCCACTGTCGTACTTTGTCTGGAAAGCGATTGGCCTACCACTTGAATCAAGACAGTCCCAAGATGCAGCTACAGCTGGTTCTGGGGCAATTGTCTCAATTGTGACAAATGCAAGAGTAAAAATCATCATAAAAGACATTGAGACATTAAAGACTTTTATTAAAAATGGACGCATATCACTAAATCGCACATAGCGCATGCGAGCATAAGCATTGCTAAACAATTTATTCAACATATATCTCTACAACAACATATTTATTTTAGATTAGAATCTATTCCAAGACAATAATATTTTTTATATAAAGGCTAAAATTGCATCAATGATTTCAGCGTTTTCTGCACTTAAGGTTAAATACTGCTCTTTTTCCTCTATTTTTGACTCTGTGAAGTCATTGATAAGTGGTGCTATGACACTTCCAAACTTTTCAGGAGAGGCTGTAGCAACTGCGACAGTTGGAAGAGAGGAGTCATTGTCTAAGGCCATTTGTACAGATGTCACAGAGTGCGGGTCAAAAACAAGAGCAAACTCATCATGTAAAGATTTAATTAAAGTTGTAATGTTCTCATCTGAAAAAGTAAAAGAAGAAAACACTTTTTGTAAGCCATCAACACTCTTCTCATCTAACTGTGCCTTTGAGTTCGTTTGTAGCTGACCATAAAAACTCTTTGCATCACTAGAGAGATCAAAAATTAATCTCTCTAAGCTGGAAGGAATCTGAATATCCATACTAGGTGCAACACTTGGTTGTGTAACAAGAGGCTCTAATACTCCCCCATCAATAAAACGTCTCAGTACATCGTTGACATTTGTACTACAAAGAATTTGATTTATTGGAAGTCCGTGATTTCTGCCAAACCAGGCAGAATATGCATTACCAAAATTTCCTGATGGGATTGCCACGTTTATTGGTGCAGTAAATTGTTTTGTAAGCCAAACATAATATGAAACCTGTCCCATGACTCTAAGCCAGTTAATAGAGTTGAGAGAAATGATTCTTCGATTGAATGGATTATCAGATAATAAATCTTTAGCAATTCTCTGGCAGTCATCATAGGATCCCTCTACTGCAATATTCAACACATTGTCTTGAATGACACTTGTCATTTGCTTTCTCTGATACTCACTAACTTTATTTGCAGGATGTAAAACAACGATATCAATATTTTCAGAATTCTTTACAGCCTGTATAGCTGCACTTCCTGTATCACCACTAGTAGCAACAATGACAAGCCCTCTCTCTCCCAACTCATCAAGTCTTCTGTTTGCTATTGCACCTAGAGGTTGCAGTGCATAATCTTTGAACGATTTTGTTGGTCCATGAAATAATTCCATAACAACTGTTGAGTCATTAAGCTCTTTTAAAATCGGTTCTGGTGAATTTTCAAATCCAGGATAAATTGCTAAGTCCTCTACATATTTTGCTGATGCTTTATCAAGAGAAATGAAAATAGTTTTTACAAAATCTTCATAACTTAAGTCCTCCTGCGTTAGATAGGCTAAGTTTTCTAACGTTATTGAATCAGGTAGGTATAAGCCTTTATCTGTTGCAACTCCTGAGAGAATAACATCTTGAAAAGACAGTGTCTCTTTATGGCCTCTTGTTGATTGGTAATGTACCACTTAGCTGTAGACGCGAAGTGTTGAAGTTACCGAAGTAACTGAGTCAAGTGAGGTAATTTGCTTAATTGAATTCTGCATATCTTTTTCTGGAGCTTCATGAGTTACTAGCACTAGTTCTGCCTGCTCACCCCGACCTTCTTGAATAACGCTCTCAATACTTACATTATTTTCACTAAATGTTCCAGCTATAGAAGCAAGCACGCCAGGTTCATCAGCTACTGATAACCTAATAAACCAACTTGAAGAGACATCATCAAAATTCTTGTTATCATTTTTTTGACTTCTTAGCTGATACCAGTTTGACTGATTGCTTGAAAGTTGATGACAAGCACTTAGTACGTCACCAATAACAGCACTTGCTGTAGGGGCAGCGCCTGCACCTGGGCCAGAAAATACTAATTGATTTATATTCTCTCCCTCAACAACCACTGCATTAAGAGCTCCTCTGATAGCTGCTAATGGATGTTTAGTATCAATAAGTACAGGATGTACTCTTGCATTAAATCCAGCACCTTCATTATCGATGAGCGCAACAAGTTTAATTGTTTTGTTTAACCTGCTTGCCCAATCAAAATCTTCTTTAGTAATTGAGGTGATTCCCTCAGTATGTACATTGTCCTTGTCTGGAGTTGCCCCAAAACAAATTAATGAGAGAATCATTGCTTTATACATTGCATCAATGCCTTCGACATCATTTGTTGGGTCAGGTTCTGCGTAACCTAGTTCTTGAGCAGTGCTTAATGCATCTTCGTAAGTACTTCCCTCTTCCATAGATGTAAGCATGTAATTACTTGTACCATTAATAATGCCTGTAACTCTACTTAAGTCTTCTCCCCTTAAACTTTCAATAAGAGGTTTCAAAACAGGAATACCCGCTGCAACTGCAGCTTCAAAATACAGACACGTATTATTTTCCTGAGCTAGTTGCACTAATTCATTTCCACAATCTGCAATTATGTCTTTGTTAGCAGTGATAACTGCTTTTCCGTTACTAAGAAGTGCCTTTATGTATTCTTTTCCAGGCTCAACACCACCAAGTACCTCTATGACTAAATCAATAGTTTCATCATTTAAAATATCTGTAAAATCATCGGTCAATATTTCACTAGAGATCTCTCTTTTTTTACTCGTATCTTTGACCAATACTTTTACAACATTCAATTCAACTATTTCTTTATCTAAATTCATGAGGCGTGTAACAACAGCTGAACCAATATTGCCAGCACCCAACACTGCTACATTAAATGATTTATTTTCCATATTTAGTAAGGATAAATGTTATTTAGATTGAAACAACAGTTTTTTATTCATCACCATCAGCTATGCCGTCGGAATCGGCATCTGAACTAGCATTGGGGTCAAGAGGGAATGCATCTGAAGTATCAGCTACTCCATCACCATCATCATCTGTATCCGCCGCATTGTCAGTACCATCTCCATCTGAATCTACTGCAGTTAGCCTCCATAACACGTCATTGGAATCCAAAAATTTTACAACACCTACCTGGTCTGAGAGCCAGAATACATATCTTTCAATGACATGGCTGTCTCGGTCATAGTATGTGTACTGGAATTTTTTTGTATCATATGAGCCATAAGGGGAATAGGCTAATTCTTTAGAAGTATAATTGTGGAAGTTGTATGAATTTCCCTCTGTAGCATCAAAATATTGAACCGACGAATTACAATCAGCTTCTGCGTAATCACCAAGAATTTGATATTTCTCCATAAACAAACAGGGTGCTGTAAAGGTAAGAGCAACCGAACCACCAGCAGAACCTAGTCCATAATGTTGATCAAAATGTTGTGACTTAAGATAATAATTACCATTGTTTACATAAATCTCTAGAGCAATTTTTTTATCGGAACCAGATAAATTACAAGTTGCATCATCACACCATTTAAAGGTCTGATATGTCGTACTTGAGACAGTTGTGTCAGACCCTTTTATTGTGTAAAAAGTTTTAGTATTTGAACCATCAGTAAATGTTGCTGTTCCACCGTCATTTAGCGGGAAATAAGCAGTTGATAATATGGAGTAAGTATCAGTAGTTTCTCCTAAATTTGTCCTATGGAGCATATCCTGATATTTAAATTTATTTTCATTTAAATATCTTGCAAAATCAGCTTCATTCTCAACTCCACAAGGATACGAGGTTCCCTGATCTCCTGTACAGTTAATATCAGGATTTGAAAATGTACCAGTACTGCTCTGAGAATAGTCATTACCTTGTTCAAACGCTCGACCGTTATAAGCCATTATTGTAACAAAACCATCTTGATAAACTCCTCCCTGATAGCCAAAGTTATATCCACTACCACTAGCCGCAGAAGAGATCTGTGTTCTTGAGTGGTTACCATTTAGATTGTGACCAAGCTCATGAGCAGTTGCTGCAATTAATGGTCCAGTACATACTAAGGTAAAAGCATTACAACTAAAATATGCATATGTAACTAAGAGATTACCTCCTACATTAGCAGACCAATTTGTAGTATTGTCAATTGATGAGTCGAGAATTCCATTGGGGTTAAACCCGCTGTAAGGACCGTAACGGTAAGAGAAATCGGTCGGATCAGGATTGGCTACTTTTCCACTAAAAAAAACTACATAATCTGCCCCATACTTTACTTTGTTCTTTGAGTCGTCAGAGTCCTGCCACAAATCATAGAACTGTTGGTTAGCTGTGACATTAAAAGTTTCAGTTGAATCTAAAAATGCTCGCTTTGTGTAGGTAATGTCAACTTGGCTATCTGTAAATATAGTATTATTGGTAGTTATATCATCGTCAATGCTGGTATTCATTGTACTCTCATCAATGTCTCTTGCCCCTCCAGCAGCAACATAAAGTAAATCAATTATTCCATCCTCACTAGTATCAGAAACGTTTATCGTAAATGCTTCACTCGTAGTTCCATTGCTATTTGTTACCTCCGCTGTAAGGCTGTAACTAGATTTTTCTTCATAATTTGCGTCAGAGTTTAAAACAATTACTCCATCTGAATCTACAGTCATCAAATGTGCATCTGTGCCAGAAAGAGCATAAGTCATTGAGCCAGATGCTGGATTTGTAGCACTAATGGTGACAACAGAGGTCTGGTTTTCTGCGATAGTTACTGAACCTAAATTATTAATCGTTGGATAATTTGCAGGTGTTGAAGAAGGCGCTGAAGATGTAGTTTCAGGATAACCTACTCCAGGAGTGATGCCCGGTATAGGTTTCTCTGTAAAGTCATAACCTCTATTCTTTGCATCTTTATGTTCATCACAATTATTGTAAGTTATAGATTCTCCAGCTTGATTCCATAATGTCCCTTGATCTCCATGCCACATTTTTCCACCATCATCACAATCGACCATATTTGATATATCCTCTGATGGAATTGTGGTTGTAGTCGTTATTGTTGAACTTATTTTTGTAGCTAAATTTTGATTATCAAAAAACCAAACACATTCGTTATATGCAAGATATCCATCGCATTCAATGAAAATTGCATTAACTGTCTTTTTACATGGATCAAAACTAGTCATAGCTTTGTGGGTTGATGGTCCAATAATTCCGTCTACCCGAATACCGGTGAATTTTTGAAATGCTTTTATAGATGAGAGCAAAGCATCGTCTAGAATGCCACTTATTTTTCCCTCGAAAAAATTTTCATTTTTTAAAAATTGTTGAATATTGCTTACATCTAAGAAATTAGTAGTTGAGTAATCTCTTTCTTCACAATCAGAGTATTGAATTTCCATCGATTTAGTTTCGAAGATTGTGTTTGATTTAGCACCAAAGACAGAAGCTAATAAAATAGATAATATAATGCCTACACCAAAAAAATATTTTAGAAAATTTGCCATAGGGACGAATTTTAAATAGAAATATTTCTAGTTCAAAATAATTTTTAGGAGATTTTTTCCCTGACTAATTTACTTACAACAGACCCGTCAAGACCGTCTGCTTTTGCCATCACAGCACCGATAATTTTACCCATTTGAGACATGTCAACATTTCCCATTTCAGAAAGTACTGCATCGATAATTGCTACAACTTCTTCCTCGCTTAATTGCTCTGGCAGCCAACCGCTTAGGAAATCTATCTCGAATTGAATCTTATCTGCCATCTCTGTGCCTCTATCACCAAGTGATTTATATTCTTCTACAGCTTTTGTCATTTTTTTCACATAAGAGGATATAACTCCAAGAACTAATTCATCTGTCGCTTCTTCGCCTTTTTCAGACTTCTTTTTTGCAATCTCAGTTTGTACTTGTCTAATAGCATCTAATTTAGGCTTATCTTTTGCCTTCATAGCTTCTTTTAAAGCATCACTTAATTCATCAATTAAAGCCATAGTCTCACTTTCTATATAACTGCATTGTATCAGGAATATCTGTGACAATTCCGTATATTTCCATTTCCATATATCGCTGAAAATCGATCTCATCATTTACCGTCCAGAGAACTGTTTTTTCTTTTGGTAGGTCAAAATTTCTGCTGTCTATCAAAGTGTGGTGAGCCATAAAAAATAAGTCTTCATCATGGTTCGATAATGATTGTGCTTGAAACAACTCCTCTTCTTTATCAAAAATTATTCCATAACTGCAGTTAAATAAATCTTTAAATGACTGTATTGCTTTCCAGTTAAACGAAGAAACGATATCGTAAGGATCTATAATTGAAAGCATTTTTTGAAATAATATATCTATTTGTGATTCATCTAACGTATTGGTCTTTATTTCAAAATTTATTTTTCCTTGGAGTTGATCTCTAGTCGTTAATAAACAATCTTCTAACGATCCATCGTTTAACAAGATATCTATCTCTACAAGAGTTAAATCTTTAATTAAATTGTCTCCAATGTTGGGATCATGAAATAGAATCAAATTATTATCTTTTGTTAATCGAACATCAATTTCAACAAAATCGCAGTATTCAAAGGCTTTATTGATACCTGTAAACGTATTTTCTTTGTAAATACGAGGTAAACCTCTGTGGCCAAAAATTTTTCTCAAAATGCCTCCATATAAATTCGAGTTTAGTACTATTAAGTAACTAGCTTGTGAAATATTTCACAAAGTAAGGAAGTATGTGTAAATGTTAAATATTGACTTCGAACAAGAAGACTGGATGTTAGAGGGTGGCTGTGTGTACGCAGACACTGATCTCTTCTTCCCTGTCGGCTCGTCAATGAAAGCAATGAAACAAGCCAATGAGGCTAAAGCAATTTGCATGGAATGTCCTGTAGTCAATGAATGCCTAGACTACGCAATAAGAACCAATCAAGATTCTGGAATCTGGGGCGGTACTACTGAGGAAGAGCGTAAATCTATTAGAAGGCACTACCGTAAAACTGGTCTAGTAATTAACCGTTAGAAACTAAACCCGCTCCTCTTTTACCATCTGTATCATCACTAAATTCTATTGCCTGAATTAGAGATGTATTAATTGCTATCTCACCGTCATCATCAGAATGCATGTAAAAATCATTTTCAGATGATAATTTTTTTAATTCTTCCAAAAATTTTTCTTTATCTTTAATTTCAACTTCAACACCTGCAGTAGAACCTACCATATATATTTTTGCAATTAAATTTTTAGCCATATCTTCTCCTATAAAACGTTTTCACCCATAAACAAAGCTGACACTGAATCATCAGTAAATATTGATGTTAGTGCATTAGCAATTATTGTTGAAACGCTAAGAACCTCTACTTTACCAATTTCTTTTGAATTTCCATTTTGAATTAAAGTATCTGTAACAATTATTTTATCAATCGGTGCATCCTTTAACTGTTCAACAGATCCATCAGAGAAAATACCATGTGTGGCAACAACATTTACCGACTTTACGCCTTTTTCTTTGATAATTCTAGATGCAGCTGCAATAGTGCCTCCAGTATCAATAATGTCATCCAAAATAATTACGTGCCTATCCTCAACTTCTCCGATTACAGTAAATGACTTTACTTCATTGTGAATCTTTGGATCTCGCTTTTTGTGTACAAAACCTACATAAGCTTCTAAATGTTTTGCAAACGTTGTCGCTCTTCCAACTCCACCAGCATCAGGAGAAATTACTGAAATTGGACCATCAAACTTTTCTTTAAAATAATCTACAAATAATGGCATCGCGGTTAGGTGATCAAACGGTTGATCCACAAATCCTTGTATTTGTTGTGTATGTAAATCTATTGAAACTAATCTATCTACACCAGCAGCTATATACATATCGGCAATTAACCTTGCAGTGATTGGTTCTCTAGGTAATGCCTTCTTGTCTTGTCTTGAATATGGATAAAAAGGGAGAACTGCAGTTATTCTTTTTGCAGAAGCTCTTTTCAAAGCATCAACTAAAACTAGTTGTTCCATAATTGTTTTATTGATATCTCCAGAGTGACTCTGTAAAACAAAACAATCTGCACCTCTTACACTTTCATTTAATCTGATGTAAATCTCGCCACTAGCAAACTCTTTAGATTCTACAGTCGACACTTCGGTACCAAGATTAGATGCGACATTAGATGCAAGCTCTTCGTTTGAAGAGCCAGAAAATAGAAGCATCTTTTTCTTACCTGGTTGCTCAATCATTTTTTCTTTTTCCTATCAACATATCCTTCGACATTTTTTTGATTATTTCTCTCAATTCCCAAAGCTTTTGATGGAACATCTTTAGTAATAACGGAACCTGCTCCAATCATAGATTCCTCTCCGATTGTAACTGGGGCAACTAACATCACATCTGAACCAATAAATGCACCATCTTTGATCTCAGTTTTGTGCTTTTCTTTTCCATCGTAATTTACAGTAATTGAACCGGCAGAGAAATTAACATTCTCCCCCAGCTCAGCGTCCCCAACATAGGCGAGGTGAGGAACTTTGCTTCCTTTTCCTATTTTTGACTTTTTAGTTTCTGCAAACGAACCAACTTTAACTCCCTCTCCAAGTTCAGAACCGGGTCTGATATGAGCAAATGGTCCTATGTTTCCATTTTCTTGGATTGTTGATTGATCTATTACAGAATTTACTACTGTTGAATTTTTTCCAATACTGGAATCATTGATTTGAGCATTTGGACCAATTACACAGTCAGCATCGATACTAGTTTTACCAGTTAAATGAGTGTTAGCTAATATTTTTGTCCCAGAAGATATAGTTACTTCAGAGTCAATGTAAGTAGAAGTAGGATCTTGAAAATAAACGCCTTGTTCCATGAAACCTTCAATTAATTTTTTCTGCATTATGTCTTCAACTTCGTTTAGTTGACTCATAGAGTTTATTCCTTTAATTGAATCATCATCTACTTGTACTATAACGATATCTTGTTTTTGATTATTTGCAATACCTATTAAGTCAGTTAAGTAAAATTCTCCTTGAGCATTTTTAGTATCTAGGGAGTCAATATTCTCAATTAAGAAATCTGTATTAAAACAATAAATACCTGAATTGATTTCATTAATTTTTCTTTCATCATCATTGCAGTCTTTTTCCTCCACAATTCTTATCTCTTCATTATTTTTAACAACTCTTCCATAACCATGTGGATTTTCAACTACTGAAGTAAGGAATCCTACTGGTGATGATTTAGTTTTTACTTCGCCTATAAGAAGTTCAATGTCTTTGGCATCAATGGCTGGAACATCACCTGGAACAACTAATGTAAATTCAGATTTGTTTTCAACAAATATTTCACTGCTAACAACAGAAGAAACTGCATGTCCTGTGCCTAATTGATCTTTCTGTAATATATGTTTTGTTGAAGAAGGTAATGAATCAATAACCATATCCGATTCATGGCCTACAACTACATATTGGTTTTCAATGAAAGAAAGTGTATCCAATGAATGTGCAAGTATTGATTTACCAAGAACTTCGTGTAAAACTTTTGGTAAGGCGGACTTCATCCTAGTCCCTTTACCTGCTGCTAATACTACGACTGATACATTCATTTACAATATACTGGCTGGGGGAGAAGGACTCGAACCCTCAACGTTGGGACCAAAACCCAATGTGTTGCCAATTACACCATCCCCCATTTGTTATAAACTTATATTAATCATCATTCTGATACAAACTACAATCAATTTTTTTACAATATTGAATAAAACTTAAATTTTCATATTCAGATTTTAATTCTTCTCTTTCTTGGATAATAGAAAAGAACGATGATCCGCTTCCAGACATAAAAAATTTGCTTTGATATCTTTCTTGAAGAACCTCTCTTAAAGTTTTGAGTTCAGGATATACCTTGGTAGCAGCTGGCCAAAGATCATTAAAAATCTCAATTTTATTCCATGTGTCTGTATCCCTATTTTTAGAATCCAAGGTATCAAATGAATCAAATACTTCCTTAGTGCTCAGTCCAACTTTGGGTACTGCAATTAGCAAATCTAAGTCTGTATTTAAATCTAATGGTTCTACAATCTCACCAATCCCCTGAATTACTGCAGAAACTCCTGCAATAAAAAATGGAACATCACTACCTACTTCACGAACTATTTCAAGATTTGAAGGTAAATCTAATTCATAATTATCACAAAGATAGCGAATTACTGCACCTGCATCAGAGCTTCCACCACCAAGTCCACTATTGTAAGGAATTTTTTTATCTATATAGATATCAAAGCTTTTATCAAAAGATGGATTATTTTTCCTTAATAGTTTTAAAGCTTTATGAATCGTGCTTTCAATTAAATTGAGATTTTCATCACTGAAATTGATAGTATCACTTATTGATTCTTCAATTTCTATATCGTCAAATATATCAATAGGAATCATCAGAGAAGATAGTTCATGTAAATTGTCTTGTTTTTCAGAAAAAATTTCCAAATTCAAATTTATTTTTGCAGATGTTCTTAATTTCAATTTGATTCCTCAGCAATTAATAAAAAATCTTCTGGACTCAAATCGGACGCACGTAAATTTGCGTCTAAATTAAGTTTGCTAAGTTGATCTTCATTGACTATCGAACTTAATGAACTTCTAATCTTTTTTCGTTTCTGCTGAAATGCAATTTTAGATATTTCAAAGGCTTTTAACCTAATTTCTTCATCAAACAGACTTTCCCTTTGAATGGTTACTACAGTTGAGGTTACTTTTGGCTGTGGATAGAAGCAATTTTTTGAGACATCAAATTGTATCTTTGTTTCAGTAAACAACTGAAACAAAACAGATAACGATCCATAATCTTTTGTTCCTGTTTTAGCAACCATTCTCTCGCCAACTTCTTTTTGGACCATCACTACATATCTATGGATCACAGGCACTTCAGTAATAAGATTTACTAATAAACGTGTGCCAATGTTATACGGCAAATTAGAGACAAATATCCACCAGGGTCCAGTTAAAGTTTGGTAATCAAACACCATTGCATCCTCGTTGAAAATTTCTATATTTGGTATTCCCGAAAATCTTTCTTGTAATACATCTGATGCTGCTTTGTCTACCTCGACAGCTTTGATTCTGTAGTTATCTTTAAGTAATTCATTAGTTAATGAGCCAGTCCCTGGACCTACTTCTATAATTGGATCAGCCAGTTGGCCTTGAACTAATTTTGTAATTTTTCTTGAAATGTTTGTATCTATTAAAAAATTTTGTCCAAGTTTATATTTTGGTTTATCTTTTAATTTCTCTATCCAAAAATATTCACTCATGACATTTCTCGATTCATTACTTTATTGGTGTTTGTAATTGTAACCTTAGAAAGTTCACTTGGCGTTAAGTCAACCAGCTCTGCTAGCTTTGCTCCAGTATATTTAATATACGTAGGATTATTTCTTTTACCTTTAAATGGTTGTGGGGCTAGATAGGGAACATCTGTTTCTAAAAGTAACTTGTCTATTGGGATGTTTTTTACTGCAGCTTGTAAATCATGTGCAGTATCGTAAGTTACAATTCCAGAAATTGAAAAATAGACACCCAGTTCAATAAATTTTTTAGTCCACTTATTTCCCCCAGTCCATGAATGCAAGATAATCGGGTTTGCAGTATCTTTACTACTCAAAGTATCAAAAACATCTGAAAAGCTATCCCTACAGTGAACAATTAGGGGTTTATTTAATTCTTTTGCTACATCAATATGAAATTCAAAATTCTTCATTTGATTTTCTTTTGATGATAAATTTCTATAGTAATCAAGGCCAGTCTCACCAATTAAATCAGCTTCATCCATTAATTTTTGTAACTCATTTTTTACACCTTCTAATGAGTCAGCTTCATGAGGGTGAAGCCCCGCAGACCAATATGATTTTTCTGGATAAGTTTGTGAGAACTCTCTGGCTTTTAATGAAGAGGGAACATCTATTCCAGGGATGATAAAGTACTCTAAATTTATAATATCTTGTTCATTTATTGCACTACCTATTAACTGTAAATGGCAATGCGTATCTACCCATTTTATTTCGTCTAAAGTTTCATAATTATTCACTACTATATAAGAATAGGATTAAAAAAAATTATGAGTAAAGGCAATATAAGCAAAATTGATAACCTGGGAAGAGTTGTTATTCCTAAATCCATAAGAAAAGCCTTGAATATTGAGCATAATGATCAAATTTCTATGTATGTCGAAGGTGAAAATCTTGTTATATCGAAGGGGTTTCAAATTTGTGGAATCTGTGAATCTAAAAATATTAAATTTCAATTAGGAAAAAAATTTTTATGTTCTAAATGTATTGAAGAGATCAAAAATCTTTAATTTTATTGTAAAGATCATTTACTGAATACTCAGTGACTAAAGATAAAGCTTTAGAAATATCTTTTTTAGATACATTGTTTTTTATTAATATTTTAATAGCCTTATCCAACTCCAAATTAATTTCGTTTTGACTTGTAGAGGGACCGATGACTATTGTTATCTCTCCTTTTACATCAGATTCAAATTGTTGTTTCAATTCCGAGGCTTTTCCTCTGTAAATTGTCTCAAACTTTTTAGTTAACTCCCTACAAATAACTATTTCAGAATTTAATCCTTGACTATCAAAAAAATCTAAATCCTTTTTTATTCTATTTGGTGATGTATAGCAAACAGTTGGCATTGATGAGTTAAAGAGCTTTACTATAAACTCTAATTTTTCTTTTTGAGATTTTGGAACAAAACCTAAAAATTGAAACTCATTTATTTCAAAACCTGAAATGGTCAGTGCAGTCAAAACACTTGACGGTCCTGGTATTGAAACTATATTAAAATTTTCTTGTACTAAATGTTTTATCAAAAAACTTCCTGGATCAGAAATTAGTGGTGTTCCAGCATCTGAAATCAAAGCTACATCTTTTTTACTTTTCAGAAGATTTTTTATTTCTTCTATTTTCTGTACTTCATTTCCTAAAAAGTAAGATCTAGTTTCTTTTTTTATACCAAGATGATTTAAAAGCTTTGCAGCTCTTCTTGTATCTTCACAATAAATAACATCAACTTCTTTTAAGGTTTCTGTAAGTCTTTGCGAAACATCAGACAAATTTCCAATTGGTGTTGCACATATGTAAAAAGTACTCACAACCTAGAAACTGCTTAATTGCTGAGATACCTCATTTAAGATTGATTCATTCTGTGTCAAAAATAATCTTACAAATTTACCATCTGTAGAGATCCATACATTTGTAGAACCTTTAAACAACTTACCACCATTAAAGTCCTCAACACTTTCAAACCTACTTTGTTCAGATGCCCAAAGAATATAAGCGTCATAAATTTCAGATAAATCTTTAGAAGTGTCTCCAGAAATTTTTACAGACATCAACAGGTTTCCATTTGAGTCCTCATAGTCTTTCCAAGAACCACCGCCAATACCAATAGCTGCTCTAGTTGACTCTACACGGCCTATAGTATCTTGTAGTAAATAGACTATATCAAGAGCTCCAAGATTACCCTCATCAACTAATTCGTAACCTTCTATCTCTATTGTTGAGATTTCTATTGTCTGGTATCTTTCATCTGAGAAATACTTTTCACTATCATAGATTTGCTCAGATGTCGGTAGGGTATTTAAACCGGAATTCATATATACAGAAAGAGCATCATTAAGACCTGACATTTTGGATTTTTTAACTATCTCTTTTGCCAGTTGAGGACCAAAAGAATAATAAAGATCATTAGGTATATAAAAGTATGAAGGAAGTGATACTCTACAAACAATATTTGGTGCTTGAGAGTTCATTTGTTGCCTATCGTATTGATCAAGAGCGTCTGTCCATCTTGTCTCAACAATTTCAGCTTGAGCTTCCATTAGTGCACGTAGACCTGGGTAGTATGAAAAATCATCTAAATCTTTCATTTCTTGATACCACTCAGATATCATAAAATGCTGGCCTTGAAGTGAGTGCACTAGTTCATGTACTATCACCCTTTGTTCCCATAAATTAAGTTTTGTTTGTCCTTTTTGAATAGGAACTCTTAAAATTCTATCTAGTAAATTATATGAACCTGCTGACGCACATCTCTGAAATTCAACTATAAGATTTTTTTGCTCATCAGGTGTTGCTTCAGTGAGACCCCACATGTTTTCTGAGAGTACTGCACGTTCCCATTCACCCTCCTCATAATCTTCATCAAAATCATCGAGATACGAGACAGCATTGTATTCTTGATAGCCATTTAATGTATAAAGATTGTAAAGAGGATATTCCAAAAACTTTAATCCAATTCTTTTTTCTACAAAACTTATTAAATCATCAAATTGGGCTTTCATTTCTGGTGCCATCTCAAGAAGCTCTATACCAAACTCATCAAGTGCAAAAGGTTCTTCAATAACTACAGGGGCTAATGTTGTTGTAGTTGTGCTTGTTGTTGTGGTTGTTGTAGAATCTACAACTTCTTCAACTTGATTAGTTGACTCCGTTGATCCCGAACAAGCAACCATAATGAATGCTAAAAAAGTAACAAAATATTTTTTCATAGGTATTAAGAATACATGTATTCTATAAATTATTAAAACAAACGGAGGAAAATTGATAAAAGAATTTAGAAACTTCATTAATAGAGGGAACGTAGTTGAACTTGGTGTAGCTTTTGTAATGGGTGCATCCTTCAAATCTCTCGTTGATGTATTTACCAAAAGATTGATTGAACCATTAATAGGTTTAATAATTAATTTACCAAATTTAGATAATTTGGGGCTATTTGGTGATGTAGATCCTGCATCTGGGGTTCAGGCAGGAAGTTTTGGTGCTTTTTTAGGTGAGATTATAAACTACACAATAATTGCTTTTGTAATGTTTTTAGTAATAAAAGCATATAACCATTTTGAAGACATGGTAGACGATGAAGAAGTCGAAACAGAAGCTGTAGCAGAATCAAAAGAAGTTCAATTATTAAAAGAAATTAGAGACGGCATTAATAAGATTAGTAATTGATTAAGTAATATTATTTAATGACTAAAAGTAACTTAAAACATTTATTTGTTTACTCACAACAGCAAAAGACAAAAGCTAAACGTGGAATTGTTTATTCAATTCTAAATAAGCTATTTGACCTTGCTCCTCCTGTGTTAATTGGTGTAGCTATTGACATCGTTGTTGAGGGAAATGAATCTTTTTTAGCATCTTTTGGAGTACCTGACAGGAGAAGACAGCTAGTAATTCTCGCCATTCTAACTTTTATAATTTGGGGTCTTGAATCTTTATTTGATTACCTCTCTGCAGTTACATGGAGGGGGATTTCTCAAGATATAGAACACAGTTTAAGAACCGAAACGTTTGAAAATGTTTTAAGCCTGGACATGAAATATTTTGAAAATAAATCATCTGGAAGACTAATGGCAATTCTTAATGATGATGTGAATCAGCTTGAGCGATTTCTTGACACTGGAGCAAACAAATTATTACAAACAGCAACAACAGTAATTGTTATAGGAGGAACATTTTTATATATTTCACCATTAATTGCTACATTCGCATTTATACCAATACCAATTATTATTTTTGGTTCATTCAAATTTACTTCAACTATTGCCAGCAGATACGAAAGAATTAGAGAATCAATAGAAACCTTAAATTCAAACCTTTCAAACTCAATTTCAGGAATTCTAAATGTTAAAAGTTTTACTAGAGAAGTGAAAGAATTAGAACGAATTGAAACCTCTTCAAATGAGGTAAAAAGTGCAAATTACCATGCAATAAAATTATCTGCTGCATTTATTCCAATTATCAGAGTTGCAATATTGTTCGGATTCACAGCAACTTTATTAATTGGTGGGTTTCTTGCTCTTGATGGAGAGATTAAAGTTGCAACTTACTCAGTGCTTCTCTTTATTACACAAAGATTATTGTGGCCATTAACTGAATTGGGTGACACATTTGATTTATATCAAAGAGCGATGGCGTCTTTTAATAGAATATTTTCACTTAAAAATGAAAGCTCAGAAATAGGTAATGGAGATATAGAATTCAAAAAACTTCAGAACAAAATTGAATTAAAAGATGTTTCATTCTCATATGTTGATAACTTTAATGTATTAAATAATGTTGACTTAACGATTAATGCTGGGCAAACTACTGCAATTGTTGGAAGTACCGGTTCTGGTAAATCTACTTTAATAAAACTCCTGTTAAGGCTCTATGAAATTAATAATGGTTCAATATCATACGATTCAAATAGTTTAAAAGACATTGAACTTTCATCTCTTAGAGGGAAGATTGGCTTAGTCAGTCAAGATGTATTTTTGTTTGAAGGAACTGTGATTGAAAACATAGCCTATGGGGATTTGAATGCATCAGAAAGTGAAGTATGGAATGCGGCACAAAAGTCTGAAGCTGATGAGTTTATAAATAATTTGCCTCAACAGGAAGAAACAATTGTAGGTGAGAGAGGCCAGAAACTTTCTGGTGGACAAAGGCAGAGAATATCAATAGCTAGAGCAATTCTTAAAAACCCTGAAATTTTGATTTTAGATGAAGCAACTTCATCAGTAGATAATGAAACTGAAGCCGCTATTCAGCGTTCTTTAGACATTCTTAAAAAAGATAGAACTGTTATTGTTATTGCACATAGGCTTTCAACTGTAAGAAATGCAGACATCATATATGTATTAGAAAATGGTTCTGTTGTTGAGTCTGGTAATCATGAATCATTATTAGATATTGAAGGCGTCTACTCTAAATTATGGGCAGTTCAAACCGGAGAAAAAATTTAACCAATCTCTTTTACGATGTGTTCTCCGATAGCTAAAGATGCTGTAGCCGCAGGACTTGGTGCATTCAGAACGTGTAGAGACTGTTCCTTCCTTTCAAATACAAAATCATCAATTAGTGAACCATCTTTGCCTACAGCTTGGGCTCGAACTCCAGCAATTCTTGGAGTTAAATCTTTTTTAGTAATTTCAGGGATATATTTTAAAATCTCTCTTAAAAAAACATCTTTATTAAGTGACCTATACATTTCAGATATTCCTGTTGAAAAATATTTTCTTCCTAATTTCCACATACCAGAGTAAAAAATAGTTTTACTAAACTCGGAAATATTAATTTTTGACCAGTCATATCCCTCTTTAGCAAATGCTAAAACAGCATTCGGACCGGCTTCGATTTTATTATCAACAGTTTTGGTCAAATGAATTCCTAAAAAAGGAAGGTCTGGATCAGAGATAGGATAAATCATGTTATTAACAAGATGACTCTTCTCTTCAGCAATTGTAAAATACTCACCTCTGAAAGGAATAATTCTTAATTCTGGTTCAATATTATCTAGTTGTGCAATATTATCTGAATACAGCCCCGCGCAATTAATTAAAAATTCAGATTGGAAAATGGAGTTGTTACTTTCGAGAATTTTTAAATCATTCTTGGTTTTAATTGATTTAATTTTCTGAAAATATTCTATTGTTCCACCTAGAGATTGAAACTTTGAAGCTAATTTTTTTGTAACCACACCATAATCTACAACACCAGCTTGTGGAACATGGAGAGCATTATCAAACTTACAGTATGGCTCAAGTGTTAATATATCTGATTTTTCCAAAACTTTTACATCTTCCATACTTAATTGAGTTGCTCTTTCCTCCAAAGAAGATAACTTATTCACATCAGTGTCTACAACAATTTTGCCTTCTAGTCTGAATGGGATATTTTCTTCCTCTAGAAATTCCAATAACAATTCTCTGCCTCTTATGCATAAATTAGATTTAAATGAATTCGGTTTGTAATAAATTCCAGAATGAATGACTCCGGAATTTCTTCCAGACTGATGTTTTCCAGGAGAGGTTTCTTTATCTAAAACTAATACATCGTTCCCTAGACTTTGAAGTTTCAATGCTGCTGATAAACCTACAATGCCTGCGCCAATAACTGCATGTGTATATACTTTTTTCATTGGTGGAGGTGCGGGGAGTCGAACCCCGGTCCTTCCAAGCTATCTAACAGCTTCTCCGAGTGCATCCGATAAAATACGATCAAGCTAGTTATCGGAACCTATGGCCTGAAAGGTTTACCTTAATCTTAGTAGTTAGTCGGTATCCTAACTAAGCATCCCACATTTCGACGCCATTGCTATCCGAGGTGGGAACCCCGATAGGTGACGAGCAGCTTATGCTGCTAAAGCCAACTTAGGTTTGGCAGTTATATTGTTTTCCTACGTTTTTTACGAGGCCCTAGGACCCTCGACTCGCTACTGAGAGACTCACTTCAAAGTCGAAGCCAGTTCACCCCCATACAGTTTTATTAGCTCTAAAATTATACTTGAGAATTGAAATATTTTAAATATGAAAATTAATAACAATAGCTTTGAATTAAATGAAAAACTATCGGTAACTATTGATTCTTCTGATAATGACGGATTGGTTTTTATTCCAAATAATGTTGAATTAATCGTTGAAATTGAAAATTATTTTGGAAAAATTACGATAAATAACATTGGAATCTCCCCTGTTGAAAGTGAATTTCAAATAAGTAAAAATAGTATAGAGTCACACATACCAAACCTTGATATCAAATTGCTAGATCGATATATATACAAAATTTTGTCTGATAAAGCAGGCCTTGCATACTCTCCATATACTTACTTTCCAAATTACGACTTTACAGTTTTTGAAAAAGGAAGAAGGCCATCAAGCTTAGATTGGTCCATGTTTGCATCGCTATATGTATTTAGCTGTAATGTACTCCCTCAATCAATCAAAGTTGAACTTTCCCTCGCAAAATATTTAAGAATTTCAGAAGAAAATTTTAAAAGATTTATGAAAAAAATTCCTCAAGAATTATTTAGAAAGTCAGGACACATAGATTCAAGAGGTGGGGATATATCTTTAGATGCTGAGAATTTAATTAAGCAATATCTTGGTGAAGACCAGAGTGCATTTGAGAACAATCCGTTTTTAAAGTTTTACTCAGAAGTAGATTTTGCCTGAGGTCTAAGCATCGAGTTTATTTTTTTTGGCGTAATCTTCCAGAGTTCCCTACTTTTAATTTTGTCGTAGTCCCAAGCTTGATCTAGTTCTCTTCTGTATGGTTTTCCCGTGTATCTGATAGAGAGTTTATCAATATGATCATCAGCTGATTTTTCAGAAATTATTTCTGTCACCTCTCCCCTAATCTCCCAGCTGGAATACATTGCTGTTGGATGAAAAACTACTAATGAAATACTTGAGTTCTTTCTTATATTCTCTGTTTTTTTTCTATCTTTTTCGGTATTAATAAGTATGCAATTATCTTGATAGTCAACCCACATAAGATGCGTTTGGATTTCATTATCATTCAAATGAGTTGAAATTGCACAGAAAGCATTATTATCAATTGCTTTTTTAAGTTCTTTTGAAAGTTGCATACAGTATTATTTTAAGTAAAAATAGACAATATGGCTTTCATAAAATTATTTGATTTTAAAAATTCAACTGGACTTTTAAAAAAAGAATACGAAAAAGGCTTAAGAAGAGCTGGAAGAATATGGAATGTATTAACAATACAGTCACAAACTCCAGAAATACTCAGAGACTCAATGCGTCTCTATAATTCAACAATGTTTGGAAATTCAAACGTTCCACGCTTTGATCGTGAACTGCTTGCAGTAGTTACTTCAATTTCCAATGAATGTGAATACTGAATAAGAGCCCATTTATATGATCTCCGGTCGGAGACAAAAGATCAAAAATTAGTTGATGAAGTAGCTATTAACTGGAAGGAAAGTGGTTTAACAGAACAACAAAAAGCTATCTGCTACTTTGCTGAAAAATTAACACTTAATCCTGGGAAAATTGATAAATCAGACGTACAAAAAATTAAAGAATTTGGATATGTTGATAAGGAAGTTTCAGAGATAGTACAAATAATTTCTTACTTTAATTATATAAATAGAGTTGCTGATGGGCTTGGATTAGAAGCTGAGGATTTTATAGATGAAAAAGGATACAAAAAATAATTTCCTTTATAAGAAGATAATATCCTTTTAACATAAGTTGTATGAATCAAACTATTAAATCATCAATTTTGTTAATAAGTTTGCTTGGTGTAAGTTTTTTCGCTTTTAATTTTTTAAGTGATTCACTTGATCAACAAAGTGATACAACACAAGTAGAAACCACTGTAACTTCAACAACTACTCAAATACAAATAGAAATTGATAGGTTTAATGCATTAGATATTAGCTTGAGAGAATTTATTGACAGTGAACTACTTTCGATAAGTGACGAATGTATAAAATTTGGGTCTTGGTTTAGCCTAACTGAAAATTGTCTTAATGAATGGTTGTCTGTACTTAATAATATAGATGAAAAAAGTACAACATACGCATCTCATTATGCTTATGCTCAAAGTTATTTTATTTCAAATTATCAAAACTTAAATGAAGAAGATGTTGAAAATATACTCGATTCTTTAAGCATTGAGTCAGACCTCGCGGTTTGGAATGAAAAATTAATAGAAGTAACAAGCGTACTAAATATAAAAAATAGTCAAGAGGAAACAACAACAGCAATATTTCTAAATGATACAGTAATAAATAAATCTAAAAATCTTGGTACATCAGATCTAAAAGGTGGCTGTTTAGATTCAACACAAATTAAAGAAAATTCTGAAGAAGAGTGGGTAATACCTGAAAATGTAAATCCAAGGGATGAGGAAAAATTTAATTACGCAATAAAAATAGAGCCTTCACTTGGTCTTGATTCTTTATGTATTAAAAATCTTTTGTTTCTTATACTAAATAATGACCTTGGTTGGACAAATATTGCTGAAAAATCTTTTCAGCTTACTAGTGTCGAAGATAGCGACTATGTTTATATTTTTGCGTCACCAGAAAAAACTGATGAATTATGCGCACCAATTGAAACCAACAGTATCTACTCATGCAGAAATGAGCAAAATATTGTACTTAACTTTTTTAGATGGGAAAACGGCGCTGTTGATTTCAAAAATGATATGGAAACATATAGAATCTACCTAATTAATCATGAAACAGGACATATTCTTGGCTGGGGACACGTAGGTTGTCCAAAAGAAGGAGCTATAGCTCCTGTCATGATGCAGCAAAGTAAAGGAACTGAAGGATGCATCCCATATGGATGGCCTGCTTACGAAACAATAAAAAGTAAATTTGATCAGTAAGAAAAAGTTATTGGTGCCAGCCTAAACAACTAATTCGTTATTTAATTATTGTATTTTTTTAAAACTAATACAACAGATTTTTTTAAAATTTAAAGAGCTACTGAATCATCTCCGGCTAATATTTTTTGTATATTTTCTACAGTATCTAAACCAGCTTTTAGTTGCGCCTCATTAGTAGATGCTCCTATATGTGGAGTAGTAATTAAATTAATATCTGCAAAATTGTCAATATTTTTTGGTGGTTCTTCTGAGTAAACATCTAGACCGACACCAAATATCCTATTTGATCTTAGAAGTTCAATTAAATAATCTTCGTCTAGAACACCACCTCTAGAGGTATTTATCAATATTGCACTTTCTTTAAGTAAATCAAGTTTTTCTTTTGAGATTAGATTCTCTGTTTCTTCAGTTTTAATAACATGAATTGAAATTACATCTGAAGTGCTTAATAATTCATTCAGCTCTAATCTTTTTTCAGGGCCATCCCATTCTTTGACATAAGGATCATAAAAAGCAATTGACATACCAAAACTTTTCATTACCTCAGACAGTAAGCGTCCTGCTTTTCCATAACCTACAATTCCAAGTTGTTTTCCAGATAATTCCATTCCAATAAATTTTTTTCGATCCCACTTACCTTCTTTCAAATGACTATCGGAAAGATTAATTTTTCTTGCTGCATTGATAATTAAAGCAACAGCGAGCTCAACAACAGAAGTTAAATTAGCTGATGGTGAATTTGTTACTTTTATATTCTTAGACTTTGCATACTCTATATCAATGTTGTCAACACCTACACCACACCTTGCTATTATTTTTAACTTGTCTCCTTTTTCAATTATTTCTTTTGTCAATTGGGTAGAGCTTCTAATAACTACAACTTCTGCATCGATAATTTCTGAAACTAAATCTTTATCCTTTGATTTAGATGCAGAGATATCTACACATTCACCAAGTGACTGTAGTTCTTCTAAAACTTTGCTGTTCAATGTATCGCAAATAAGTATTTTCATTAAATAATTTCTAATTTTTTTAAAGCCATTTCATGAATTTCCTTCGATCCAGAAGCCAAAACATATACATTGCTTTGATTAAAATCTAGCTTTTTACCTTCCCAATCTGTCATGATACCACCAGCTCCTTCTACTACTTTGATTAGTGGTAAATAATCATGAGGTGCGGTTAATCTCTCGGCGACAATATCTATATATCCACTAGCAAGCAAGCCATAGTTGTAACAATCACTTCCCGTAGTTGTAACTTTTACAGACTGCTCAAGTGATTGATATGCTCTCCACTTTTTCATTCCAAATTCATGACTAGAAGTCGTTGCCATTACAGCGTCTTTTAAATTGTCAACTGCTTTGCATTTCGTAATTTTTTGATTTACCTTCGTTTCATTTGAACTAAACGAAGTCCACCTTTCTCCTAAGGCTGGACAATCTATTACTCCTCCAATCAATTCATTATCAATTACTAAGGCTATAAGAGTTCCAAAGTCATGCTTTCCAGCAACAAAGCTTCTTGTTCCATCAATTGGATCAATGTACCATGTGATATTTTCTGACCCCTCAAAATCATCTAATTCTTCTCCAATAATTTTATGACTTGGATATTTTTCTAAAATCTTACCTCTAATAAAATGTTCAATGTCTCCGTCCGCCTTTGTAACAGGACTGAAATCTCCTTTAAGCGTTAGGTCTCTAATTTTCCTAAAATTGTTTAGTGCAATTTCACCGGATAAATCAAGTATTTCATTAATAAACTTTTCAAATTCAAAATTTTTATCAGTCACTACAAACCACTTATTTAAATTAAAGGTTATTTTATATCAAATAAAATATCTTACGACCGATTAACAAAGATTTAACATAGATTACTAAATGTAATTTAATTCTTTTAGTTTATTTTCAAGATCAATATCTGATGGTTCAACCAAAAATGATCCATCATCAAAAACAATAGTAGGTATCCTTCTTTGATTAACTTGTAAAGATTTGATATATTCGTTTGCTTCTTGGTTTACATCAACATTGATCTCATTAAAATCAACGTTTAATTTATTCAAAAGAGCTTTAGACCTTACACAGTCTCCACACCAATCAGTAGTATAAAAATCTATTTTCATTTTATGAATTTCCTTGAAGTGGGTCTAGCAATAATGTAAGTATGTCACTCAATCCTGCCAAACTTTGAAAAGCTGTCTCAAGTGAGATCACTGTATCAACGGCAACCTCTAACTTGGGTAGCAAGGATTGTATATCTGCAATGACCGCTAAAGCATTATCAACTTCTGCAGACAAAGTTTGTAACTCTGAATACAGGAAATACCCAGCACCCAGAAATAAGGTTAAAAGAACTATTTGGAAAAAAAGAATTAATTTAAGCAAATTAAATTAGTGCTGAAACTTTTTCTTTTATGACTTCTTTTGGTTGTACGCCAACGAATCTCTCTTTAACTTCTCCGCCTTTAAGCATTACAACTGTAGGCACACCCATAACACCATTTGCTCCAGCAATTTCTGGATGCTGGTCAACATCAAGCTTTACAAACTCTACTCCCTCAACTTCACTTGAAAGTTCTTCTAAAATTGGGCTTAAAACTTTACAAGGACCACACCAGGTAGCATGAAAATCAATTACAACTGGTGCTTCAGAATTTAACAATTCGTTATATTCTTGCGCATTTATATCTTTCATTTTATCTCCTTAATTGCTTATTTATTTTATAACCATTGGATTTATACAAGTAACTTTCTGTGATAAATAAATTAAAATTTTTCTTTATAATTGAACACATGAACAATGTAATTGTTTCTCCACACTACTTATCAACAGAACTTGGTTCAACAATTTTTAACAAAGGTGGAAATGCTGTAGATGCAGCGATATTGACAAATCTCATCCAAGGAATAGTTGCTCCAGAGACTTGTGGTATCGGAGGAGATTTATTTGCACTTGTTTGGGTCCCTGGTAAAAATAAGCCAGAATTTCTCGATGCATCTGGTTATTCAGGTAGCAATGTTCACCAAGGATTGCTTTCAAATTATGAAAGTATCCCTTTAAACCATCCTCTGTCAGTAACTGTCCCAGGTGCTGTTGCAGGTTGGAGGGAGTTAAGTAATAAGTATGGAAATATTCCTATTGAAGATATTTTAGATATTGGTATAAACCTCTGTCATGAAGGGTTCAGAATAAGTAAAGAGTTATTTATTTCTCTAAATATCCATAGTGAAGAATTAAGTGGACAAAAATCAGGGTATTCATTCTATAGAGATAGTCAACCCTATAGCATTGATACATTAATTAGACGCCCTCAACTAGGAAAGACTCTTGAGTTATTAAAAGAAAATGGGCTTGAATATTTTTATAACGGTGAAATTGCCAAAGAGATATCTAATTCTGTAAACGAATTTCTCACTAAAGAAGACTTATCAAACTATAAAGCTACCTGGAGAGAACCGTTACATCAAAAAATTTATGGATACGATGGTTGGACTAGTCCTCCGAGTACACAGGGATACTTAACATTAAGCACTTTAAAAGGTTTTGAAATGATCAATAATAAAGAGGAATATCTTCATCCATTAATTGAGTCTTATAGAATTTTTGCATCTGACAGGGACAATATTACTTTTGATTATCAAGGAAATGATCAAAACTTTTTAGGTAATGATGGTGAATATATAAGTGATAAAGTAAGTCTTTTTGACAAGAATGCTGCCGGAAAATATATTTTTCCAAAGCCTCATGGAGGAGGTACTGCTTACATGAATGCAGTTGATGAAAATGGTTTAGGTATTTCATTAATTCAATCAAACTTCTATGGTATTGGCAGCCGAATTGGGGTTGGAAATTTTGGTTTTTTTCTACACAACAGAGGGTGTGGATTCAATTTAATAAAAGGCCATCCAAATTGCTTAGGTCCTAACAAAAAACCATTACATACTTTATCCCCAACAATATGGTCTAAAGATGGTTCCTTAGATTTTATTACTGGAACTAGAGGAGGGCGACATCAACCTCAGTTACTTGCTCAAACTATACTTCCTTATATTCTTGGAGAAAGTAGTTTTGAGGAGATTATGGAAAAACCTCGATGGACGATAGAGTATTTTGGATCTAATACTTCTTCAAATATTAAGTTTGAATTCTTAAATGAACCTGAAATATCCTTTTTAGAAGATAAAGGACATAAAATTACAATCGAAAACAAACTTATGGGTGGATACGGTCCAATTTCAACTATTTATAAGAATTCTGATGAAAAATTTGTTGGAGTACCAGACATCAGAGTTGGTACAGAAAAAGCATTTAATAGTTCTTAATTTCTTTTGCGTGTTCTTTATTTAGAATTTTCTTTCTTTTGTCATAATCTTTTTTACCTTTAGCTAAACCTAATTCGATTTTAATATATCCATTTTTTTCAAATACCTTATTTGCAATTAACGTATATCCCTTTTGAGACAAAAGTCCTATAAGTTTTTTAATCTCACCTTTATGTAAAAGAAGTTTCCTTTGAGACTTTGGAATATAATCTGTATTATCGGAATATTTATATGGCTCGATATTCATTTCCATGATATATGCCTCTTCTTTATCAATGATTGCAAAAGCATCAACTATTGAAACACCGCCACTTCTGACACTTTTTGTTTCTGGTCCAGAAAGAACTACTCCAGCTTCATAGAAATCTAAAAACTCATAAGAATTGCGTGCTTTGCGATTTTCAGCAAATACTTTCATCAATCTAGAAAACAGTATGGGTTGACTCTACCACGAGAAGTTGGGTCTAAATAAGGCAAAGAACAATTTGCTGCACTAGGGTTTCTTAATCTTGTTTCAAAATGAACATGTGGTCCTGTAGTTCTACCAGTTGTACCAATAGTGCCAATCTGATCTCCAGTTATTACAGTCTGGCCAACATCTACTAAAATTTTGTCCATATGAAAATATAAAGTTGTCATTCCTCCACCATGATCAATAAATACAGTTCTTCCTGCATTGCCGTAGTATCTTGCAAGTATAACTACCCCACCACCTGCAGCATAAATTGGTGTACCTCTAGAAGCGGCAATATCAATTGCACCATGAAAACTTGTAGTGCCACCTAGTCTTCTCCATTTGTAACCACTAGAAACATAGCCTGTTCTGACTGGCCAGGAAAGTTTATCGGGGGCAACACCGCCAGAACTACTTAATCTTTCAATATCAGCTTGGATGGCATCTTCAAGTTTTTCTAAATCAGCATGTTCTTTATCTAATTTTTCAAGTTCTTTATTAGCTTGGTTAAGCAAGTTTTGAGCGTCTTTTCTGGCCCTCAAAACTTGTGCTTTTTTAGATTCTACCAATCTCTTTTCGCGTTCAACTGCTTCCTTTTTCTCTTCAATTTCATCTGCAAATTCCTCAGCTTCAATAGAGATTTCGTTTTTTCTTTCTTCTTCATTTTGTAAGTTTGTAACAATTTCAACACGTTCATCTTCACGGGTAGACAAAAATTCTGTTTGACTTGTTGCAAGAGTTCCTAGCGCATTTAATTGTTCGATTATTGCATAGGCGGAATCAACTATTGTAGATGCATATCCTAATGCAACTAAAAAATTTGAGAGTTCATTTAGTTCAATAAATAGCGCAGTTGTGGGACTCATAACACCATTTATGTAAAGGCTTACTGCTTGTTCTTGAAGTTTTTCATCAGCAAGAACAAGACTTTTTTGAGTTTCAAACAATTCGTCAGAAACATCGGAGATTTCATTTTTTATTTTTCCTAATTTTATTTGCTCTTGAACAATAGTCTCTTGTACTGCTGCAAGATCATTTAAAGCAAAGTCGTAGTTTTCTAGAGCTTTATTTAATTCCTTCTCAACAGCTACTAATCTACTCTGCACCTCAGCTAATTCACTATTTACTTGGGCAAGGTCTTTGTCATTTGCTAAAATTGCTTTCTCAAGATCAGTTCTTTCACCTTCATATTTGCTAATTTGTTCAGCAATTGCTTGAAGTTGTCTTTCGACCTCAATTAATCTATCTTCAGCAGTAATGGCACTTAAATTACTGGGCAACAAAAAAGATGTTATGAAAAAAATAATCGTGAAAAATATAGTTATTTTTTTAATCATTTAACGCTTTTCTTATTCCAACAAACGATGCAAACAATCCAAAAACTAGTGAAAACATGAGTAAAGACAAAGTTAAAAAGATTAAGTAATCATCAGAAATATTAATATCAAAAATACTTTCAGCAACTATTGAATTTTTGGAGTATTCAATTACAGCCCACCCAAATCCAACTGCTATGCTTGTTCCAATCAATGACTCAATTACTGCTTCAAAAATAAATGGGAGCCTTATATATGTTGATGAAGCACCAATGAGTCTCATTATTTTAATTTCTTTTTTCTTTGAATATGCAGCAAGTCGTAATGTATTGATAATTAATATAAAAGCAGCAAATCCAATTAATAAAGCAAAGGCAGAAGCTGAAATTACCAAAGTATCTGTTAAGCTAAGTAGCCTTTCGATAGCTTCACCAGATGTTCTAATCTCTTTAACTGCTGGATTTCCGTCGAGTCTATCAATAATCAATGTGTAATCAGATGGATTATTTAAATTAATTCTTAAAGAGGAGGGTAGGATTTCATAATCAACTTCCGCAAGAAGTTCTGGCTGATCGCTAAATAAGGTTTTAAACTCTTCTTCAGCTTCAGATTTTGAAAAGTATTCAACAGTTCTTACTTCAGGATAACTTTCAAGAGATTCTTCAAGTTGTTTGTGAGCAGTAGTTGTAACTCTATCATCAAGAAACACAACAACATGAACACCATTCTGCCAACGCAGTGTGTTATTTTGTACAATAGAACGCGCTGATAGTGTAGTAAATACTAGAAAGCTAGATACTAGAACAGCAATAATTGTTGCAAATACTAAAAGAGGGGTTCTTCTCATGTTTAATATTGTGTTTTTTATGACGTATGAAAATTTACCCATGATTACCTTACTATATAGCTTCCATCTACTTCATCTCGAGTAATTTTTCCATCATTAAGTTCTATTACTCTCTTCTTTCTTCTATTAACAATTGAGGAATCATGTGTAGCCATAATTACTGTTGTGCCTGCTCTGTTAATCTTTTCTAATAAAGAAACTATCTGAATACTAAGATCTGGATCTAAATTACCTGTAGGTTCGTCACATAATAGAACAACTGGATTATTTGCTAGTGCTCTTGCAATACTGACTCTTGTTGCCTCTCCACCAGATAATTGCCCAGGGTACTTGTATGCATTTTCATTAAGCTCTACTAAATCTAAAAGTGTATTTGTTTTTGCCTCTATTTCTTCTGGCAGGCTTCCCATTACCTCTAATGCAAAGGCTATATTTTCTGAGGTATTTCTATTTTCTAGCAATTGTGGCTCTTGTGTAACAATCCCTATTTTTCTTCTAAGTAAGGGTATTTTCCATTTGGGTAATTTTGAAACATCTATATTTGCCACTTCTATTTCACCCTTTGTTGCAATATATTCTTTATATAACAGCTTTAAAAATGATGATTTTCCACTACCGGAGTGTCCAACTAAATATACAAATTCCCCATCCTCTATTTTTGTTGAAATATTGGATATAGCTACACTTCCGCCTTGAAAAACTAATGAAACGTTCTTTAAATTAATCATTTATTCCCTGTCTACGCCATTTTAGATAATCTTTGATAAATAAGGAAATATCTCCATCAAGAACATTAACAACATTGCCAACTTCTGTGTTGCTTCTTGAATCCTTAACTTGTTGATAGGGTTGCAATACATATGATCGAATCTGCCTACCCCAACCTGCTTCATGTTGATCACCTCTTATATCATTAATCTTAAGAAGTTCTTCTTCTTTTTGCTTAAGAATTAATTTTGTTTTTAATAGCTCAAGTGCTCTATTTTTATTTTGTAATTGTGATCTTTCTGCCTGGCAAGCAACTACAATTCCAGATTCTAAATGGGTTATCCGAACAGCTGAATCCGTAGTATTTACGTGTTGACCACCCGCACCTGAAGATCTATAAACATCTACCCTTATCTCATCCTCTTGAATATGTATCTCTTCACTATCTTCTATTAAAGGAACAACATCTACACCTGCGAAACTTGTATGTCTTCTTTTATTACTATCAAAAGGGCTTATTCTTACTAATCTATGAACTCCTCTTTCACTTTCTAGAGTTGCATAGGCACGATAAGCATCGACTCTTATAGATGCTGATTTTATTCCAGCTTCCTCACCTTGAGAGATTTCTTCAATTTGATATTTCATATCTTCATTAGATAAAAATCTTGTATACATCCTAAGTAACATCTCTGCCCAATCATGTGCATCAACTCCACCTGCACCAGCATTGATAGTGATAACAGCATTTAAATCATCATATTCACCAAAATATAGAGCTTCATTTTCTATTTCTTCAATACCATTTTCAATGGCTATTAATTCATTAGAGTATTCACCTTCATCAATATCTTCTTCTGCGGTTAGCTTTACTAGCTCTTCAAATTCTGTAATATCTTTTTCTAAATCACTAAGAGAAGAAATTAATTTTTCTATTTCAGAGGCTTCTATTGAAACTTTTTGCGCAACTTGTGGATTGTCCCAAAAATTCTTGTCGTTAATTTGTGCATTCAGTTCATTTAACTTTTTAGACTTGTTTTCAAAGTCAAAGATACTCCATAGCCGAAGCCAGTCTTTTTTTGAAAATATTTAACTTATTTAAGACTTCTTTATACATGCATCAACCATTCCACATTTTTTATACTTTTTACCCGAACCACAATAACATGGGTCATTTCTTCCTATTTTGTCTTTCGTAATAGTCTTTTCTTTTACATTATCATCAATATTTTTTTCTTTTTTAACTATTAAATTTTTATCAAAATTAAGCAGAATTCTTATTACAGAAAACTTTACATTATCGATTAGTTCTTCAAAAAGATCATATCCTTCTTTTTGGTACTCTACTAGAGGATCTCTTTGACCCATGGCTCTTAGGCCTATACCAGAACGTAAATAGTCCATTTCTGCAAGATGATCCTTCCAAGACTGATCAATAAAGGAAAGAGCAGAATTGCGGGCTAAATTCCAAAAATTATTTATATCTTGATTTTCATTATTGTAAAAAAGTTCTTCTAAACTTTTTTTTATGTCTAAATTGTCATTAATTTCTAATTTTTGAATTAATTTATTTTTTGATGCATCGCTAAGTAATTCGCTTAACTCATTATCAACGAAATTTTTAAAATCCTCTAACGTTTCATAGTTTTTTTTGTAACTTTCAATATTGTTTGAAACTATATCTGCCACATCTTCAAACCACCCTTCAATCAAATTTTTTATATTTTTGGACCTTAATAGCTCTCTTCGCCATTTATAAATTACGTCTCTTTGCTGATTTAAAACTTGATCAAACTTAAGAACATTTTTTCTTATTTCAAAATTTAATGACTCAACTTGTGCTTGTGCTCTTTCAATACTTTTTGTCACCATGGATTGTTCAATCCTTTCTTCGTCTGGAAGATTCAATTTATTCATAATTGATTCAATTCTTTCTCCCTGAAACCTTCTCATCAAATCATCCTGTAGGGAAATATAAAATCTAGATTCTCCTGGATCACCCTGTCTCCCTGACCTACCTCTTAACTGGTTATCAATTCTTCTTGATTCGTGCCTTTCTGTTCCAAGCACATAAAGTCCCCCAAGCTCTAAAACACGCTTCTTTTCTTTTTCCACTTCTGATGCGAATTCAGAAATTTTAGAATTTAAATATTCTTGATTATCTTGTTGGTTTTCCTTTATTTGTTGTTGAGTTGCCATCTCTTCAGGATTCCCTCCAAGTTTTATATCAACACCCCTACCTGCCATATTAGTTGCTACAGTTACAGCTCCCATCCTTCCTGCTTGAGCAATTATGTGAGCCTCCTGTTCGTGATTCTTAGCATTTAAAACATTGTGAACGATACCCTTTGAAGTAAGTAATTTCGAGATTTCTTCTGAAGCTTCTACTGAGACAGTTCCCAAAAGAATTGGTTGTCCCTTATCATTTCGAATTTTTATATCTTCAATTACTGCGTCTAGTTTTGCAGTATTTGTTTTATATACAGCATCTTGTTGATCCATTCTTTGAATAGGTAAATTGGTTGGAATCTCAACAACTTCTAGATTATAAATCTGAACAAATTCTTCTTCTTCAGTCTTAGCTGTACCTGTCATTCCTGCCAAGTTTTCATACATCCTGAAATAATTTTGATAAGTTATTGAAGCTAAAGTTTGATTCTCATCTTGAATTTTGACATTTTCTTTAGCTTCTAAAGCTTGATGGAGACCATCTGAATATCTTCTTCCTTCCAATACCCTTCCTGTAAACTCATCAACAATTTTTATCTGACCATCTGAAACTATGTAATCGACATCCTTCGTAAAAATAGTTTTAGCTCTTAAAGACGCTGTTAGGTAATGAATGAAATTTGTTTGAGTATTTTCATAAAGATTAGTTATTCCAAGTTTCATCTCCACATACTCAACTCCTACTTCTGTTGTATGAACCTGTTTCTTAGCCTCATCAATTTCATAGTGTATGTCTCTTTTCATGCCTTTAACAATTCTTGTAAAATCTGAATACCATTTTGTAGAATCACTAACTTTTCCAGAAATAATTAGTGGAGTTCTTGCTTCATCAACCAATATTGAATCTACTTCATCAATCACACTGTAAAATAATTCGCCTTGAACAAGCTGTTCGTTTGACACTGCCATATTGTCTCTTAAGTAATCGAAGCCAAATTCATTATTAGTTCCATAAGTAATATCTTTTTTGTAAGATGCAGCCTTTTCTAGTGGATTTTGGTTTGAATGTATTAGGCCAACTTCCAATCCTAAAAATTCATATATAGGGCTCATCCACTCTGCATCTCTTTTTGCCAAGTATTCGTTCACTGTCACAACATGGACTCCCTTTTTGTATAAGGCCATTAATGAAATGGGTAAGGTTGAAACAAGTGTTTTACCTTCTCCAGTTTTCATTTCTGCAATTTTATTTCTTAGTAGAACGAGACCTCCAAAAATCTGAACATCATAATGTCTTTGACCCAATGTCCTTTTTGCAGCTTCTCTTGTGTATGCAAAGGCTTCAACTTCAATATTTTGAGAACTATCTTCTAATTGTTCAGATAAATTTTGAAAGTTTGTTTTTATCTCTTGATCGGAAAACTTTTCAAATTCTTGCTCTTTACTATTTATCGCAGCAACAATTGTATTGAGTTCTGTAGCAAGTTTCCCGCTCCCAACAGATAAGACTTTTTTGAATATACTCAAATTTAGCTAGTGCCATGCTCCCATGAGTCAAGATATTTAATTTGTTCCTCAGTAAGGATCTCTAACTCACCACCCATGAGTCCTAATTTAGTTGCAGCTATCTTTAAATCTACTTCTTTAGGTAATGTATATACTTTTGGTTCAAGAGTTTTATAATTGTCTTTTATCCACTCAGCTGCAAGAGCCTGGTTTGCAAAAGACATATCCATAACTGATGCGGGATGCCCAGTTGCTGCAGCTAAATTTACTAATCTTCCTTCAGCAAGAACCAAGATTTCTTTATCGTTATATTTATAGCTTTCAACATGGTCCCTCACTCTATCAACGCTTGAACTATGTTCCTTAAGTGCTTTGAGATTTATCTCTACATCAAAATGACCTGCATTTGCAAGTGCAACTCCATCTTTCATGACATCAAAATGTTGTTTATCTAAAGCATGCATGTTGCCAGTAACCGAAACAATAACGTCAGCAATTTTTGCAGCATTAACGCTAGATTTTACTTCGTAACCATGCATTAGGGCTTCTAAAGCCCTTACTGAATTTGGTTCAACAACTGTAACTTTAGCTCCCATACCATATGCTCTTTCGGCAACACCTTTACCACAATCACCAAATCCGATGACTACAACATTTAGTCCTGCAATAAGTAAATCTGTAGCCCTAACAACACCATCCATAGCACTCTGTCCAGTACCAAATCTGTTATCAAAAAGGTGTTTAGTGTCTGAATCATTCACAGCAACAACTGGGAACCTTAGTTTATTATTTTTTTCCATAGACTTTAGCCTTATTACTCCGGTTGTAGTTTCCTCCATAGAACCCATTACAGGCAAATCAGCTCTATCAGTATGGAGTAGAGAAACTAAATCAGCTCCATCATCCATTGTGATATCTGGTTTAGTATCTAATACAGAATTTAGATGCTTGAAGAAATCTTCATTACTTACACCATGTATTGCATGAACCTTAACACCACTATCAGCTAGATATGCTGCTACCGAGTCTTTGGTGGAAAGAGGATTGGAAGCACACAATGCGACATTAGCACCTGCTGACTGTAGAGTTAACATTAAATTTGCGGTTTCTTTAGTGACGTGCATACAAGCACCGATATTCAATCCATCTAAGGGTTTTCTATTTTCAAAATCAAGTTTTATATCTTCCAATACTTGCATTTGTCTTTGGGCCCAGTTGACCTCATCTTTCCCTATTGATGCTAATTTAGAATCTTTTATTGTTGACATATCATTAACTATCCTTTTAATAATTTTTTTAATTTTTCAATAGAGGTGATGTCATATGGGTCAATACTTAAATTGTCAGCCAAATAAACACTCACCAAATCACCTATTAATGTTAAATGAAATAAATTACTAATAATATTTTCTGAGGATATATTCTCAATTTCAGAAATAGCAACCTTATCACCAATTATTTCTTTTGTTAATTCAAATCTTTTACTAATTTGAGAATTTTCTTTTGAAGACCTTAATAATAATAAATGAAAATTGTTTTTGGAATCCTCTTTGTTTGCTTCCCAAGAAAGTATTTCATTATGATGGACCTCAGGCATATATCCAACAAAAGCTTTAGATTTTGCATTCTCGTTAATTTGTGTCTTCCAACGTTGAGCAACTAAATATGTTAACGGTGTACCTCCATAAATTACAGACGTCTTTGAGCTTATCTCTTTAGAGATTTGTAAAGCGTGTGATAGTAACTCGTTATCTGATTGGTTGCCTAAAACCTCATTTAAATACTCCCCTGCTTGATTACACATCTCTAAATATTTTCCATCTATATCAGAAGAAACAAAATGCATTACAGCTTTAGTCATTAATCCAAAAGCTGCTCTAGGCTGAAGTCCCGGAGAAACTTTAACAAATGGTCGTTCATGCTCTATTGCTAGGTCTAATAGTGTTCCTCCACTTGAAATTACTGACCAATCTAATTTATGTTTAATCGCATCATTTACAGCTTCGACAGTTTCTTCTGTATTTCCGGAATAAGATATGAAAAGACACTTCGGCCTTCTTTCAACAGCTACTTCTGGAATGCCATACGCTTTTCTAACTTCAACATTTATTTGCGTAGTTTCATTTAAAACAAGCTTTAAAACATCTCCCGCAACTCCAGAACCACCCATACCGACAATTAATAAATCATTGTATGAATCAATTACAAAATCCCTTGAAGTTTCTAGTTCTTTAGTTAATTGATTACCTAAATCAAGCACATGTTCAATCATTGTTATCTATATATTAGTTGAAATTTTCTCTAAAACTTCATCAACTATTTTTTGAGATGGAGCTTCTATATTTACTCTTAGTTTAGGTTCGGTGTTTGAGCCTCTAACATTAAACCAAAAGTTTTCATCAAAATATGAAAGACCATCGAGTTCATCAAAATCACCTGTAAAAACAGTTTTAATTTTTTCCAAAGAGCTTTCTACATTTTCAACTACAAAGTTGACTTCTCCAGATGATGGAGGGAAATTATACTTTTCGATCATACTACTAACTTTCTCTCCTTGCTCAGAAATAATTGTCATGAACATTAAGAGAGTAAGTATTGCTGAATCAGCAAAATAATTATCTTTATAATAAAAATGAGCACTATGTTCACCACCAAAATCTGCTTCAAGTTCTTTCATCATTGCTTTTATGTTTGAATGACCCACCTTGCACCTGTGGAGAGAAATATTTTTTGAATCAAGTATTGATAAAGCATGTGGTGAAACATTAACGTTATACACAACTTTTAAATTATCTTTTTTTTGAGATAAATAGTCTGCAATTAATGTTGTCATCATACTTCCAGTTACAACTTTTCCAGTATCATCAATAAAAACTGCTCTGTCGGCATCTCCATCAAAAGCTACACCAAAATCTAATTTTTTTTCTAGAACAAGTTTTATGATCTCTTTCAAATTGTCGATATTTGATGGATCAGCCGGATGGTTTGGGAAATTTCCATCAACTTCCATATAAAGCTTTTCACAATCAAAGTTATAAATTGTTGATAAATCCTCAAATATCGAACCTATTGCTCCATTTCCACCATCAACTCCAAATTTTATTTTGCTGTTTACTTTTTCTGGTTTTACTAATTTCTTTATATGTTCAAAATATAAATCCAGTTCATTGTTTGTTTCTAAATGTAAATTTCTTATTACACCAAAGTCTATATTTTTTATATTGTTCTTTATTTCTAAAAGACCTGAATTCTCTCCAATCGGTACTGCTCCTGAATTGCAAAGTTTCAATCCATTATATTCTTTAGGGTTGTGAGAAGCTGTGATTATAACTCCAGGTAATTCAAGTAGTCCTGATAATGAATATACAACATCTGTTGGTACAAGACCAACATACAAAACTGATTTACTACTGTCAGATATACCAGATACAACTGCGTTTAACATTTCCTTATTCGATAAACGACCATCATGTCCAATTAAAATTGTTTCTGAATCAACAAATTCTGCAAAAGAATATCCAATTTTGTATGCATCTTGCAAAGATAGAGTGTCCCCAAAGACACCTCTAATGTCATAAGATTTAAAAATAACATCTAGATTATTATTCATTACCCAATTATTGTACTCTTGATGGAATCAAAGTTTAACTATAAGAGTTTTTCAATTGTAATACCTATTTACAACGAAGAGGAAATACTTGAAGAATCTACCAATGCAATATTTTCATTATGTAAAAGTATGGGGGTAGATTTTGAAATTATTTTTTCAGAAAATGGATCTACTGATAACACAAAAAAAATTGCTGATGAGTTAATTAATAAATATTCAGAGATAAAAATTATATCCAATCCAGAACCAAACTACGGAAATGCATTAAAAGCTGGATTTGAATTAGCAAAAAATGATTTAGTTATTTCATTTGATATTGATTATTATTCAGAGTCTTTTTTACGAGAAGCTTTAATGCTTGATAGTGAATATTCCTGTATAACAGCTTCCAAAAGACTTGGATCCTCTGAAGATGGCCGAAGGTTTATTAGAAGGTTAGCTACCAATTTTTTTGTAATTCTATTAAAAACTCTTTTTGGCACAAAATTAAGCGATACACATGGAATGAAGGCAATTAAAAAAACAGAAATCGAAAAATTTGTTCCGCAAGTTATTTCAACTCAAGATATTTTTGATACTGAATTATTAATAAGAATAGAAAAAAACGGTGGCAAAATAAAAGAGATACCTGCAAAAGTAAATGAAATTAGACCGAGTGTTTCTTTGCTTTATAAAAGGATTCCAAGAACAATAAAAAGCTTATTTAAATTAAAAATTATTTTTTATAGAGAATCTTTAAAAACAAAAAATTTATAAATCAGGTATTTGATGGGAAGTATTGCTCCATTAATAAGAATTGTAATTACAAGAAACCAAAGTTCATCTTTCTGAAGAGTATCATTGATAAAATTAATAATGAACCAAATGAGATTTGGAGCAAATAAACTAATTAAGTTTGTATAAGAAAAATTCAAAAACTCTTTTAACTTTCCTCCAAAAAAACTAAATTTAAAAATTATTCTTCTTGATAAATAATATGAAATGATTACACCAATTAAAAATGCAAGTACATTAGTTACATAAGTTCTTAGGGGAAATTCAATAAAAGTAAGAACAAAAAATTGAAATAAATATGTCAAAGTTAAACCAATCATCAAATTTATAGCACCAACAATATATGTTCTAACTAGCTGCATCATAGATGTGTCACTTTGAAAAATTTTTAAGGATTTTAATTTATTAAACATTATCAGATCTTTTTTTATGCCTATAAGTAATAAGTAAAGCACCAAATAGAGTCAAAATCGATAATAAATTTAGAGCTTTTTCAACATTACTAGTCTCAAAATTAATTTCCACAAATTCATCTTTTGGAATAACTGCCATAAATGATGGTGAGATTCTAAAAGGCCCAAGCCCATTTTTAATTTTCCAGTTTGGAAAATATGAAACCTTAATTAAATGTAGTTGATTTGGTTTATTTGTTTTAAAAGTAATCAATTCGTTTTGAATATTTAAATCACTTATTAAAAGGGCAGTATTTTTGTCACTTGGTTCAGCAAAGCTCTCATCATAGTTTTCAATTATTTTATAATTTAGTTCATCTTTAAAGCTCTTAAATGCAGCTTCGAAGAAGCTCTGTTCACTGTCTTCTCTTAAAACTGCATTCCTAAGACGCCCATAAAAATTTGGACTCTCAAATATATACAAGTTATCTTCAACGAGCTCTACTTTTTCAGTATTTATTGAATAAACATTGAAAACTTCATTTGAAAATAAAAAATTAAAATTTTCATTTGTGTTAGCTTTATCTTTAATTGAAGATGTATATGCAATAAAATAATCTACACCAAGTTCTTCCATTAATCTAAATCCTTTATCGAATTCGCCATTAATGTAATTTAACCCTCCAACTGGGTTAGAAGGTCTTTCAGCTACACCAGAAACTGTTAAAAAGTGAAATGGAGTTGTTATGCTTGAATCAAAATATAAACCTTCAACACTTTGGTGATCTGTGAACATGGGGATTGTCATTAATACCATTGGCGTACCATATTTATTTAAATCAGAATTTGGTTCCCACATAATCCTACCTGGCTCAAGTGTGTCTAAACCTTCATAAAGAGTTGTAATGTCTGCCCAGTTATTTTTGCTTTCATAGCCACTGAAATTCCAATTCAACCAATGAGGTAAATAGCTCAAAGTTCCAAAAGTTAGAGAAACGAGAGTTGTGTAAATTAAAAAATTCTCAGAGTTTGTTGAAATTAAAAACACAAACAAAACAATTAAAATCACGCTGATCGTTGTTGTCGAATACGTGTTCCCCCATTTGGAATAGTACAAATACATAAAGTAAGAGTTAGTAAGCAAAATAAATAAAAGTAAAGGATATTTACCCTGTATTTTTTTTGTTAAATTTTTTATGTCAACATGTAATAAGTTAAAAAAAAGAATTATGATGCCTAAATTAAAAAAAGGAACAATCCTGCCATTCCAAAGTGCACTTTCTGGTCCATAAAAAAACAAATATATCGAGATGGAGAGTAAATATATTTCAAATCCAGAAATTGCTTTTAAAGAAGTTTTACTCATGTTCGTAAAAATATAAATAACTACACCTAGAACAAATGGAAGTACATCAGATTTTATAAGATCTGAAAGTTGAGTGTAAGGAGTGTAAGTCATGTTTGTAGTGAACTCGAGATTTAGAAATAATGAAATCGAAAATCTTATAGCAATAAACAAAAAAAATAAAAATGCTGAAATCTTTTTATAGATTTTCGCATCACTTTTTAAAAAGTAAAAAGCAAATATTGGCAAATAAATCATGAAAGGAATTAAATGAGAGAGTGCAGATAAACCAATCAGTAAAGCAGCTATTTCCATAGAAAATTTATATTTTGATTTTACTAAATAAAATATTGATAAATTTCCAAAAGCAATCGAGTAAGTAAAAGAATACTGCCCTGCAAGAGATGAAGCTAAATTTCCACCAAAAATTGTGAAAGATTCAGTAAGCAAATAGAGTAAGCCTACTCCAAATCCATAAAAAGAAAAAACTTTTGATTTTTTACGCATAAGCATTTCAATAGAAACAACTAATAAAACTTGTGAAATTAGCACCATGGTTTTAAAAGAAATTGAAAATGGAAATAAAAAATTTAAGAGACTAGTAATGATGGGAGGGAGTGGAAAATAAAAGTAGTAAACCGGGTAGCCGGCAAACCAATCCTGTGACCATCCACTTAACTTAAAATTGTTAAAGAGTTCGGTAACAAAAAACTTAGTTGGTACAATGTGCGCTCCCATATCCCCACCAGTTGGAAGCAAATCTGAAAAAACTAGTTCAATTCGCAAAAATATTAACAGTAAAGAACCGAGTGCGACTTTTATAAATAAATTATTTTTAAGCATCTGTTAAATTTTTACCTAAATATTTAGTTTTTCTTTTTCCTTCTTCAGTCCATTCTGCATACCAATATGGACCGTGAGGACATGAATTACATGACTCTTTTCCACACTTTATTGATTTCGCCCTATAAGAAACTTTTACTTCAGATTCAATATTTAACTTATTGTCCACCAATAATTTGATTCTCTTTAAATCTGCTTCATCAAGTTCTGATAATCCCTCTAGAATATCTTTGTCTATCATTACTAAAATGTTAGTTGAAAGGTCACATATTTAAGGTTCTTATAAATGAAAAAAGTTGTTTACTTAAGTGGAGGTGTTGGAGGCGCCAAATTTGCAAAGGGGTTGAGCAAGTTAAAAAATATTGACTTATCAATCATCGTTAATACTGGTGATGACGAATATATACATGGAGTAGCTCTTTCGCCTGACATTGATTCTGTAATTTATGGTTTAGCAAACATAGAAGGAAAATTTGGTTGGGGTATCCTTAATGATAAATTCACTGTAAATAATGAATTAAAAAAATTTTATGATTTGAATTTTATGATAGGTGACAAAGATTTGGCTCTTAATTTGTTTAGAAACCAAATGTTAAACGATGGATTACAACTTACAGAAATTACAGAGATTATAAAAAATAAATTAAATATCAAATGTAAAATTCTTCCGATGTCTGATGATTTGGTAAGTACAAAGCTTATTACAAAAAACGGTGATAAATTAAATTTTCAAAATTATTTTGTTGAAAAAAAAGCAAAACCAAGATTAAGTAAAGTTGTTTATGAAGGCTCAAGAAAAGCAAGGGTCTCAAATAAAGTCATTAACTTGATTAATCAAAGTGATGTTTTGATTGTTGGTCCCTCAAATCCAATTCTGTCAATCGGTCCTATCCTTTCTCTAAGTAGGCTTAATCAATCGATTCAAGATCATAATAATGTTATTGCTATTAGTCCGTTTGTAGGTAAAAAAGCTCTTAAAGGTCCTTCTGTTCAAAATTTTTTTGATATGGGGTACAAACCAGATATTCAAGGATTAAAAAAATATTACAAAAATCGAGTTAATAAATTTTTTGTCCATCATGGAGATACCGATAACTCTTCGAATGTCTTCGAAGACCAAATTGTTTTTAAGAATGAAAATGACTCAAAAAATCTAGCTAAAAGGATATTGCAAAATGAGTGAAATAAGAATAATACCTATCGAAGGTATTCCAGAGATTAAAGTTAATGATAATTTGGCTGAAATCACATTCGATATATTAAATGAAAGTGAGATTGGTATTGAAAAAAATGACATTTTTATTGTTACTCAAAAAATTGTGTCAAAAAGTGAAGGAATGGAGAGAGATCTTTCAAATTATGATTTTGAAGAGTTGTTACAGAACGAATCTAAAAAAATTATAAGAAAAAGAGGAGATTTAGTTATAGCAAAAACACATCATGGATTTATTTGTGCAAATGCTGGAATTGATAAATCTAATGTAAGAAAAAATTCAGCCTTACTCCTCCCTGAAGATCCCAATAAATCAGCATTAAAATTTCGAAAAAAGTTTGAATCATTAGCTAATTTACCAATAGCCGTCATTATATCTGATACATTTGGTCGAGCGTGGAGAAAGGGTCAAGTTAATTTTGCGATTGGTTCGTCCGGAATAAGTCCTATTGATAGCTATATTGGCAAATTAGATAGCTTTAATAATGAACTTAATGCTACAGAAATAGCAGTTATTGATGAGTTAGCAAGTGCTGCTGAGCTGGTCATGAAGAAAACCATTGATGTTCCAATAGCATTAATCAGGGGTTTTGATTATAAAAGTTCTAAGCTAAATGCAAATGAATTGATACGAGACGATAATGAAGATTTTTTTCTTTAGGCTTTCAACCAATTAAACACTTGTTTCATACCATCATCCAAATCATGTTCTGGCTTCCAATCTAATTCTTTTTTTGCTTTTGTATTATTTAATACACTTCTTTTTAATTCACCTTCTCTTGCTGGTTTGTAAATAGGATTAATTTCAGAATTAAATTGTCTTTTCATTGAATTTGCAAGATCATTAACTGATGTTTCTACACCAGTTCCTATGTTTAAAAAATGATTTTTATCAATTTTTGATGATTTTATTAATGCACTTACAACATCTTTTACATATACATAATCTCTGGTCTGCTCACCATCTCCATAAATTATTGGTTCCTCCTTATTTAAATATTTGTTTGCAAATATTGATACTACTCCTGCCTCTCCATAGGGATCCTGCCTAGGTCCATAAACGTTAGATAGATTTAAAATTGAGTATTTTAGATTTGAATTATTTGTCATTATCTTTATTAATTCATTTAATCTTTTTTTTGCAACTCCATACGGAGACTCTGGCTCATCTGCATAATCGTCTTCAGCCGTAGGTATTACAGAAGGTTCACCAAAAATTGTTCCTCCAGATGAAGTAAACACAAATTTTTTACAGTTAGATTTTAAAAGTACTTGAATAAGCTTTATTGGCTGTAAAATATTGTGTTCAAAATCAAGTGCTGGGTTTTCCACTGATACTACTACTGAAGATTGTGCAGCTAAATGGAAACATACATCTGGATTAAACTTTTCAACTTCTTTTAGAGAATTTTCAGAACCAAAATCATCAATTATAAATTTAAAATTACCTGTTATTTCTAAATTTTCTTTTTTACCAGTCAGACAATTGTCAAAGATTAAAATCTCATTTTCATCATTTAGAAGCTCTTCAACAAGATGAGAACCTATAAAGCCTGCTCCGCCAGTAATTAAAATTTTCATTTTTTAAATTTTCCTTATAATTTCTTTGTTTATAATAGTGCCAGTTTTGATAATCGAATTACTACTTATTATTGAATCTGAAATAGTTACATTATCTTCAATAATGCAGTTATCCAAAATAACGCTATTTTTTACTACGGCACTTTCGCTAATTTGTACATTGTTTGTAGAGATCCAATTCTCTTCTCCCTTATCAATATGTGCAGAAATGTATGATTCAAGTGTTCCAACATCCAACATTTCTCCATTAACCGTATATGTGCTTAATAAGCCAGCTCCAGAAAGTGTCGGAAAAACCTGTCTTTCAAAAGAACAGGGAATTTCAAGATTTTTATGTATTGATAATATGTCCTTCTTATATAAGTGATACAAACCCAGGCTTATTTTGTTTCCATAGCTTTTGTCTTTTGGTTTTTCTATAAATTGGGTTACTTTACTTTCTTGGTCTATTTCTAATACGCCAAATCTTGTTGGGTCTTCCACCTCAAATGAGCCAATTAGAGAATTAGAGCATTGACTAGAAGCATTAATGAAATTGGATAAATCAATATTTAATAATAAATCACCATTCATACAGTAAAATCTGTTGGGCATTGTATCTAAATTTTCAATGATATACCCGGCCGTGTCTAGCTTAGATTTTTCAAAATGCAGATTTACATTGTTGTTGTGGTTAGTTTTATAATTTTTCCAATGTTCTTCATGTTTGACTGAGCAAATTAAATTAAAATTAAAATTTTCTAAATTTGAAAATTGTTTAATAATTTTATCAATTATTCTTTCTCCTCTAATTGTGAGCAAAGCTTTTGGTATGCCAGAAGAAAGTGGTTGAAGTCTTGTAGCCTCTCCTCCCACTAATAAATAAATTTCATTCATCTTCATTAAGAATATTAAAAAACTTATTTAAATCGTCATCTTTTTCTAAATTTATAATTTTATCCCAAACTTCTATAGCTTTTTCTGTATTAAATAAAGATTCCACATTTCTGAGAAATTTATCTTTTAATAAGGGAATTGCTTCTTCTCTCCTTGAAGGATGGCCTATAGGATTTTCTATAGTTATTTTTTTTGAAGTTGAGTTATCGTTGTAAACAATTTCTATTGAGTTAGATATATATCTCTTTGAAAATTCGTAATAGTCTTTTGTGAATTGAGGTTGTTCAGAGACGAAAATTTTTTTTCTTAAATTATTAATATTTTCAAATCCTTCAAAACTCTCTTCATACATTTCATATTTTAATTCCCCGTAAAGAAGTGCAGCAGCAACCATATATTCCATACTGTGGTCTCTATCTGAAGCATTTTTTAAAACCTCTTTGTTTGAAATTATCCTCATTGCGGGTTCATGTGTGTAAATATTGACTTTTTCAAACTTATTTATATTTTTATTGAATTCCTCACTAAGCTTAATTGCAGCTTCCACTGCTGACTGACCATGAAACTCAGCAGGAAATAAAACTTTAAACAATATATTTTGTATAACCCAATTATTAAGATCTTTTCCAAATTCTATTTTTGAATTATCCAAGAAACTGGACTCAAATCCCCACTTATTTTCATTCTGAACAGATTCATAAACTTCATCTTTATAGCTGCTAATAATTGCAAGCTCGATACCTCTTCTAGAAGCATCGGCAGCTGCCCAACTTTTTCTTTTCCCAACATTTGGAAAATGCCTGTACGCCCTGAGGCTTGGTCCATCTAAAAGTATATTGTTGACTGTTCTTCTTACAGCATTGGTGTCTCCGTTGTTTACTAAATAAGAGAAGACAGAGCCCGAAGCAAGTTTTACATAAAAAACGTGATCATAACCTAACTTATTTAATGATGTCCCCAAACATAAAGAACCTTGTATCTCGTATGCTTTAGTTAGAGCGTTTGTAAAATCATTAAATTTATAATTTTTGTTTTTATAAAAGTAGCTATATATTGAACCAAAATTATCTGATGGATGGGCCCACTCTTTTGCCAAAAAAGTGTCGTTGTAATCAAACCATCTAGTTAAAACTGTTAAGTACCATGATATGTTTTCGTAGCTTTCATTCACAGATAAATTTTTAAATGGATTTTTAAAATTCAGACTTAAATTATTTTTTGATGCAAATTGAAGAACATTTTCATGATTACTTGCTTCAATTATGCAGCCTATAGTATCTAATATTGCTAGCTTAGAAGAATAGAATTGATAATCATCTTCACCTATATCACTAGAAATGTAATCAGTAATTAAGACATCTAAATTGTTAGAATCCAAAAGTTATCTTTCAGAAGGTCCAATATATTTTGCTGCAGGTCTAATCAAAATATCTTGTTCTCTTTGTTCAAAATAATGTGATGCCCAGCCAACTGAACGTCCGGCAACAAAGATGGGGGTAAATAAATCTACTTCAAACCCAAGTTCAGCTAATAAAAGACCACCATAAAAATCTACATTTGGAAAAAGATTTTTTTCTTCGTCCATAATTTCGTCAATTTTTTGGGCAATCTCAAATCTATTTTTAGATTCATCACTATTGACTAATCTTGATACCCAATTTTTGACAATTGGACTTCTTGGGTCTTGTATTTTATAGACACCGTGACCAAAGCCCATAATTTTTGTTTTTTGTTCTAGAAGTTCTTTGATTCCTATTTCTGCGTCTTCAAGAGTCTCGAACGAATTAATAAGCTCTACTGCTCTCTCGTTAGCTCCACCGTGAAGTTCTCCTTTTAGTGTTGCTATTCCTGAAACTATAGCGCCGGTTAGATCTGCTCTTGTAGATGCTGTGACCCGTGTTGCAAAGGTTGAAGCATTAAACCCATGTTCAGCATACAAAATCAACATATCATCTAAAGCTTCTAATTTTTCTTTTGATGTCCCATTGGGTAGAAGAGAGCTGGCAACCATATACTGTTTGTCTAATTCATTGCATGCTTCTTGGTGGTAAGAAGCAATTATAAAACAAACTATTGCTGTGATTCTTGCAGATAGTTCAGTTTTATCCTCATTGTCTAAACTTTTTTTTCTAAGTGTTGTTAACTCACCCTTATATGAAACAATTGTCCTAACAACATCCATTGGATGTAATTTTTCTTTTATTTCTGTTAGTAATTCATTTAACTTTGAGTCTTTTGTAGTCTCCAAATAATATTTGGAGAAACTTTTCTTAAAATTTTTATCTTCTAATGAATCAGTAACTATTAGAGAAGCAACTTCTTCATAAGTATTGTTGGATGTAAGCTCAGTTGCATCATATCCTCTATATCTAAGTGAAGTTCCTTCTTTACCAACTGTGGAGATTGCTGTTTCTCCTGCAATGATTCCTCTTAAACCAGGTGAATAATCCATCGCTACAATTGTACAGTATTAACATTCATAAGGCTAGAAATTTAGCTGTACAAAGTAATAGTTTGTCACTATAAAGGTTATCATTTTCATATGGCACAAATACATAATTTAGAATCTAAAACTAGATACGGTTCAAGATATGTAGCTGGATTTATAATTCTTATTTCAAGCATTCTTCTAGCAGGTTGGGTAGGCTTTTTTATCTTCCTACCTATTAAATCTAGTATGGAAGTTGTCAATTCACTTGAAGAAAGGTTTCTTCCTAGAGCAGAAGGAATGGTTTTAAATTTTGTATCGCTTTCAGAGCCTTCAACAATCATAACATCAGACAATCAAATCTTAGACGAATTGCATGATGGGTTAAATAGAGACCCTATTCCTCTTGATGAAGTTCCATCATTTGTAATCAATACTTTATTAGCAGCTGAAGATAGTAATTATTATTTACATGAAGGAGTTGATTTTGTTGCGATCTTGAGTGCTGCTTTAGACAATTTAAGAGGCGTTACAAGAGGTGGCTCTACAATTACATCACAAGTAGCAAAACAATCTTTTGTAGGTGATGAAATTTCTGTTAGAAGAAAAGTTGCTGAAGCTGTTGTGGCTGCAGAGCTTGAACGTAGATATACGAAAGATCAAATCTTAGAATATTATATAAATTCCATTTACTGGGGTTCTGGAGCTTATGGAATACAATCAGCAGCTTATGAATATTTTGGAAAAGACATTAAAGACATAACTCTTGATGAGGCAGCGACACTTGTCGTAATAATTAGAAGCCCTGCGTATTACAATCCCAGAAAATATCCTGAAAGAGTCATCGAAAGAAGAAATGACGTTTTGAACATTATGCTTAAAGAGGGTTTTATAGTAGACATTCAAGCAAGATCTGCAAAATTAGCTCCTTTAAATGTAATCGAATCAAGGGAAATAGACTCCCAAGCAGAACATGTTGTAGCAGAAGTTAAAAGACAGCTTCTAAATGATCCTCAATTTGCTGTATTGGGGAATACAAAAGAAGAACGCAAGAAAAAGATTTTTGGTTGTCCGTCAGATGACACGTCTTGTACTGGTGGTGGTGGCTTAAATGTTTTTATTACGTTAAATTTAGAATTTCAAAAACATGCCAATAAAGTCCTCAGCAGTTGGGTACCTTCTAATAAAGAGGATCCAGAATCAGAACCAAAGCCGACTGGGGTAATAACATTAATTAACAATTACACAGGTGCAATTGAAGTAATGGCTTCAGGTATTCCCTTTGAAGAAGAGCAATATAATCTTGCGACACAGGGTAAAAGAAATCCAGGATCTGCATTTAAACCAATAACTTTATTAGCTGCATTAGAGTCTGGCTCTAAGTTATATAGCTACAGAGACTCAAGAAGCCCTGTTGAGATTGACTGTGGATACCCATGTGCTCCAGACGGTATAGGAACAAAGTGGGTTGTAAGAAATTACGGTACATCTATTACTGCTGATAGGTATTTAAATAAAATTGATGCTCAAGATAAAGCAATTGAGCTTCAATGTGTTGGTTACCATATCGAAGATTTAAAAAATAAGGATTTTATTGAACAGTTTCCACTAGTTGAAAACATTGAAGAATTTGAAGATGATCAAGAAAAGCTATTAGAAATAGGTAAGGCTTTAGGGCAATTTGATGAAAATGGTAATCCTATTCTTTACCAAGAAGACGTCGAAGGTCTCGAATTGGAAGAGGATCAAATTGTAATAACTCAACCGGAAGATATTGCAAACCAAGAGAATTTAACTCAAATAAATTTAGAAGGCGAAACACAATATATTTTTAAACCATGCATTGATAAAAGTGAATACAACAGATCAATAAAACTATTAGATACATCTGGAATGATTTCCTTAGAAGAAGCTACAAGAAGATCAATAAATACAGTATTTGCTCAAATGGCATCAGAGCTAGGTGGAGAAAAGCTTGCCTCAACAGCAAATAGGATTGGGATAGATTCTAAAATAGATCCTGTTATTTCACTAACGCTCGGTGCGGGAGCTGTTACACCAATTGAAATAGCATCAGCGTATTCATCTTTTGCAACAAACGGCCTCTTAGCTCCGACTTATCTTATAGAGAGGATTGAAGACTCAAATGGTCAGGTGTTGTACCAAAATATAGTTTCCCAAAGAGTTTCCATACCAGATCCAGGTGCGGCTGCAGCTGTAAGAAAAACACTTGAAGTTGCAGCACAATTTGGTACTGGGACTAGAGCAGTATTGGATGATAGGCCAATTGCAGGAAAGACTGGTACACATCAAGGCTTTAGAGAGGCCTGGTTCATAGGATTTATTCCTCAATACACTTCTTCAGTTTGGATAGGTTTTGCAGAAGAACAGCTTCCTCTTACTAATGTAGAAATTAATGGAGAACTCATTAAAAATGTATCTGGTGGAAGAGTTCCTGCCCCTATGTGGAAGGAGTTCATGAGTAAAGTTACAGATGGTCTCCCAATAGTTGAATGGCCATCTGACCCTAGTGATATTGAAAAATATTATGAGATACCAACTGTAAAAATACCAGCATTAGAGGGACTAAATGTGATCGATGCTGAAGAAATAGCATTTTCAAATTATTTACTTCCAAAAATTACATTAGTTGATTCTGAAGAAGCACCAGGTTTAGTGTTAACGCAAAACATTGAATTTGAAGAGGAAGTTCCAGAAGGAACAGAAGTTTTGCTAGAGGTTTCTGGTAAAAAACTTTCAGCTAACATACCAAATATTCCTCCATGTTTTTATTCAAGTGATGAAGCTGAAAGTTTGATTAAAGAATTTATGCGTGAAAATAGTATTATTCTATTTTTCAAAAAGAATTTCCAAACATCAGAACTTCAAGGCTGTGAAGGAAAAGTAATTGGAACTAATGTGCCTCAAGGAGGTACGGTTTCTACAGGTGATACTCTAATTCTTTACGTAGATAGTTCGTCTACTGATTCTTCGTAAAAGTTTCAAAAAAATTATACAAACCAATTGTGCCAAACCCAGTAGCACTTTTTGATTCTTTACTTCGTGCTGGTCCAGCAATGTCTAAATGAACCCATTTAATATCATTTACAAACTCTTCTAACAAAAGTGCTGCGGTAATTGCTCCTCCAAACCTACCACCTGTATTTTTCATATCAGCAATTACAGACTTGATTAGTGCTTTATAGCTTTCCTCAAGGGGAAGGTTGTGGTATTTCTCATGAGAATTCTTATTTGCTAATAAATATCTGTTTAGCGTTTCATCATCGTTACAAAAAACAGCCCCAATATCAAGGCCAAGCGCAACATAAGATGCACCAGTTAGTGTTGCTACATCACAAATTAAATCTGGATTTTGCTCACTAGCATATGCTAAAGCGTCTGCCATAATTAGTCTTCCTTCAGCATCAGTATTTAAAACTTCTACCGTTTTGTTATTTCTCATAGTTAATACATCACCGGGTCTAATTGCAGTTCCGCTTGGCATATTTTCTACCAAAGGTGTATAAACCGTAAGTCCAATATCTAATTCTTGACTGGCAACAAGTGACATAACTCCCCAGGCAGTAGCAGCACCAGTCATATCAGTTTTCATGGTTTCCATTCCACTTGGAGATTTGAGAGATAGTCCTCCGGAATCAAATAAAACTCCCTTTCCTATTAGTGCAATTTGTGTCTTTGCTTTTGGATTAAATTCACCAATTAAGAATTTAGGCTTTCTTTCAGAACCTTGCCCAACGCCAATTACTCCACCAAAATTATTTTTCTCAAGCCAATCATGATCATGAACAGTTAGCTTTATTTCTAAATTAGAAATTAATTGTTCAACTTTCTCAATAAAAAATTTTGGAGACTTTGTCATAGATGGATAATTTACTAGGTCTCTTACCCAAAATACAGATTTGACTTTTCTTTTAATCTCATCTGAATTATTATCACTTTCAATTTCGATATTCAATAAATCTTGCTGTTCGCTTTTGAACTCATCGAAATTGTATTGTGATAAATAAATTCCATATTCAACATGATACAAATTTAATTTACTTGAATTTACAAAAGTAAGTTTGGCATTTTGAGAAAGTGATTCACCAATTTTTAATCCAATATTTAAGTAGTCAGAATTATTTGAACATCCTTCTAAACCTACAAGTAAAGCAGAATCGTAGTCTTTAATGCACTCACTTGGAAGAAATATTATTTCATTTGATTTTGATGAAAACCCGTTTAGTTGAATTAATTCTTTTACTAAATCAATATTTTCTAGTTCGTTTTCTAAAAATAGGTCATCATTTTCAACAAAAAAGACTTTTATATTCATTTACTTGCAGTCCATTCATCTTCATTATCACGAGCCATCATCCATAATAAATCTGAAAGTCTATTTAAGTATGTTATAACGAAGGAATCTTCGAGCTTGTTTAACTCCTTCCAAGTTACACATCTTCTTTCTGCCCTTCGTGAAACAACACGACACCAGTCAAGTTTAGAAGAAATACTATTGTTACCTGGGACAACAAAGTATTCTGGAATTCCATTTTTTTCAGTTAATTCATCTATTACCTTTTCTAATTCATCAACCATAGACTCGGTGACTAAAGTCTCATTAGGCTTAAGTTTTTCTCTATTTGATTTAGAAGTTGCTAGTTCCGCTCCAACAATAAATAATTCTCTTTGAATATTTAACAAAAGAACTTTTGTTTTCTCACTAAGCTTATCTTCTTGCCTAACAAGACCAAGAGCAGCGACCAGTTCATCAACTGATCCGTAAGCTTCAGGAGCGATATTGTCCTTAGATACAGAAGTTCCATAAAGCAAGCTTGTTTTGCCTTTATCACCTTTTTTTGTATAAATTTTCATGACTTAAGAATAGTGCTAAACAGAAAGTATTAAAGTTCCAGAGGCACCAAGTGAAACAATTAATGCCAAATAGCTTAAACCGGTACTTGCCATTACACCTGTGTAAGATTTTTCTTGTAGTGATTTCAGAGATCCAAACGATAATAATGCTGATGATAAATAAAGAAAAATCACAACATTTTTGAGAAGATTTTCAGATACACTGCTAAAAAACATGGAACTGCTTTCATAAATGTTTATAAATACTAGAAAAGCCAGCAAAATAGAAAGTCCTGAAGAAAATTTAGAAATATTTTTCATGCCTATTTTTTCTATCGTTGGATCAACTAAAAACCAATGGCCAATCATCATTGAAGAAAATACTGATGATACTAATAAAATAGGTAAAAGGCTTGATAGCAAATTTTGACCTAATAGGTTAAATGAGGCAAGTAAGAACGAAACCATGCTCATGAAAACAAAATATTTTCTTTCCTTTTTTTCAAAAGAATATAAATAAAATGCTAAAAAAAATAAGCCTAATAAAGAGAAGTTGTCTTGGTTGATAAAACCATTGATTCCAATTATTGATACGAATAATATACTAAATCCTTTTTTCGGACTAGTTGAGTAGACAATATAGATTAAAAAAGGAATACATAATGTTAAAAATACGAAGGTAAATTCACTCAACTGCATATGTTCTTTACAATATTATATGTGTTAAAAATAATTGTTAAAAATAATTTCAGAGCTGCTTTCTCTATTACAGTTTTGTTTATATTTTTGCTTTCTATATCAAATAATTATTCATTGAATTCATTAATGTCTCTTAATTTTCTTATTTCTTTTTTTATATATTACTTCTTCTTTATTTTTGGATTAAATGCACTTAAAAAAAATAAAATTTTAGGTTTTGTTTTACTATCAAGCATATTTTTTTTAGTGCCTAACTTATTCAATAGTTTAGATGGAGTGTTATTTCCAATCACTTATATGCTTTATATAATTTATATAGGGTATGAATTTGGAACAGGATATTTTAAAAAATGGAAAAATAGTGAAGAATTGTAATAATTATCAAATTCTATCTAAAATGAAATAATGAAACAGGGTCTAAAATATTTTTCAAAGATAATTCTTATTACATTTTTATGTTTTACAGCTTTGAATGCCCTTAAAATCTCTGCAAATGCTTTAGAAATAAGCCACTCAAAAACTTTTAATTGTGCTGAAAATGCAGTTGCTCCACTAGATACTCTTAAAGACATACAAACTTTTTTAAGTTGTAATGGATTCAATCCTGGTCCAATTGATGGTGTACCTGGTAATAGAACTACTGGTGCGGTTAAAAGTTTTCAAAGCACTGTTGGCTTAAGTGCCGATGGAGTAGTGGGGCCTGCTACTAAACAAGCTATGCGTGGATACAGTTCTGTAAGTTTTACTTTTAAAGGAAGTGGTTGGGGGCATGGTGTAGGTTTAAGTCAGTACGGTGCCAAAGGTCTAACGGAATTAGGTGCTAACTTTTGTCAAAATACTGCTTCCTGTACATCTGAAGAGGTTGTTAAATATTATTTTCAAGGTACATCTGTAAATACTTTATCTAATCTTCAATTATCATCACCAGATATTGCATCGAGTAACGATGCTCTTTGGGTTGGTCTTGCTCGTAATGCTAAAAGTATACAATTAACTACTCTCCCATCATCTAGCCCTCCAACAGTTTATATTTGTCAAGATGGCATGACAAATACTGCCGGGGTTCAATCCTTTTTAACTTCACGTGGCTTTGAGCCTGGACCTATAGATGGAGCATTTGGAGAAAAAACTGCAAATGCACTAAGAAGTTATCAGGCTTCAGTGGGTCTTAATCAGTCTGGATCAATTGACGACGCAACATTAGCAAAAATTAAATCTGAAGCGAGTTCAGATGGACCGTGTGAATCATCCTTTGGTAAATTAAAAATTAGTGGTGGTGCAACTATAAATTTAATTTATTCAAATGGTGGTTGTTATTTTACAGGTCACCCATTAATTAATAAACAGCTTTCTGGATGCAACATTTCAATCAGTTGGTCAGAAGGTGGAAGAATCAGGGTCGGCCCAAGAGAACATAAGCACGGGGCTCTTAAGGTTAGATCACGAAATGTTTCGTCAGGATTTCATGTTTCATTAGCAGTAAACATTGAAAAATACCTATATGGGCTTGCCGAGATGCCTTCACATTGGAACGTTAAAGCTCTTGAGTCACAGGCTTTAGTAGGTAGAAGTTATGCAGTATTTCAATATTTAAAGCAAAACGATCCCTCAAAACAAAATGGTCTTGATGCTGGATTGTCTGATTCTCGTCAATCATATTGTTGGTGTCATATTGGTTCAACTGCTTCTAGCCAATATTATTATGGTTACCTAAAAGAAATTGCTGGTCCAAATTGGGTACAGGCAGTTAATAATACAGCTGGTAAAGTTATTACCTACGATGGTGGGTACACACAAAGTTCAGTAATTCAAGCATTTTATTCTTCATCAACTGGTGGTAAAACTAATGATAATGTGGTGGGTTTTGGATCAGCAACGCCTTGGCCTTACTTAAAAACTGTCGATGACCCATGGTCGGTTGACAACAGGGTTGGTAATTCTAAAGCAGCATGGTCTTATGACTTTTCTTCTTATCAGTTAGCAAAAAATATATTATGTGGTGATTCGCCGTGTTTTGATTCTGTAACTGATATTTATGTTTCATCTGTTGCCGAGTCTGGAGCAGCATTAGAAGTAACAATGAAAGGTTATAGGAACGGTTATGCAAAATCTGTAACAAAATCTGGAAGAAATATAAAATCTCAACTTGGTTTTACTTCACATTACTTTTCGACATCAAGTCAGTCAGATGTATCCACATTAAACATTGGTCCTATAACTGTTAATAATTCAACTCAAGATTCAGACAATGTTACAACATCTACTGGAGATATTGCCCAGTATGCTACATCAAGTGCTGGTTTAAATCTCTTATCAAAATCAGGTTTATTAAACCCATGTAATGAAACTTCTTCTGCCTGTCAAGCTAAAACTCTTACTAGAGAAGAGGCTGCTGCTATTGTTGTCATTGCAGCACAATTGCCATTAGATTCTCCAAATGCATATAGCGATGACGATCAAAGCCCTTACCAAAAAGCAATAAATGCTATTCCATATTACGGAATGAATAAGTGTATTGGTGGTCCATTTCAATATCAACCATCGGAGTCTGTTTTTAGAGATCAATTTGCTTGCTTATTAGTTGTAGCAATCAATGCTGGTGAGACAGATAATTTAAGTGGTAGTCAAGATAAATACTCTGATGATGGTGCAAGTAACTTTACTAATGAAATAAATATTCTCGCTTCAACTAATTCCATTCCAGCTTGTAGCTCACTGACGGACAAATTTTGCCCAACTAGAAGAATTTCTATCGGCGAAGTGTCATATATCATTAACAATCTAATAAGTAATTCTTATATCCCATCATCAGTATTTACATCAAATATCTTTCAAGAAGGGTGGCAAGCAACTTATGGTGAAGTACAAGATGCAGAATCTACAGCTGTTGCTAATCCAAACTCTGGAAATGATGCATGTGTTCCTAAAGATAATTCTTCACTTGTAATTAATTCGACATTAGATATTCAACAATTTTTATCAAATAATGGGTTTAACCCAGGACCAATTGATGGCCAAACAGGACCAAAAACCAAAAATGCAATTAAGGAATTTCAAAGTAAAAATGGTTTATTTGTAGACGGTATAGTTGGGAATAAAACAAAAGCAGTCATGCGAGCTTATACAGGTTGTGAAAGTGCAAACGTATGTAAGCCAAGAAACAATACAAATGCAAAACTTGATACTGTTACTGATATCCAAACATACTTAGCTAATAATGGATTTAATCCTGGAATAATAGATGGAAAAATAGGGTCTTACACTAAGGAAGCAATTAAAGCATTCCAAAGGAAAGTAGGATTAATTCCTGACGGTGTGGCCGGAAATAGAACTAAGTCTGAAATGAAAAAATATACAGGCTGTTAAATCAAGTAGCTTTTTATTCTTTTTTCTATTGACTCAACATCTACTTTAAAATATTTACTTAAATCACTTTGAGGTGCTGAACTTCCAAAAGATTCTATACTAATTGATTCAGTAATATCTCCAATATAGTCACCCCAGCCGATTGATTTACCAAGCTCTAATGTAAAAGTGAACTTTGTGCTATTTAATGACAATGCATTTTCAGGAGTAAGCTTATTAAGAATAGGTACGCTAACAATCTTGACGGAGTATTTGTTTAATCTATTTTTTAAATCAAATGCTAAATTTAACTCAGAACCAGAAGCAAAAATTGTAACATCCTTACCATCAGAAACAACGTATCCACCATTTAGAAATTCATCGTAATCTACTGAAAAATCTAGATATTCTAAATTTTGTCTTGTTAAAGAGAGAGCTTTAGGATTTTTAGTATTTGAAAACAGATATCTATAAGAGTGTAATATTTCTATGCTGTTTGAAGGCCTTATGACATCTAAACCAGGAATCAACCTTAACGACATAAGGTGTTCAATAGGTTGATGAGTAGGACCATCCTCTCCTAAATAAACTGAATCATGAGTAAATACATATGAAGAATTTAAATTCATAAGGGAAGCTAGTCTGATGCTTGGTCTCATATAATCTGAAAATACTAAAAAAGTTGACCCGTAAGCAAACATCTTACTGTGAAGATTAATCCCATTTACTATAGCTGCCATGCTGTGTTCCCTAATTCCAAAATCAATATTTTGTCCAGTTCTATTTTCACTTGAGTAAGTTTTGTCACTAACAATCTGCTTAGTAGAAGCTGCAAGATCAGCAGAGCCTCCAAGCACAAATTTATTTTTTGCACCAATTAAATTTAAATAACTTCCGCCTGTTGCCCTGGTCGCACCATCAGATATTTCAAAGTTTTCTGGAAATATTAATTCATTTGTGCAAAATTGGTTCCACATGATTTTGAATGATTCATCATTTTTTAATTTTTTATCTAGATTACTTTTCCAGTCCTCATATTTTTTTTCATCTTCTAGTCTTTTTTCTGCAAAGTATTCATAAACATCATCATCATGCTCAAAAAGATCTCCATTCCAATTAACTTCATTTAAAAATAATTCCATCTCTTCACCACCAAGCGGTGCGCCATGAATAGAGCTTGTGTTTTGTTTGTTTGGTGCGAATTTACCAATTGTGCTTTTTGCAATAATTAAAGAAGGCATATTGGTTTCTTCTTTTGATAAGTTTATAGCTTCAGTGATTTCAGACTCATTGTGACCATCAATTTCTAAAACTTGCCACCCTACTGATTCAAATTTTTTCTTTTGATTAGTAATAGATACTTTATCTACACTGCCGTCAATTGATATATTGTTATCATCAAAAAAATATATCAATTTTCCTAATTTCCATACACCAGCTAATTCTGCAGCTTCAAAAGAAATTCCTTCCATCAAATCTCCATCTGAAACTATTCCATACACATAGTGGTCAATAACATCGTTTCCTAATACTTCAGATAAATAAGACTCAGCTAAAGCTAGCCCAACTCCAGTTGCAAATCCTTGGCCAAGTGGACCTGTTGTGATGTCAATACCCAATGAAGTATCAACTTCAGGATGTCCGGCAGTTTTTGAACCCAATTGTCTGAATTGTTTAATATCATTTATTGATATGTTAAACCCACTGAAATGAAGCAGGCTATAAAGTAGCATCGACCCATGTCCAGCACTCAATACAAACCTGTCTCTATTAATCCAATCGGGGTATTTATTTGAAATTTTTAGTGCATTCTTGAATAAAACAGTTCCTACTTCTGCCATACCCATAGGCATTCCTGGATGTCCAGAGTTTGCTTTTTCAACAGCTGCTGCAGATATGACTCGAATAGATTTTGTTACTTTATCAAACATTGCTTTAAGTATATAAGAATCTATACAGACGCAAAGGAATCTTTTGCGTGGTATGAAGATCTGACTAAAGGACCAGACTCTACATGGGGTATTCCAAAAGACTCACCCATAAATTTATAGTGTTCAAATTCATCTTCAGGTGCATATCTATCTATTGGTCGATGTTTTGCAGTGGGACGCAAGTACTGCCCGATAGTAACAATATCAACATTTAACTTTGAAATATCTTTTAACACAGCTACTACTTCTTCCTTGCTTTCTCCCATACCAACAATTAAACCTGTTTTTGTTTTTCCTTCAAACCCTTGAGATTTTACATAATGTAATAAAGATAAGGATCTTCCGTAGGATGCAGATGTTCGTATTTCTCTTTGTAGCCTAGGTACAGTTTCAAGATTATGATTGATTACTTCTGGTGAGGCTTCAATTATATTATTGATTGCTGCTCTATCACCTTTAAAATCAGGTATCAAAACTTCAACATCACAACCATTGTTTAGTTTTTTGACTTCTCTTATCGTTTCTGCAAAAAATAAAGAACCACCATCATTTAAATCATCTCTATTTACTGATGTAATTACTGCATGTGAAAGCCCCATGCTCTTGACACTTTCAGCTACTCTTTTTGGTTCTTCCCAATCTAAACTTCCAGGTTTTCCAGTTTTTACATCACAAAATCCGCAAGCCCTTGTGCAAACGTCACCCATAATCATAAATGTTGCCGTTCCCATAGACCAGCATTCATATATATTTGGACATGATGCCTCTTCACAAACTGTGTTTAGCTTTTGTTCTTTTAATAGATTTTTTAAAGACCTGTAATCGCTTCCTAAATTAGCTTTAACCTTCATCCATTCAGGTCTTTTTGGCTCATTTGGTAAAACTCCTTTGATAGTAATTGGAATTCCTTTACTGGTTGGTTTGAAAACTCCATCCGCTACCATTTTGTCTATATTGAACTCTTTTTTTGACTTAAGTTGTTTAGGTGTAAATTGTGAAAATTGCTCATCAATATCTTTATATTGAAACATCCTCGAGAAATTTTTAGATACAATTTTTGAAACTTCTTCGAATGAGACTTCATTATTAAAGTTTTGAATAGAGGTAATATTTTCAAGTTCATTCCCACATGGGTTTATAAGCTGAAAGCCTTCTAACTTATCAAATATGTTTAATGAAAAACCATGATATGTGGTCCACTTACTAACTTTTACCCCTATTGAAGCAATCTTTCCCTTTTCAGTCCAAACCCCGGTGTCATCTTCTTTAGTAAATGAATCTATAGACAATTCTTTTAGAGAATCGATTAAAGTGTTCTCAATCAATCTCACAAATGGAACAACTTTTTTTGGATCTTCAAGTCTGATAATTGGATATCCAATCAATTGACCTTCTCCGTGAAAAGTAATATCTCCACCTCTGTCCGTCTCGAAATAATCTATTTTCATTTCTTCTAAATGGTCTAGTGAAACAAGTAAATTGCCTTCTTTTGATGTTCTTCCAGATGTGATTACATTGTCATGTTCAAGTAATAAAAGGTAGTCGTCATTGTCTAAGTCATTTGATACAGAGTTGTGTAAACCTAGTTGTAAATCATAAGCTTCAGAATACGGAAGTTTACCAAGCCACCTTATATTTAATTTTCTCAAACTAGTTTAATTCCTGCGACCAATCAGAGTTTTCTAACTTCTCTCTTATGGAATTTAAGAATAATAATGCAACTGATCCGTCAAAAGCCCTATGATCCCAGGTCAAACTTAACATTCCAGTATGCCTAATAGCTATAGAATCGGTGCCATCCTGTGCTTCAATAACTACTGGTCTTTTTTTAACTGACTCAGTAGACAATATTGCTACGTTTGGCTGATTAATTATTGGTGAAGTTAAGAATGAATTGAATGAACCATTGTTAGAGATAGTAAATGTGCTACCGGAAACATCATCCAAATCATATGAACCCTCTCTCAACTTTGCTGATGTGTCAGATATTTTTCTTGCTAAACCTTTCAAGCTAAATGAGTCTGCTTCACGAAGGGTTCCAACTAACAAACCATCTTGATTGAGATCAACAGCTATACCTAAATTAATGTTGCTGTGAAAACTATGAATATCTTTATCTAGATCAAATGAACTATTTACAACTGGATACTCTCTTAATGCATATATGGTAGCTAAAGATATAAAAGGAAGATAAGTTAAAGAAAAACCGTTCTCTTCTTTAAATGATTTTTTGTGCTTACTTCTAAGTATTTCAACATTTTCGTAGTCAACTTCTACAGATGTCATTACATGAGCAGAAGTCTGTTTTGACATAACCATATTCTCTGCAATTCTTCTTCTTAATCTAGAAATTTCACCGCTTGCAGTTTTAGCAGGTTGTACAGCCTTATCTTTTTGTCGTTCTTGTACTTCTTTTGGTTTTTGAACAGTTTTACTTCCCGAAGTTATAAAACTCTCAATATCTTTCCTAGTGATCCTTCCACCTGATCCAGTACCGGTAACTTGCTCAAGATCTACATTGTTTTCAGATGCCAATTTTCTGACAACAGGTGATAGCTTTATATTTGTACTTTTAGGAACTGGTGAAGATTTAACTTTTTCAACTTCAACAACTTCTTCAACTGGCTCGCTGACAGTCTCTAGTTCTTTCGATGCCTCATCGCTAACAGAGCTACTACTTGAATCTCCATCAAGCTCCAAAAGAGATGCACCAACTTCAACTGTCTCACCTTCTTCAACTAATAGAGATGTTACCTGACCAGTAAATGGGGACGGAACTTCAGTATCAACTTTATCAGTTGATATTTCTAAAATAGGATCATCTTCTTTTACTTCATCACCAACCTGAACTAGCCAGCGAAGTATTGTTCCTTCAGTTACTGTTTCACCCAATTGGGGCATAGTTACAATTTGACTCATAGTTTTATTGTAATTCTTTTATGGCTTTTATGACTTTTTCAGCACTAGGTATGAAAGCATCCTCAAGCACAGGAGCAAAAGGAATATGAGTATTTGGAGGTGTAACCTTAACAATTGGATTGTCTAAGCTCCAAAAACCTTTTTCAGCAACCATAGATGAAATTTCAGATGCCACTGATGAGAAAGGAACATCCTCTTGTAAAATACATAAATTTGATGTTTTTTCTACAGATTTGAGAATGATCTCTTCATCAAGTGGAACAATTGTTCTAATGTCAACAATCTCAACAGAAATGCCTTCTTTTTCTAATTCTTGAGCAGATTGTTCTGCTACTGATACCATTCCTGACCATGTAACAATTGTTATGTCTGAACCTTCTCTGACAACTTTTCCCTTACCAATTTCAACTTCATAAAGTCCAAGTGGCACATCCATTTTTATGTCAGGTTTTCTATAGAGTTTTTTATGCTCTAAATACATAACTGGGTTTGGATCATTCACAGCAGCTACCAAAAGTCCTTTTGCATCATATGGATTAGATGGAGCAACTACCTTAATTCCAGGATGATGAGCTAACAATGATTCGGGACTTATTGAGTGAAATGGACCAGACCTTGTACCTGCTCCTGTTGGACCCCTGACAACCATAGGGACAGCTTTTCCAGCTTTCCAATGATATTTTGCTGCTTCGGTTGTTATCTGATCAAGTGCTGGATATACAAAATCATAAAACTGTAACTCAACTATAGGCTTTTTACCAGCAAGAGCTGCTCCAACTGCTGCTCCAGTAAATCCGCCCTCTGAAATTGATGTATCTATAACTCTGAACGGTCCATATTTATCAAAAAGACCTTTTGTTGCTTTAAACGCACCTTCAAAAACTCCAATATCTTCACCCATCATAAAGACGTTTTCATCATTTTCCATTAACTCATCTAATCCGTTAGTAATTGCTTCAATGTAGTTCATTGTTTTTTTATTATCTTCACTATTTTCAATTTTTGGAGTTGTTCTTAATGCAAAAATATCTGCTTCCTCATTGTTTGGATCTGGATCGTCTTGATTTTTTGCCCAATCTAAAGTTTCTTTAATTTCAGCTTCTAACTCATCTGTTAAATTTACAAAATGTTCAGTTGTGAATAATCCTTCCTCTAACAATGCATTTTCAAATCTTGCAATAGGATCTCTTTTCATCCAAAAATCTCTTACTTCATCATTTACGTATTCAGCTGGATCATGTCCTGCGTGACCATAATGACGAAAGGTGACTAATTCAATTAATGAAGGTCCGTTACCATTCCTAGCTTGTTCACACGAATCATGAATTGCATCTATTACTTCATATATATCATTTCCATCAATAATCTTTGCTGGAATTCCATACCCTGCAGCTCTATCAGCTACATTAGGTGTACCGAATTCTGTATCGTTTGGTGATGAGTAAGCAAACTGATTATTTTGAACTGTAAAAACTATAGGTAAATTAAGTACAGCTGCCATGTTTACACTTTCGTGCCAAGTACCTGTTGCAGTAGCTCCTTCACCACAGTTTGCAACTGCAACGACTCCAGAACCACTTTGTTGAGATGCTAAAGCCCAACCAACTGCTACAGGTGCTGAGTCAGGGAGCGGAGAAACAACCATTAAGGTACCTTTATCAACAACACCAAAGTGGCTATTTCCATCTCGTCCTTTAGAAGGACCATCGTTTTTTCCAAAGAAATTTAATGCAATTTCCTTAAGAGTTACCCCTTTTTTAATTTGAACACCAAGATCTCTATGTGTTCCGCCAAATATATCTTTTGAATCCATACCAGCAGCAATACCCGCCATACATGCTTCTTGGCCAATTCCTGGATAAACTGCGCCACTTAATTGTCCACCTTTGTACATTTTTAACAATCTATCCTCTAATAACCTTTGTGTTTTCATAGATTTGTAGATATCCCACAAAACTTCTTTTGAAAGTGTTGCTGAATAGCCTTGCCTAGTTATTTTTTCAATTTGCATATTAATGTAACCCCCTACCACTTAAACTCATTAATGATTCGCCAATTGCTTCACTCAAAGTTGGATGTGCATGTATAAATTCTGATGCTTCATCAGGAAGCGCTTCCCAGCCAACCATATACATTAATTCATGTATCATTTCACCAGCTGCTGGTCCACATACACTTGCTCCTACTATAGGACCGTTTTCTTCTGAGTAAACCTTTACTAATCCCTGATTTTGATTTTGAATCATAGCTCTACCTATACCAGCAAAGCCATGTTGGGATTGATTAATTTTAATTCCAAGCTCTTTTGCTTTTTCAGAGTTTACACCAACTTCTGCAAGCTCTGGCCTTGTGTAAACAACATAAGGTATAGCGTTGTAGTTAACCGCCTTATTCTCACCTGTCGCAATATGAGTTATAGAACTTACTGCTTCTGCAAAAGCAACGTGTGCCAATTGTGGAGTGCCCTCAACAATATCACCAAGTGCATAAATATTTTCTATCTCAGTTTGTAAAGTTTCTAGGTTAGTTTGAACAAATCCTTTATTAACTTTTACACCCACTTCTTCAAGTCCAATGTTTTGGGTTAGTGGCTCTCTTCCTACAGCAACTAAAACACAGTCAAAGTTATCACTTTCTCCGTCAGAAAAGCTCACTTTTTTATCAGTAATTGATTCAACAGATGTGCCTAATTTAAAATTTACTCCTCTTTTAGATAATTGTTTTCTTAATTCACCAGATGTTCTTTTATCTAAGCCAGGTAATATTTCACTGGCTAGCTCAACAACTACAACATCAGAATCCAAGTCATTTAAGAGGCTTGCAAATTCGCAACCAATAGCACCTGCTCCTATGACACAGACTTTCTTTGGTGGTTTCTCCCAATTCAACGCTGTGTCTGAAGTGATAGTAAACTCATTATCAATTTCAATACTTGGTAGAGATCTAGGTTTTGAACCAGTTGCAAGAAGTATAAAGTCTGATTCAATTACTATTTCTTCGCCATCAGCTTTTTTAACAAGGACATTATTTTTGTCTTTTATTGAGCCCCAGCCTTCAATTACATTTACTTTTTTTGAGTTAAGTAACATGCCAATTCCGCCAACAAGCTTATTGACAATTTCATATCTTTTTTCAGCTGTTTTAGCCCAATTAATAGATTTCTCATTAACATCTATTCCAAATTCACTTGAGGTTTCAATTTCGTGATTTAGTTCAGCAACATGTAGCCAGTATTTTGCTGGTATACAACCTCTGTTTAAACAAGTTCCGCCGAGAGTGTCTGATTCAATAAGGGTGGTTTCTAAATCAAAATTGCTTGCGTAAAGTGCAGCAGCATATCCTGCAGGCCCTCCGCCAATAATGGTCAATTTTTTCAAATTACCTCTTTCCAGATAGGGTCTCTATCCAATCGAGATAATAACTACACTTTTACAAGGGGTTCCCAAGAAAAATGATAATAGTTATCGTCACACTTAAATTTACTAAAGTTTGAACAAAGTTCAAAATTAGGATTGTTTTATATTTAAGTAGAATGTAACTATGCAGACAAGACATTTAATAATTGCTTCTCTTTTGACAGGTTTATTGATACTTGCAGCATTTGGTGCTTGGCTATTAACTTTTTAGAATTGAAGAACTTTAATCTACAACACGGCATAATACATATCCCTATGGAGCTTCCGTGGAGCTCTCCTGGTTTTGTAAATGTTTATTTCATTGAAGAAAAAGATGGGTATGTAATGATTGATTGTGGAGTTAATGGAAGCGAATATCAAGAATTACTAGAAACTAAAATGAAGTCATTTGGTTTGTCATATGAAAATATAAAGCTCTTAATTGGTACGCATATGCATTCTGACCACATAGGTTTATCTTCAACACTTAGAGAAAAAGATATACCATTTGCATTATATAAAAATTCTGTGGAATTTATAGAAGGTTATAACGACTGGTCAATTAGGTTTAAAAAACTAAAAGAATATGCAAAAAAAGAGGGTGCTCCTAAAAGTTTCTTAGATGATATTGACCAAATAGAAACCCCAATTTATGCAGGAAAAATATCAAAACCAGACGTTTTACTTGAAGAAGGAAACATAAAAAATGTAAATAGAAATATTGAAATTATATTTACCCCTGGTCACGACAGAACAGAAATCTCAATTCTTGATAATCCATCTCAAATATTATTTTCTGGTGATCATATCCTTCCAAAAATAACTCCATTCATTCCTTTAGAAGATGCTGGAGATGATATGTTGGAAAAATACACCTCATCACTTAATAAGGTTTACAACCTAGAACAAAAATTAATTGCTCCTGGTCATGGAGCTTTAATTGAAAAACCCTATTCACGTATTGAACAAATGCAACTTCATCACAAAAAAAGATCTGATAAAATTATCGATCTCATCGGGAACTCAAAATTTTCCGGGTGGGAGATTGTAAATTTACTTTTTCCAAGGAAACTTGATGAATTAAATCTAAGGCTTGCATTTCAGGAAACTATGGCTCACTTAATCTATCTGGAAAATAAAGGTCTGATTAAACATGTGTTAAATTCAGACACAAATTACTGGGAGAAAGCTAGACAGGTTTAAAACCTCTATTTTTTGCTTCATCAATATTATCTGGTGAAAATGACTGAATAAGATTTAATTTGATGTAGTCAACTTTATTAGTCAAAGTCTTTAATTTTTCAAATTGTTCTTCATTGTCACAATCATAAACTTTCATATTTTTTCGATATCCGACAAACCTAGAATTTTCGAATCTATCTAATCTTTTCAATTTAGATGTTAAGTAGTTCTGCTATTTTATCTCTTGCCAGTTTAGGAGTTCCTAATAAGAGTGAATCGGACTTTGCTTTTTTAAAATATAAGTGTGCTGGATGTTCCCATGTAAATCCAATCCCACCGTGAACTTGAATATTGTCACCTGCAATTTTATTAAAAACTTCAGAACAATATGATTTGGCAAGCATTGAACTCATTTCAGTCTCTACATCGTCTGAATAATCAACTCTAACTGCACTGTAAGCTACAGATTTTGCACTTTCCAATTGCATAAGCATATTGGCACATATATGTTGAATTGCTTGAAAAGAACCAATTGGTCTTCCAAATTGTATCCTCTCCTTTGCATACTGGGTTGACATATCTAAACATGCCTGAGATGCACCTACTTGCTCCATCGCTAAGTAGCCAAGTGCAATATTTTTAACTTTATTCCATTCAGATAACTCAGTATCTAATTCAATTAAAACTGCTTCGCTATCTAATGTAACATCAGACATTTCAACTTCACACATTGGTCGTGTTTGATCAAGAGAAGTGGTTTCTTTAATTGTTACTCCTTCAAAGTCAGAAGAAACTAAAACAAATTTATATCTATCTTCATGTTTTGCTAAAACAGCAATGTAATCAGAAACATCTCCAAACATAACATATTTTTTGTTACCACTGAGAATATAACCTGAATCTGTAGTAGTTAGCTCTGTGTTTAGGGTGTCTTGATTAATTTCATATTTATCACTTTCATATACAGCAAATGTACCAATTTTTTCACCGCTTATAATTTCAGGTAATAACTCGTCTTTTTTATCCTTTTTTGAATTCATTAATATGTGTTTGAAAACTACACCTGAGCTAAATATTGGAATTATTGGCATATAGTAACCTAGAACCTCAGAAAGTATAGCTGTGTCAGTATTGGAAAAACCAAGGCCACCATCTTCTTCAGGTACATCTAAGGCCAACCAACCTTGCTCGATAACTAGATCCCAAACTTTTTTATCGATTCTGCAGTTTTCATCAACTTTCTGGATTGTTTCAAGAAGGTCTATATTTTCTTTTAAAAGTTTATTTGAATTTTCTTTAATTTCGTTTTGAAGTTCACTTAATGTAAATTGCATTATCTAATTGTAATTTTTATTTTTTATTTCGCTAATCATATTTAAGTTGTTTCAAATCATAATTAACATAGAAGTTATGTTAGAAATTAAAAATTTACACGCAGAAGTTGATGGTACTGAAATTTTGAAAGGTGTTGACTTAAAGATTGATCCTGGTGAAGTACATGCAATTATGGGGCCGAATGGTTCTGGTAAATCTACCCTGGCAAATGTAGTTATGGGTAATCCAGTTTATGAGATTACTGATGGATCTGTAATATTTGAAGGAGAGGATATCACTGAAGAACCAGTAGACAACAGAGCAAAATTAGGAATGTTTCTTGCGTTTCAATATCCAGAATCAATTCCAGGAGTCACAATAGTAAATATGCTCAAAACTGCACTAACTAATATTGAAGAAACTGAGTATACGACACTTGAGCTCAGATTGAAAGTTGCCGAAGCTATGGAGCAGTTAGGCTTGTCTGCAGATTTCGCCGATAGATACTTAAATGAAGGTTTTTCAGGTGGAGAAAGAAAAAGGAATGAAATTCTTCAACTAGCAGTGTTGAATCCTAAGCTTGCAGTTTTAGATGAAACTGATTCAGGATTGGATGTAGACGGATTAAAAGTTGTAGGTGAGGGTGTTAGCAAATTGAAGACTGCTGATAAAGGTTACTTAGTTGTAACACACTATCAGAGACTTTTGGAATATATAAAACCTGACTTTGTACATGTTTTTGTAGATGGAGCAATTGTTGAATCCGGTGGTGTAGAGTTGTCTGAAAAACTTGAAAAAGAAGGATATGAATCATACCTATGATAAAAGTAAGTGATCTAAAAAAAGATTTTCCAATATTTGATAGAGAAATAAATGGAAAAAGACTCACTTATTTAGACTCTGGTGCAACCTCACAAAAACCAAATTCAGTAATTAATGAAATGACAAATGTTTATACAAACATGAATGCAAACGTTCACAGGGGCACATATGTGTTGTCTTCTGAAACCACTGCTAAGTATGAAGAAGTTAGAAATAAATTAAAAAACTTAATAAATGCAAATTCTTCAGATGAAATAATTTTTACTAAAGGATGTACTGAGGGATTTAATTTCTTAGCTAATTCAATTTGTAAAGATTTAAATTCAGGAGATGAAATAATACTTTCAGAAATTGAACATCATGCGAATATAATTCCATGGCAAATGGCTGCCGCAAAATACAATTTGAAAATTAATTATGTAAACGTATCCGAATCATTTGAATTAGACTTTGATCATCTTGAAAGCTTTTTGAATAAAAACACAAAAGTTGTCTCAATAGTAGGTGAATCAAACATATCGGGAATGCTACCTGACATTAAAAAAATCAATACCCTTGTAAAAGAAAAAACTGATGCGGTTTACATTGTTGATGGAGCTCAACTTGTTCCACATAGAAAAATTGATGTACAAGATCTTGGGATAGACTTTCTGTGTGTTTCAGGTCATAAAATGCTCGGACCAACTGGTATCGGAGTAGTTTGGGGACGAAAAGATTTGCTAGAAAATTTGGATCCTGTTTATGGAGGTGGAGATATGATCGAAGAAGTTTTTTACGATACAGCCACTTGGGCCCCGATTCCACATAAATTTGAAGCTGGTACTCCTCCATATGTTGAGGCAATAGGTCTTGGAGCAGCAGTTGATTATTTATCCAACCTAGATATGAATAGAGTTCAAAAACATTCTGATGATCTTCGAGAATATGCAAAGAATAAATTAGAAAACATAGATGGTTTAAATATTATCCATACAAACTCTAAACTAGCTGGCTGTACTTTTGCTATGAGTGTGGATGGCGTCCATGCAACAGATGTCTCCTTGATGCTAGACACTTTTGGTGTAGCAGTAAGAGCAGGACATCATTGTGTTCAGCCATTTCACAGAAAATTAAATCTTGATTCTACATTTAGAGCTACAGGCTATATCTATAATGATGAAGAAGATTTTGATATCTTATCAAATGCTATAGAAGAAAGCATAAAATTATTAACTTAAAATGAGTATTCAAGAAAAAGTCGAAGGGTACAAAAAAACTTTATCATTATTTCCAAACCCGCAAGAAAAATATCAATACTTAATTGAACAAGCTAAGAAAAGTGAAAACTTTCCAACAGAATTAAGAATTGATGAATTTAAAGTAAATGGTTGTCAGAGTCAAGTCTGGCTTGTACCAGAAGAAAAAGACAATAAATTATATTTCAAAAGCGACTCAGATGCATTGATAGCTAAGGGACTTGTAACCTTAATTGCATCAATCTACTCCGACGAAGCGCCAAAAGATATTGTAAATTCAGAGATTGATCTAATGGAGGAATTTGAGTTAGGTGTAATCTTGAGTCCAGCTAGAAGAAATGGTGCGTTTAGTATGTTGAAGACTATAAAGGAATTTTCTCAAAAATTAGCTGATTGAACCTTCCCACCAATTTTCATGTGGAAAAAAAATCCAGACTGGTTCAGAGTCTTTTGCTAAATCTCTCGTGTAATAATGCGGTTCAAAATCACATTCGTTATTCCACCACAAGGCGGAAAAACGAACATCGCATTCATGGTTTATATTATCCTTAATATAGTTTGATAATCGCTCGAAAGTCTCACCACTGTCGCATATATCATCAACAATTAAAACTTTTGAATCATTAGATTTCGGAAGATAATTTTCCCAGTGTGGAAAGTCCCTAGTTGAAGCATGTACTGGTTTAAAAGGTATATTGAGTTTATGAGAAATCATGACCCCGGGAATCAATCCTCCTCTACTAATGCCAACAATCACATCTGGTTTAAAACCATCTGCTTCAATTTTTTCACAAATTAGATTTGTGTCATCAATTTGCTGTTCCCAGGTATAAATTAATTTTTCCATTTTCGTAAGTGCTAATTTTATCAAAGAATAAAAAGTGCAGAGAAAATATTTAATTATTTTTTAGCTTCAAAATAAAAGACGTAGCTTGAGCATGTTCTATACTAATCGTATGAAAAGGAGGTAAGGATGCGAAGAAGTTGGGCGGTAGGCCTACTTATTATCAGTATTCTTGCTATGGCCTGCGGGGGAGCCGCAGACGTAGATGATTACAAAGCTGCATTTGTGTATGTAGGTCCAGCAGACGATGGTGGCTGGTCACAAGCACATGATGTAGGTAGACAATATCTTGTAGAACAAACTGGAATCGAAACAGCTTATACAGAGCTTGTTCCAGAAGATGCTACAGAATTCAGAACAGTTGCTGAAGCTTATATTGAACAAGGTTACAATATAATCTTTGGAACAACTTTCGGTTATTTAGATGCAATGGCTGAAATGGCAGAGGAATATCCTGATGTCATTTTCTTACATTGCTCCGGTTATCTTAAAAATGATACAAACTTTGGAAATTATTTCGGAAAAATGTATCAACCAAGATATCTTTCTGGCTTAGCGGCAGGTGCAATGACAGAATCAAACAAAATAGGTTATGTCGCTGCGTTCCCTATACCAGAGGTTATCAGAGGCATTAATGCTTTTGCTACAGGTGTTAAAGAAGTAAATCCAGACGCAACTGTTGAAGTTGTTTGGACATTTACTTGGTTTGGCCCTGAAGCTGAAACACAAGCTGCAAATGCTTTGCTTGAAACTGGAGTTGATGTACTTGCACAACACCAAGATTCACCATCGACAGGTATTGCGGCAGAAGCTGCTGGTGCTAAATGGATTTCTTACAATACTGCATATGGACAAGATGCTGCTCCTGGAGCCTTCGTAACAGCTCCTGTCTGGGACTGGGGTCCGTACTATGTTGAAGTAGTTGAGTCTATTGTAAATGATGAGTTTGTCGCAGAAGCATACTGGGGTGGTATGGATACAGGATTAGTCTCTTTATATGAGCTTTCCTCTGATGTCCCATCTGATACTGCTAGTTTAATCTCTCAAAGAACTGAAGAGATAATTGGTGGTTCATTTGATCCTCCTATTGTGGAAGATGAATTTATCGATAATGTTATTGGTACTGTAAATCCATAACATGTTTTTTATTAAGCACTCTGGCAATGCTGGAGTGCTTAATTACTTTTATATATGAGTTCTCCAATTCTTGAAGTAAAAGGTGTTTCTAAAACTTTTGGAAACGTCAAAGCACTTGATAGTGTAGATTTCTTTCTACAAAAAGGTATCGTACACGGACTACTGGGTGAAAATGGTGCTGGTAAATCTTCTTTAATGAATGTTTTATCTGGAATTTATTTACCAGAGAGTGGAACTATTAAAATTAAAAACCAAAATATTCAAAAAATGAACCCCGATATTGCATCTTCTTTTGGGGTTGGAATGGTACATCAAGAATTTAGACTTATAGAAAGTTTCACAATAAAAGATAATCTTACTCTTTCTAAAGCAAATATATTTTCTGATAATTTTGAAGAAGCATACGAAAAATATTCAGAAATATTTACTTTGAATTCGAGTTATCTAACTCCTATTAGTGAACTTTCTGTAGGTGAAAAACAAAAAGTAGAGATAATGAAATTAATTTTTAAAAATAGTGAAATTATGCTTCTTGATGAACCTACTGCAGTTCTGACTCCTCAGGAAACATTACAGCTTAAAGAATCTTTGGATAAACTTTCTCAGGAAGATGATAAAACCATTGTTTTAATTACTCATAAATTAAAAGAGATAAAAGATTTTACTGAAAGAATATTTGTAATGAAAAACGGAAAAATGGTTGCAAAAAATTTAGAAACTGAAAAAGTAACTGATCAGGAACTTATTGAATTGATGATGGGTGAGGTTAAAACTTCTAATTTTAAAAAAGATAACAAGAAGGGTGACGTCAAATTAGAAATAAAAGACATTTCACTTACAAACAGTGAACAATTTAAATCACTTGACGATATTTCTTTTACAATTCAAGCAGGAGAGATTCTGGGTGTTGCTGGTGTATCTGGTAACGGCCAGGTAGAGCTAGCAAATGTTATTTGTGGAATTGAAAAAGAATTTCAAGGAAGAGTTTTAATTAATTCTCAAGATGTTTCAAAAAAAGGTGTTAGATCTAGAAAAAAGCTAAGCCTTTCTTATATTCCTGAAAATAGGCTTGGTGTGGGTTTAGCTCCGGGTGTGTCAGTTTTAGATAATTCCGCTATAAAAGAATATTTTAAGGCAAGCTACGGTCCTCATTTATCAAAAGGGAAAATGCTAGGTTATTTAAATGATCTAATCAAGCAGTTTGCGATTAAAGCGCCTGATGTAAAAGCAGAAATATCTACTCTTTCAGGTGGAAATATGCAAAAACTTTTAATGGGTCGAGAATTAATTTCAAACCCTGAAGTAATTGTTGCGGCCCAGCCAACTAGAGGATTGGATGTTAGTGCAGTTGAAGCAATTCATAAATTGATAATTAATCAAAGAGACAAAGGTTCAGCTGTTCTGTTGATTTCAGAGGATCTTGATGAGCTTTTTAAACTTAGCGACAGGATTATTGTTCTTTACGAAGGCAAAGTAGTAAAAGAAGTTGGAATAGATTCAGCATCAATTGAGACCATAGGCTATGCAATGGCTGGTATAAATGAATAAATATATTCTTTCTAAAAAACTTTACAGAAATGAACTAGCAACTTTTTATTCTTTCTTAATAGGCTTTTTGATTGCCCTTGCTGTGGGATCTTTAATATTATTTATTCAGGAAAAAAATCCCTTCGATGTTTTCTCCTTAATGCTTAAATTATCTATTGGCAGTGTAAATAGTCTCAGCAACTCACTAAATAAGGCAATACCTCTTATATTGGCTGGACTAGGTATCTCAATAATTAACTCTGTAAAGCTCTGGAACATTGGAGCTGAAGGTCAAATTTTCATGGGAGCTATTGCTCTAAATTTTGTTTACATAAATACTTCAATAAATAATTCGCAAATATATATTTTGCTACTGTTAGTTTCTGGATTTTTAGGAGGTGCTTTTTGTATTCTCTTCCCTGCAATTACAAAAGTTTTATTTGGAGTGAATGAAATTATTACAACTCTTCTTACGAATTATATTGTCTTTGGGCTAACTATTTATTTAATAAACGGTGCTTGGAAAGATCCTGCTTCTTTAAATTTTCCTGCAGCAGCCTATGTAAGTGAGTCAGTTTATTTACCGACTGTTTTGGGAAAATTAAGCTCTGGATTTTTAATTTGTATACTTTTCACTCTCATAGCTTATTACATTAAAGACAAGTCAGTATTTGGATATGAAATGAGAATAGCTGGTGGATCAGAATTGACTGCCATTTATGCTGGAATTAGTGCAAAACAAAAAGCATTTTTTGCAATGTTAATTGGTGGTGGTTTTGCTGGGCTAGCTGGAGCAATCGAATTATTAAGCCAGACACACAGAGTATCAACTGGAATTTCTCAGGGATTTGGTTATACAGCTATTATTGTTGCAGCAATAACTGGAATGAGACCTATTGGTATATTCTTAGTAGGTTGTTTGTTTGGAGCTTTAACTATCGGAGGCTCTGTAATACAAACTATCGGTGTAAGTTCATATATTGCTGAGATAATTCAGGCAACTACTCTTTTTGGTGCTTTGGTAGCTCAATTCTTTTTTTCATATGAAATTTTAAAAAAGGATGAAAATGATTGATGTACAGTTAATGGGTTTACTAAATGCTACATTGCAAGCTGCAACATTGTTGTTTATTGCTGCTTTAGGAGAACTTATTACTGAAAAATCCGGAATTTTAAATCTAGGGGTAGAGGGAATGATTTCAGTTGGAGCTGTTTCAGGTTTCATTACTGCAATTAATACAGAAAATTTGTTTTTAGCAGTAATTGTTGGTGTTCTAAGTGCATCAGCCTTTTCATCAATCCATGCTTTTGTTACTGTTGTCCTAAAACAAGACCAAACAGTGTCTGGATTAATATTAACTATCCTCGGACTTTCTCTTTCTTCTTTAATTGGAAAACCATATGTTGGAAAAAAATTAGAAGTCAAACTTGAAAGCCTTATTGATATTGCAGAGCCATCAAATATTTTTCAAGTATTGCTCAGTCAAAATCTTATCTTTTATATAGCTATTTTGCTTATGATTTTTACCGCTTATATTTTAAAGAAAACAATGTTCGGAAGAAGAATCGAAGCAATAGGTGAGGATCTGAAATCTGCAGATTCTATGGGGCTAAAAATTGCAAAAACACAATTTATAGCAACTTGTGTGGGTGGAGCTTTTGCTGGTCTTTCTGGTGTCTATCTTACTCTAAGCTATGTTCCATATTGGACCGATGGTATGACCTCTGGACGTGGATGGATTGCATTGGCATTAGTAATATTCGGAGGATGGAAACCATATAGAACTGCGTTTGGAGCTTTACTATTTGGTTTTCTTGAGGCACTGGGTCCACGTTTACAAACATATGGATTTGAAATGAGTCCATACATTGTCAAAATTACACCTTACATCATTACTATCCTTGTATTAGTTTTCTTAACAATTATAAAAAATGGAAATACTGGTGCTCCAAAAAATATTGGTATTCCATTCTTTAGAGAAAATAGGTAAATCAAATTCTTTAAATTAATTTTTTGGTAGTATTAATACGACTTTAATTGACACCTGTGAGTGTCGAAAGGAAATGGCTTGGAAATAGATAAATTAATTTATCGTCTTAGTAAAGAAATTACTGAATCTGAATTTATCAATCCTCTTTTACTTGGAATCCCAAGAAGAGGCGATTTAATTGCAAAAAGAATTTCGAAAAACCTTGATCAGCTAAATTACGCACATGATATTGATACTGTTGATTATTTACCATTTAGAGATGATTTAGAAGAAGAAATTAAGAAAACCAAATTAGATATAGATCCGCAAGAAAGAGATGTTATTTTGATTGATGATGTCATTTATACAGGAAGAACTTTAAGAGCTTCAATAGAGGCCGTTGTTCATACAGGCAGGCCAAGATTAATATCCCTTCTTTGCTTGATTGACAGAGGCCATAGAGAACTACCCATTAGTCCGAAATTCATTGGAAAAAATATACCTACTAATGAAGAAGAATATGTTTCAGTATTTCTCAAAGAATTAGATGATGTTGATAAGGTTGAGGTCACATAGCATATGAATCATCTTCTAGATTTTCAAAATGTAGAAAAAGAAAATTTGGAAAAGATTATTAATTCAATTTTAAAACTTAATATACAAAAATTAAAAAAAATTGATTCTTTTACCCTTTTACAATTTAATGAAAGCTCAACAAGAACTAGGCTTTCATTTTCAATTGCTGCTCAGAAATTGGGGATCAATGTAGTAGAGTCTCAAGACTCGATTTCAGCTAAAGAAAAAGGTGAAAGCTTGATTCACGAATTGGAAACCTTTAAATCAATGGGAATAGAAGCATTGGTAATAAGGACAAAAGAAAATAATTTAGAAGAATATAAAAATTTTAATGAAATTTCAGTTATCAGTGGAGGATTTGGTAATACTTCTCATCCAACACAAGCATTAGTTGATTTTGCAACTCTAACAAAATTAAATAAATTTTCCTATGAAGTACCAGTAACTTATGTTGGTGACCTCAAACATTCAAGAGTATTTTCCTCTGGCAGAGAACTATTGACCAAATTAGGATTTAAGGTTGGTGTTTTCTCTAATGAAGAACTTCTTCCTAGTAATTTAGATAATTTATGTGTTTTTAATTCTTGGGAAGAAGTAGTTGAAAATTCAGGATCTGTTGAATTATTAAGAGTTCAAAAAGAACGAATTGAAAATATCGAAGGTTTTGATTTTAATAATTACAAAAAAAACTTTCAATTAACCAATGAGATACTTGAAAACACTTCTGATGACTTTGTTGTCTTGCACCCGATGCCGATAAATATTGGAATAGAAATAGACGACAATGCAGCAAAAAGTAAAAAATTTATATACCAAGAGCAACTAAAAATGGCAATTCCTGCAAGGGTTGCAAGCTATCAATATGTTTTTGGAGCAATATGATTGAACTGCCATCATTTATTGATCTTCATACCCATACACGTTATCCCGATAAAAATAATTTCCCTTTTTTAGAAATTGAAAAAGCAGCACTAAACGGTGGGTACTCAGAAGTTTTAGCTATGGCAAATTCTGAAATAACAATTGATTCAATAGAAAATCTTAAACTTGCGAGGTCTATTGATAAAAAATTAGACATAAAAGTTCATCGAGTTGGAGCATTATCAAAAAACCTTGATGGAAAAGAACTTGTAAATTTTAATGAATTTGCTGACGAAGGAGTAACAATTTTTTCAGATGATGGAAAAACACTTATTGATGATGATCTTTCGGAAATTGCTTTTAAAAAAATTGCTCAATTAAATGCTGCAATTTTTCAACATTGTGAAAAAAACTGTCACACAAACCCCGGTGATATAGCACCTCCTCACAATACTTCGGAATTAATCACTATTCATGAAAATGAAGAGTTTGAAATTATAAAAAGAGATTTAGATTTAGTAAATAAATATAAAACAAGATACCATGTTCAACATGTTTCTTCTAAAAAGAGTGTCGAACTAATTAAAGATGCAAAAGAAAATGACCTTCCAGTAACTGCTGAAGTAACCCCTCATCACTTATTAAAAAATAACCTAGATATAAATATGAATGATGGAAGCCTCAAAATGTATCCACCATTAAGATCAGAAGAAGATAGGCAAGCATTAATTAATGGCCTAAAAAATGGAATTATCGATGTAATTGCTACTGATCACGCGCCCCATCCAAAAGAAACTAAAGAAGTAAGTTTCAAGAAATCTGCAAGAGGCGTAGTTGGGCTAGAGTCAGCATTTGTTGTTTTATTTTCTTCAAATTTATTTAGCTTGGAAGAATTAACAAGATTTATGTCAATAAACCCAATGAATATTCTGGTTAGTCTTGGATATGATAGTTCAAACACTAAAAAGAATTGCTGGACTAAAAATGATAGTACTTTTATTACAAAATCATTCTACAAAAATTCAGCCTTTGAAAACTTCCAAGTAAATATTCAGAAAGAACTAAATCATGTATAAAAAAACACTGCTTGTCAATCAAAATGGAGATGAGTTTATAGGATGGTCCGATAACGAATTTAACCCTACAACTGGTGAACTAATATTTAACACAGCAATGACAGGTTTTGTTGAGATACTCAGTGACCCCTCCTATATAAATCAAATAATTACATTTACTTCTTCTCATGTTGGAAATTATGGAATGTCACAAGATGATTATGAGTCTAATGAGCCAAAAATTGAAGCTGCTATAGGTAATTCATTTACATATGATCCATCATCTTGGAGATCAGAAAAATCTGTAACTTCCTGGTTAAAAGAATATGAAATACCCTTTAGTGGTGGTTTTGATGTCAGGTCAATAACAAAACATCTTAGAGACTGTGGGTCCAGTATGTTTGCAATAGGGCAAGAGATTGATAAAGACTCACTTATTAATTTAGTTATGAATGCTAAGGACATAATTGGTGATAATTCAGCACTAACCGCTGGTAGTTTGAATTTGGGTGATGATACAGTTGGTAAAGTTGGAATTTTAGATCTTGGAGCTAAACAAAGTATTGTAAATGTATTAAAAAAGTTAAATTTTCAAACTGTAGCAATTTCTCCAAAAGAATCAGCAGAAAATATACTTTCAATGAATCTAAGAGGTATTTTAATATCTAATGGCCCTGGAGATCCAAGATCTCTTGAAGGTGTAATTGATACTGTTCAAAAACTGATTGGTAATATTCCTATATTTGGAATCTGTTTAGGTCATCAAATTTTAAGCCTTGCGTGTGGTCTGAATGTTAAAAAACTAGAATTTGGACATCATGGCTCTAATCACCCAGTAGAAATTAAAGGAATCAAGAAAGCATTGATTACTGCTCAGAATCATGGATTTGCTGTAGATGATTTTGAAGCTGATCTTGTGCATGAAAAATTTGGAAGAATTGAAAGTTACGCAAGTAATTTAAATGATGGAAGTAATGAAGGTATTAGTATCTGGGAGTCAATGGCTTATTCAGTGCAATTTCATCCAGAATCTGGTCCAGGCACATCTGATGGACTGCAAATTTTTGACCCCTTTGTGAAACTTATGGAAAGTAATTATGCCAAAAAATAAAGATATAAATAGCATTTTAATAATTGGGTCAGGACCAATTGTAATTGGGCAAGCATGTGAATTTGATTATTCAGGATCACAGGCTGCAAAAGCTCTTAAACAAGAAGGTTATAGAGTTATTCTTGTTAATTCAAACCCAGCAACAATTATGACTGATCCTGAAATGGCAGACGCTACATATATTGAACCACTAACTGTAAATTATTTGAAAAAGATAATTGAGATTGAACAACCTGATGCTGTCTTACCTACATTAGGTGGACAAACAGCACTTAATTTATCAATGGAATTAGAAAATGACAATGTATTCGACAAAAATGAAATTTTACTTTTGGGTGCTTCAGCAAAATCTATAGAGATTGCAGAAAATAGGTGGCTATTTAAAAGCGCTATGGAAAGTGTAGGAATCAAAACATTACAAGCTGAGTATGTTAAATCTATCGAAGAGGGTGTCGCTGCAAGTGAAGATATAGGATTTCCATTAATGCTTAGGCCTTCATTTATTTTAGGTGGAGGTGGCACAAGTCTTGTTGAAAGCAAAGAAGACTTAGAAAAAAAATTAAAAGATGCATTTAAAGCATCTCCAACGCAAGAAGTTCTAATAGAAGAATCTGTTTATGGATGGAAAGAGTATGAACTTGAGGTAATGAGAGACAGTGATGGAAACGGTGTTATCGTCTGTGGAATTGAAAATTTTGATCCAATGGGCGTTCATACTGGAGATTCCATTACAGTTGCCCCAATTCAAACCTTGTCTGATAAAGAATATCAAATTATGAGAGACGAAGCTCTACTTTGTTTAGACACAATTGGGATTGCAACTGGTGGCAGCAATGTTCAATTTGCAGTTAATCCAGAAAATGGTGATAGAAGAATTATAGAAATGAATCCTCGAGTCTCGAGATCTTCAGCATTGGCATCTAAAGCAACTGGGTTTCCTATTGCAAAATTTGCAGCATTATTAGCTGTGGGTTACAACCTTACAGAATTAAAAAATGATATTACTGGTACAACACCAGCAAGTTTTGAACCAGTTCAGGACTATGTTGTGGTTAAGATTCCAAGATTTGATTTTCCAAAATTCCCCTCAACAGATGACGTTTTAGGAACGTCTATGCAAAGTGTTGGTGAGGTTATGTCAATAGCTTCAACTTTCACAGAAAGCTTAACTAAAGCAATCAGATCACTTGAAATAGGTAAAACGGGAATAAGAAATATTGATAACCGATTTATAAACCTGCCAAAAAACCAACTTCAAGAAGAAATTAAAACACCAAGACCTAGAAGAATTTTTGCGATTCTAGAAGCTATTAGAAGAAACTGGCCAATCGAAGATATAGCTTCATTGTCAAAAGTAGATTTGTGGTTTTTAAGAGAGATTGAAAAAAGTTTTAATGTAAACCCAGAGTCAACTCCTGTATCAATTTTAAAAATGCTTGGTTGGACTGATGAAGATGTAGATTCTAAAGAAATAAAGGATGACCTTGAAAATAAGAGAGCTTATAAACTTGTAGACACTTGTTCTGCAGAATTTTTATCAAAAACTCCATATTTATACTCCACTTTTGGGACGTCAGACGATGACAGCGCATCAAAGAATAAAAAAGTCGTAGTCATAGGTTCGGGACCAAACAGAATTGGACAGGGAATAGAGTTTGATTATTGCTGTGTTCATGGAGTTGAGTCGTTAAAAGAAAATAATTATGAAGCTATTATGATTAATTCAAACCCGGAAACTGTTTCTACAGATTATGACACTGCCGACAAATTGTATTTTGAACCACTTTCTTGGAATGAAGTTAAAGCAGTGTTAGCAAGAGAAAAACCAGATTCAGTAATAATTCAACTTGGAGGACAAACTCCCCTAAAGCTTGCGGATAAAATCTCTTCAGCGGGTTATAAAATTGCAGGATCGTCTCTAGATGTCATAGATGCAACTGAGGATAGAGATTTATTTCAAAAGCTTTGTTTATCTTTAAATATTGATCAACCAAAATCAAAAATATCATTCAATGAGGATGAGTTAATCAGTGCAGTAAAAGAAATTACTTATCCTGTGCTATTAAGACCAAGCTATGTTTTGGGAGGTAGAGCTATGCGTGTTGTTAAAAATGATGATGAGTTAAAAAACTATTTATCAATATTGGCAACTGCAGATGATGATGGAAATCCTTTTAGTTCTGGGCCACTACTTATTGACCAGTTTCTAACCGAAACCATCGAAATAGATGTTGATTTAATTTCAGATGGAAAAGATGTCTTTATTGCAGGAATTTTAGAGCATTTGGAACCTGCAGGAGTTCATAGTGGAGATTCTACTGCTGTTCTTCCACCATTTAGTATTACGGAAAGCATGATAAAGGAAATTGAAGACAAGAGTACGACCCTTGCAAAAGCCCTTGGTGTAAAAGGGTTATTAAATATTCAATTTGCTATTAAAGATGATACATTATTTATTCTTGAGGCAAATCCAAGAGCTTCAAGAACTATGCCTTTTGTGTCAAAAGTAACTGGAAACCAAATAATCAAAGCTGGCACCCTTTTAATGCTTGGACATAGTTTGGATTCAATCAAAAAAACTACCAATTATTTGAATAGTTCAACAAATAAAGTAGCTATTAAAAAAGCTATTTTTCCTTGGTCAAGATTTCCAGCTGAAGATACAATGCTTGGCCCTGAAATGAAAGCAACAGGAGAAGTATTGGGAATTGGAAGAAGTTTTGGAGTTGCTTTAAATAAAGCTTATGCAGCTGCAGGAGTTGAAATAAATGAAAATGAAAAAGGAATTTTTGTGTCTCTTAGCGATCAAGAAAAACCTAATTTTATAAAAATTGTAAAAACTTATTCCGACTTAGGATTCAAAATTTATTCAACATACGGAACAGGAGAATACTTAAAAAATAACAAAATTAACTCAACTATTGTTGGAAGGGCTGATGAGACCTTTCCAACTTCTTTGACTATTCTTCAAGATAAACTAATTTCACTTGTTATCAATACACCAACATTTGCAAATGAATATACAGATGGATGGAAAATTAGGCGACTCTCACATGAGACTGGAGTTGCAGTAGTTTCATCTGTCAGAGAAGCTGAAGCTTTTCTAAAGGCATTTTTAGAAACTACAAAATCTTTTGAGGACATGGAGGCAATACAAAATGTCAGTTAAACCAATATTCTTTGCATTAGATGGAAAATCATTATCTGAATTTGAATTTGAACTAAAGATATTAAAAGATCATATATACGGAGTAAAAGTAGGTCTTGAACTCTTTGTTTCTGAAGGGCCATCTGTTGTAGAAAAGTTAAAAAAACAAGGATGGCAGGTTTTTTTAGACCTAAAACTTCATGATATACCAAATACTATTAAGGAAGCTACAAGAAGTGCAGCAAACCTTGGAGCAGATTTTTTAACAATTCATATTGCTTCTACTTGCGATGCCTTGATTGAAGCATCAAACACTAAAGGTAACACTCTACAAATTCTTGGTGTAAGTAGTGCATTAACCAGTAGGGCTATGAGTAACTCAGTAAGTGAAGAAGTGAACAAAGAGTTTAAAGAAGCAAAGGAATGTGGTGTTGACGGAGTAATTTGTCCAGCTTCAGAAATATCTAAAACAAAAGAGATATTTGATTTAATTGTAACTCCTGGAATACGTCTTAAAAATGATGACAAAAATGACCAAAAAAATGTTGCAACACCTAATTTTGCAATCAATGAAGGTGCAAAATATATAGTTATGGGAAGGTCTATAAGAAATAATCTTGACTACATTATCAATGATTTAGAGTTATGAAAACATTTATTGCAGCACCATTTGGAAATTATATTAAAACATCAAATACAATCTCCGTTACTGGAAGCTGGACTATAGAAAAACGTAAAGGTCGTATAAAGCAAATTGTAAAAACACTGAGATACACCAAAAGAGGGTGGGTTAACAAAATAGGCTTAAGAAATCCGGGATTTGAACATGGTATAAAAAATCATAAAAAAAATGAGGTATTTTCAATAGCTGGAATTGAGGAAGATGATTGGAAAATTTTTGCTGAATTGATTCCTAGTGATACAAATCTAGAAGTAAATATGTCATGCCCAAATATTGAAAGCCACTTTACTTCAGGAATTGAAAACTTCAGTTATGAGTCTCGCCAGTGGTATATTGGAAAGATTTCTCCATTAACAACTTTTGATGAGTTAGAAAAATATATAAATGAATTTAATTTTAAACAAATCCATGCTTGTAATACTTTGCCCATTGAAAAAGGTGGTTTAAGCGGAAAAGAACTTATCCCATATACTTCTAAATTTATTGAGCATATAAAGCAGTACTATCCACATATTGAGATTATTGCTGGTGGAGGAATATCTGAAAAAAAAGATATTGAGCATTATATTGAGTTAGGCGCAGATCACATAAGTCTTGGAACTGTATGTTTCAATCCAGTAAAATTAGGAAGGTTATTATGAATTTATTTATTAGAGAAGATTTTATTTCACACGCAGGATTGCCATTGACTTGGAAGGTCGAATGTGATGCGTTAAGTGAGGGTGATTACGAAGCGCTAGCAAAAATTGTAAGCGAAAAAATTAAATTTAAAGATGTTGTTGGTATACCTCGTGGAGGTATTCCTTTTGAAAATGCCCTTAAACAGTACGCATCTAATGACGAAACTGATCCGTTGTTAATTTGTGACGATGTATATACAACTGGTACATCAATGAGAGAGGTTTATCAAGAGGGTGCAATTGGTATTGTGGTTTTTGCAAGGAATGAGATTACAGATGATTGGATTAAGGCAATTTGGCAAATGTCAATCTAATCTTCTAATTTACTAATTCTCCTTAGATATCTCTCTTCTTTAATTAACGTAGCGTCTAAAAAACTTTCAACAATATTTATAACATTTTCCTCATTTATATTATTTGCACCAAAACATAGAACATTTACATCATTGTGTTCAACACTTTGTACTGCAGTATCTTTATCAACTACATTTGAAGCTCTTATTCCTTTGATTTTATTAGCAGCAATTGACATACCTACACCACTTCCACAAATCAATAATCCTCTAGAGGATTCATTATTGAGTACAAAATCACAAGCTTCTTTTGCAAAGTCTGGAAAGTCGCAACTCTCTTCATTATTAGTTCCAAAATCTTTTATGTTAATTTCTCTTTTAAGGTTGTTAACAATATAATTTTTTAATTTGTATCCAGCATGGTCAGATGCAATTGCTAAATTTTGAATCATTAAATTAATTTTTCTATATTTAAAAGCTCATCAATTTCTTCACTTGAGATCAAGTTTTTCTCAAGTAAAACTTCTTTAATAGTTTTGTTTTGTGACATTGCTTCTTTAGCAACTTCAGCAGATTTGTCATAACCAATTACAGGCACAAGAGCAGTGACTAAAATTGAATTTTTTTGAATATTTTCATCAAGCTTTTCTGTATTTGCTTCTAAATCATTAATTAATTTTTTTTCAAATACATCGGTACTAGTAGTCAAAAGCTCAATACTTTCAAGTAGATTGTGTGCCATGACAGGTAACATTGTATTCAATTCAAAGTTCCCATTTGATGAAGAAAAGGTAATTGTGTTGTCATTTCCTATTACTTGTGCAGAAACTTGCATAACCATTTCAGGTATTACAGGATTAACTTTTCCAGGCATGATTGAAGAGCCAGGCTGCAATGCAGGAATAATTAGCTCATTGAGTCCAGAGACAGGTCCACTACCCATCCACCTAATATCATTTGCAATTTTAAACATAGATACAGCAAATGCTTTTAAGCAACCTGACAAATGAACAACTTCTTCTCTAGATCCCTGGCGAGTAAAATGGTTTTCTACTTCAACAAAATTAATACCTAATGATTTTGAAATCTCTTTTGCAACATCTTTACCAAAATTATCTGGTGCATTGATTCCTGTACCAACTGCTGTACCACCAATAGCCAATTTACTGGCATTTATTAGTGATGATTTAATATCTTCTAGTCTCTCTGATAAAAGTGCTGAATATCCGCTAAATTCTTGTCCAAGGGAAACAGGCGTTGCATCCATTAAATGAGTGCGACCATTTTTGTATACTTTTTCCCATTTTTTAGCTTTATCTTCGAGCGATTTAATTAAACTTTCAACTGCTGGAATCAAATTTTGAACGATTTCTGTTACAGCTGCGACATTAGTAGCTGTTGGAATTACATCATTTGATGACTGACTCATGTTTACGTGGTCATTTGGATGAATATTTTCACTTGAACTTTCTGAAGCAATTTTTGAAATTATTTCATTAGCATTCATATTTGTTGAGGTGCCTGATCCAGTTTGAAATATATCCACAACAAAATCTTTGTCATGATCACCATCAATTACCTGTTGTGCTGCATCAATAATAGAATCTGCAAAATTCTTATCTAATAATTTATTATTCTGATTTACTTTTGCACAAGCTTTTTTAATCTCACCTAATGCTTTAATAAATGATCTGGAAAATCTAAGGTTTGATATTGGGAAATTTTCTACTGCTCTTGCTGTAGAGGCTCCATATTTAGCATTTATTGGAACTTGAAACTCTCCCATTGAGTCTTTTTCAGTTCTAAATTGTTCTGTCATTTACTGTTCCTGATATTGAGTGTATCCACCAGAATCGACTTCTTCAATAAGTTCTTTAGATCCTGATTTCACGACATTCCCTTTTACTACAATATGAACTCTATCAACATCTAGATATCTTAAAATTCTTGAGTAATGTGTGACTAATAGATAAGAGGTTTCATCATCTCTATTTTCATTAATTAAATTAGCTACTGTCTTGATAGCATCGATATCTAAACCAGAATCAATTTCATCTAACAATGCTAGTTTTGGTTTTTTTAATGCAAGCTGGAAGAGTTCAGAACGTTTTTTTTCTCCACCTGATAAATCAACATTGACTTCCCTATCTAAAAACTCTTCAACATTAAATTTCTTAGCAACAGAAATTATTTCATCTTCGTTCAATCCCTCTGTTGAAGCCATAACAAACTCCATTAAAGATACTCCGGGCAGGCCAACGGGATATTGATAAGATTGAAATATTCCATCCTCTGCTCTTTCAAACTGAGGTTTTCCTAATATTTCACTTTCGTTAAGTGTTACTTCACCATCGGCTTCAAAATCTGGATTACCCATTAAAACATGGCACAATGTGGACTTACCAGAGCCATTAGGCCCCATAACCGCGTGGAGCTCACCTTTGCCAATTTCTAAATCCACTCCATTCAAAATTTTTACATCACCAATGTTTGCAAATAAATTACTAATCTTAAGCATCTAAATTTTCCTTAATTACTAGAGAATCTCCATCTACCTCAGTTGTAAAAACAGTAACCGGTTTTGTAGCTGGTAAAGTTAAAGCTTCACCTGTCTTCAAATCAAACTCTGCACCATGAAGAGGACACTCTACTTTACAATCATAGACCTCTCCATCTGCAAGATCAGCTTCGGAATGAGAGCACATATTTTGAATAGCGTAATAATCTTCATCTACTTTAAACACTGCTACAGTAGTGCCATTTATATCTATTTTTGCAACAGATGTATTTTCAAATTCTGAAAGCTTAATGGTATTCATGCTCACTTTGATCTTTCCAGTACATTTAAATATTTTTGCATAATTTCCTCAGAGACTTTATCAGAGATAGTTTCCCAACCATCTTCACTGATTACTTCATTAAAGAAACCTTTGATTAGTAATTTTTCTGCTGAAGTTTTATCAATACCTCTTGACATAACGTAATGGTATAAATTCTCCTCAATAGGTCCAACAGATGATCCATGGCCACATATAACATCATCACATAAAATTTCCAGATTAGGAACCGACTGAGCGCTTGCAGTTTCTGATAGTAATATATTTCTATTTTCTTGGTGAGATTCAGTTTTTTCAGCACCTTCTGCAATGTGTATTGTTCCTGTAAAAACTGATCTACTTTCATCACCTAGAACTCCCTTGGTTAACATATTTGATGTAGTTCTTTTTGCTATATGATTTACAAAAACTCTATTGTCGTGAACTTGAGCTTTTTCTCCAAAATAAACACCGTCTATATTGAAACCTGCTCCGTCACCTATTAAGTCGACATCTATCCTATTTCTAGAAAATGAACCACCAGTACTTACAGTATGTATATTGAAAAACCCATCTTTTTCAACTCGTGCAAAAATTGAATTTATAATATCTATCTCTTTTGGAGTATCAGCATCAATAATCAATTCCAAATTTGAGTTACTATTTGTTAAAACTTCAATAATAGAATAAATATCCGCATTTAAAGAATCTCCGAACTTTATAGATAATTTTGCTGTGACATTCTTTTCAACATTTATTCCAATATAGGGAGTTGACAAACCTGTATTTTGTAGATTGAGTGCAACAAATTCTTGATTATTTTCTTTAAAATCAATAATTATTCCACCATTACACTTTTGATATTGTTGCGCCAAAAATCTATCAACAGGTCTTAAAGCATAATCAGTAATCAATGGCTCAGAGACATCATTCAAATAAGTAACACTAAAAGTCTCATTGTCTTTACAAATAAACTCATTTGAATTGAATACAATGTCAAAATCTGTGTTTTCAACTAGATCATTATTTTCTTCTTCAACTTTGAAATTATTTATTGATTCAGATATGTTTGTGTATTTCCAATCTTCATCTTTTGTTGATATTTCTTTCAATGAGTCGTAAGGCTCTGAAATTAATTTTTTTGAAAACACTTTATTATTCAATTTTTATGAAACCTTAACCTATTGCGCCAGCTTCTATCATATTAAGTTCTATAAGTTTGTTGAACTCCATTGCATATTCCATAGGCAAGGTTTTAGTAAACTCTTCAACAAAGCCAGCAACAACCATAGATGTTGCTTCAGCTTCAGAGAGACCTCTACTCATCAAATAAAATAACTGATCTTCACCAACTTTTGAAACAGTAGCCTCATGACCAATCTCAGCAGTAGATTCTTCAATCTCCATATAAGGATATGTATCGGATCTAGATTTATCATCTAATATTAAAGCATCACACCTTACAAAACTTTTAGCAGTTTCGGACCCATCTTCTACTCTTACCAAACCTCTGTAAGCACCTCTTCCTCCACCTTTTGAAATTGATTTTGATGTGATTAGTGAAGTCGTGTCTGGAGCTAAATGTACCATCTTTGCTCCAGTGTCTTGGTGTTGTCCAGAATTAGCAAACGCAACAGATAGCACTTCACCATGAGCACCAGGCTCCATTAGATAAACTGAAGGGTATTTAACAGTTAATGAAGAACCAATGTTGGCATCAATCCATTCCATTGTTGCATTTGCAAATGCTTGAGCTCGTTTAGTAACTAGATTAAATACATCATTTGACCAGTTTTGAATAGTTGTATATCTACATGTTCCAGAAGGTTTTACAATAATTTCAACAACTGCTGAATGTAAAGCATCAGTAGTGTACACAGGAGCAGAACATCCTTCTATATAGTGTACAGAGGCTCCCTCATCAACAATTATTAGTGTTCTTTCAAACTGACCCATATTTTCAGCATTAATTCTAAAATAGGCTTGAAGAGGATCTTCAATGTGTACGCCTTTTGGTACATAGATAAATGATCCTCCCGACCATACTGCTGAGTTAAGTGCAGCAAATTTATTGTCACCTGGAGGTATTACCGTTCCAAAATATTCCTGTACAAGTTCTGGATACTCTCTTACTGCAGTGTCCATGTCACAAAAAATAACTCCTAATTTTTCAAGATCTTCTCTATTTCTGTGATAAACAACTTCACTTTCGTATTGTGCAGTAACGCCGGCAAGATAACTTCTCTCAGCTTCTGGTATGCCAAGTTTTTCATAAGTTTCTTTAATCTCATCAGGAACCATGTCCCAAGAGTCAGCCTGTTCTTCAGTTGGCTTGATGTAGTAATAAATATCGTCAAAGTCTAAAGAGTCTAATTTTTCTTTAGCTACCCACTCAGGCATTGGCTTATCTAAAAACCTTTTATATGCTTTCAATCTAAAATCAAGCATCCACTCTGGTTCTTCTTTAATTTCTGACATCTTTCTAATAATGTCCTCATTTAGACCTTTTTCAGGTTTAAACACATTTTTCTCAGGATCAGACCACCCAAGCGAGTACTTTCCTAAATCTATATCAACATTTGCCATACTTTTATTTTAATAATGTACTGGTTCAATCATAAAAAGTATTGATTTAATTTATTTCCTTAAGTAGTTATTATTTTTTATATGCCAGCAATTTTTATAAATCCTAATAATGAAGAACACATAAATTTATTGAATCGTCTAAAAGAACAGAATCAAGATTTAAGAGTTTTTATATCAGACAAAATTGAAAAAGAGTTTATAGAAAAATTACCTGGAAAAAAAGCAATAGGCGATATTTACGATGATTCACATATATACACAGCCTCTGAAGGAGCATTTTGTGGAATATTTTACGAAGGATCAGAAAATTCTTTAAGAGAAGTATTTATAAAGTCAATTAAACAGTCATCATTAAAAAGAATTTTATGGATATCTAATCAGAAAGAATCGGATGAAATCACAGAATTAGACAACTTAACTTATATTTTTTGTAACAAAGATTCAAATTATGAAGATACTGTTTTGGAATTAGAAGAAATTGATGAAGTAAGTGATAATTTTATCGATTTATCCTAAAAAACTTTGAACTTAGATTACTAGATTGTAAAGTTGTAAAATTCTCTTATGAAGAAAAATTCATTTTTTAAATCTGGTTCCGGAGCTCGAAAAGCATTTGTTTCTAACTTCCAAGATAAAACAGAATTAAAAGAAGTCATAGACTCAAACAATAAATCAAAAATAATTGACGAAATTTTTCACAAAAGCTCTGAAAATATGGAGGAGCTTGAAGATAATTCTGTTAGCCTCACAGTCACATCCCCTCCTTATAACATTGGTAAGGATAGCGACCTAGATTTAACTGATAATGAGTACTGGTCAATGATGGAAAATATTTTTAAAGAAACATATAGAGTTACTGAATCCGGGGGGAGACTTGTTGTAAATGTTGCTAATTTGGGTAGGAAACCTTATATTCCTTTTTCAAAATACTTCACAGAGCTTTTAATTGAGACTGGTTTTCTTATGCGTGGTGAAATCATATGGCAAAAGTCCAAAGGAGCTAATGCTAATTTTGCCTGGGGTAGCTGGCTATCGGCATCCAACCCAGTTATTAGAGATATTCACGAGTATTGTTTAGTATTTTCAAAAGACTCACTTAAAAAATCTACCCAGGGTGAATCTTCTCTTGAAAAAGAAGAGTTTATGGAATCCACACTTTCTATATGGAATATAAATCCAGCGAGAGCAAAGAAAATAGGTCATCCTGCTCCATTTCCAATAGAACTGCCACAAAAATTTATAAATCTATACACATACAAAAATGATTTAATTCTTGATCCTTTCCTAGGAAGCGGAACAACAGCTATTGCAGCAAAGTTATTGGAACGAAATTTTGTTGGTTATGAAATTGAAGAAGAGTACATCCAAATAGCTAAAAATAGAATAAAAAAAGAAGTTAATTAACTAAATTCCAGGCTGAAAATAATTGTTGATAAATTTCATTATTAGCAAGTAAAGTTTCATGATTGTCAAAACCTACTAATTTGCCTTCACTCATTACAAGTATCTTTTCTGCGTTTAAAATAGTTTCCAGTCTATGAGCAATAACAACAGATGTTTGATAATCAAGCAATGTATCAGTTGCGTCAAGAATGGAACTTTCAGATTCAATATCTAAGTTAGCTGTAGCCTCATCGAATACAATTATTTGTCTTCTAGCAAGCACTGCTCTAAGTAAAGCAATAAACTGCCTCTCTCCTGCTGAAACATTTGCTCCTCTTTCTCCTACGTCTTGTTCTAACCCATCTTCATATCTTTCAAACCAATCGATCAAGCCTATATTTTCTAGCTCACTTTTTAAATCTATTTTTTCAGGATTAGAGTAAATTAAATTATCTCTAATTGAACCTCTAAATAGAAAGCTTTCCTGAGGAACATAGGCAATATTTTTCCTTGCCCATTTTTGTGAAATGTCTTTTGATGATTCTCCATAAAACTTAACATCCCCTTTATTTGGTAGATAAAATCTTAAAATTAATTTTGCAATAGTGCTTTTTCCAGCTCCTGTTTCTCCAACAATAGCGATTTTTTCTCCTCTATCGATTGAGAAGGAAACATCGTGAAGTACAGTTTCCCTACCATATGAAAATTCAACATTTTCGAATTTAATTACACTGTTTGAGTCTAATTTTGGCGAAAGAGTTCCTGTTTTACTTAATACAGGTTCTTCATCTAAAATTGAAAAAACTTTCTTCATTGAAGACCCTGCAGACCTTAAAAGATCATAGTTAAAAGAAAGTTGAATTAGGGGATCAAAAAAATAATTTAGATAAAACAATAATGCAACCAGTTCACCAACTGTTAATGTGCCCTGCTCTATTCTTGCAGCTGCAAACCAAATAACTACTGCAATTGAAGTGACTCTTGTAATCTCCAAAAAGGGAAAGTATATTGCAATATTTTTAGCGGACTGCATATTTGCTTTTAGGTGCTCATTATTGACTTCTTTAAATCTTTTTAATTGCTTGGATTCATCTGCGTAAGCTTGAATAATTCTTACTCCTGATATTCCCTCTTGTAGAGATGATAAGACTTGTCCTATCCATTCCCTCACCGACCAGTAAGTTTTATCTGCGTGGTTTCTAAATATTTTGGTTGCAATTCCAAGTAACGGAAGAATCAGAAATGATAATAACGAAAGCTGTACGTCTACCAAAAATACTGCGATGGTAGCGCCAAATATGGTTAGTAAAGAAGTCAAAATACTACTAGCTCCTTCTCGTGCAAATTCATTCAAGCTCTGCATGTCAGATGTCATTCTTGCTACCAATACTCCAGTTTTATTTTTTTCAAAATAATTAATATCTAAAGATGACATATGTCTAAATAATTTTTCTCTTATACTTTTTACATAAGACTCACCAACAAGACCAATAGAAAGAAGTGCTTTACTTGTCACAAAATACAATACAACAAGTGTTAAGAAATAAAAGAGGCACTGAACAAGTAAGTACTGATAATCATACTGCATTACACCATTGTCAATTCCTCTAGATATTAACTGTGGACCAATCATCCGCACACCAGTTCCAACCATTGCAACCATTGAAGCAAAGAAGAAGGGTCTATGAACTTCTGGTACTAGTTTGAATGATCTTAAAAAGGTGTTCTCTTTCATATCTATAACTCCGAAGTTTGATTCTCTAGAAACAAAGACTTATAAGTATCTACTGATTCCATAAGCTCTTGATGTTTTCCTTGGGCTTTGACTTTTCCATTTTCTAGAAATACCACTTCGTCACACAACTCTATAGTTGGAACTCTATTTGTTATTATTAAAGTCGTCATATTTGACATTACTTGATTTAATTCATTTCGAATCTCTTCTTCCGTACTAGCATCTACAGCTGAAAGGGCATCGTCAAGAACAAGAACACGTGGTTTTCTTAAAATAGCTCGAGCTAATGCAATCCTTTGCCTCTGTCCTCCAGACAAACCATATCCTCTTTCCCCTACCTTTGTTTCATAAGATTCTGGAAGTTGTGAAATAAAATCATGCGCTCTAGCAATAAGTGCTGCATCTTCTATCTCTTCTTGTGATGCATCTTCCAACCCAAGCGAAATGTTTTCTTTTGCTGTATTAGAAAATAAAAAACTCTCTTCAAAAGCAAGGCTTACATTACTTCTTAAATCACTGAGTCTTAAATTCTTGATATCTACTCCATCAATTTCGATAGAGCCAGACTCAATTTCATACAATCTTGGAAGAAGATATGCTAGTGTAGATTTTCCAGAACCTGTAGAACCTACTATTGCTACAGTCTTTTTTCCCTCAATTTCTAAAGTAAGGTCATCAAATATTTTCTCATTTCCATACTTAAAATTCACTTTTGAAAACTTTAATGAACCATCTCCATCTTCAGGTAACTCATTAGGGGATTCATCATCTGTAATTGTTGGTGTTTCATTAAGTAGCTCAAGAATTCTATTTCCGGCTGCAACACTTGAAGGTATTTCGGATAAAAACCAAGCTGTAATTCTAAGAGGCCAAATTAACAAGAAAACATATTGTGTAAAAGCAATAAATTCACCTAGAGAGAGAAAATTATTAATTGTTAAATATCCACCTAATAGCAACACTGCAAGCGTTATGACCATTGGTATCAATTCAAATAAAGGAACAAACCTTGTTCTCAACTTAAGGTAACCAAGTGAAGTGTCATAAATTTTTTGGACCGCATCTTCTACTCTATTAGAAGCTTGTTCTTCATTCCCAAATGCTTTTACAACCCTGATTCCTCCCAACTGTTCTTCAACTTCAGTTGTCATATTTGCTTCTGCTTCTTTTACTTTCAAAGAAACGCCCATTGCTTTGGAAGAAAAGTTAGAAGCTAACCACAAAACAGCTGGAATAGATAACAGCACTATGCCTCCAAGTGGAAGGCTCAAGCTTAATAATGTCACACTTAAAATAAGAAGTAGAAATATGTTAGCGGATGCGAGTGGTGCAATAGCAAAAGCTAGCCTTACTTGTGATGCATCACTTGAGGCTCTTGCCATTAAATCACCTGTCGGTACTTTATCGTGGTAATTAAATGCAAGTTTTTGCATATGTGTAAAAATTCGATTCCTAATTCCAGCTTCTACATTATAAGAAACATCCATACTGAAGTATCTTCTTGTGCCAATTGAAATTGCTCTTGTGTATCCTGCGATAACCATAAAAGAAATAAATACAATTACAGCTCTTTGATTTTCAGCAACAATACCGTCGTCAATAATTCTTTTGATTAAATATGGTTGAATAATTACTAAAAAACACCAAAGAAGAGCAGAAATATTGGAAATGTAAAAGCTTTTTTTATTTTCTTTTATACCTTCTACAAAAAAAGATATTGCTTTTCTAAATTCTGGTGTTTTAAAGACTTTAAACATGTTTAACCATGTTAATTGAGTAAAAAATTTAAAATAATGGACCAAATACTTTGTGCATTATTTCACAAGCATATTATCGTAGTCGATATGAGTGATGTATTAGACAAAAAAATTGAGAATGTTTTAGATCAAGCTGATCGAATGTTTATAGCTACAAGTGTAGGAGGAAATTCTTCTGGAGCTTCTGTATTTTTTAGTAGAGATGGAGAGGATTTGGTTTTCTTTACCTTCCACCCTACCCGCAAAGCTGAGCAAATAAGATTAAACCCAAGAGTGCACGTTGTAATCTGGCCAAAAGGTCAAGAAGGAATAGAAGGATTACAAATTGATGGTGAGTGCTACAAGATTAAAGATGAGGATGAGAAGAAAAGAGCTTACGAATTAGTCTTAAATACAACCGAAGCTTTTAAAGAGTTCATGGAAGATGAGTTTTTAATCAAAAATGATGTTGTCGGTTATTACAGAATTAAACCAACAACTATAAAATATGTAAACTTTTATCAAGAAGAAAAGTTTGAGTGGAAGACATACCCTGCAAACAAGACGTCTGCAGTAAAAATGGCTTTTAAACTCGGATTAAAAAGAATTGGACTTTGGCTTAGGACAATTCGTGCACCATTTTTGACAGCTACTTTTGCCCCAATTTTTATTGGTGCAGCAGTTGCATGGAATGATTTAAAAGATTCTGGTTTAGATTCAAGTTGGTCATGGAGAATGTTTTGGCTTGTTCTTGGTGGAGCATCGCTAGCTCAAGTTGCTACAAACGCATCGAATGATTATTTCGATCACACCTCTAACGCTGACGAAATAAATAAGGTCGCAAGTCCATTTAATGGTGGTAGCAGGGTTATACAAGTTGGCTTAATGACACCTGGACAAGTTCTTTTAACTGCATTAATTAGTATTGCTGGAACTGTTGCCATCGGTCTTCATTTAAATCAACAAGTTAGTGGAGAGTTTTTTGGCAATACTCCAATTTTATGGACAGGTATAATTGGAACATTTTTAGCACTTGGTTATACAGGTGACCCAGTAAGACTTGGATACAAAGGTTTCGGAGAAATCGCAATTGCACTTGGATTTGGTCCGGTAATGGTAATGGGTGCACATTATGTACTTACAGCGTCAATTCATAACAATGTGATTTCAGAATGGAATTGGATTGAAGCATTGATTGCATCTGTTCCAATAGCAATTCTCGTAATGCTCATTGTTTGGATTAATCAGTTTCAAGATGCTCCTTCTGATGCTGCAGTAGGTAAAAATACCTGGGTTGTGAGAACTGCGGAACAAGGTGAGTGGATGAAGCTTGAAAAACCAATGAAGTTGTATAAGCAATTCATGATTGAAGCATTTGTTGCTGTTGCGTTTGTAGGCGTTATAAGTTTTTTCACAGATTACGGTACAGTTTATGCTTTCATGGCATTACTCCCTCTAGCGCTTGTTTGGAAAGCTTTTAAGATGGCAGATGAATGGATGATTAAGTGGAATAATCCTGATGCTGATCGTCAAAAAGTTCCTTATGAACTTCTTTTAGTAAATGTATCTACAATAGGAATCCATTTCCTTACAGGTATTTTGCTAGCAGTGGCATACATTCTCTAATTGGCAGAAAAAGCTAACTTTTCAAACATATACAAGTTTTACGACTTTATTAATTCTGTCATAACACTTGGATTTGATAAAGCTTGGAGAAACAAAGCCAGTAATCATATAACCGGTACAAGGGTTTTAGATCTTGGAAGTGGAACTGGTGCAGCTTTTCAACAGCTTCAAAACTTGGAAGTAACAGCGATTGACCCTGACGAAAAGATGCTCGAACTTAATAAATTTAAAAATAAAATTATTGGTGGTGCTGAAGACCTTCCATTTCCAGATAACTCATTCGATAGTGTTTATTGTGCTTTTGTTTGGAGAAACTTAAATGATTCTAAATTGGGCCTCCAAGAAGTTTTTAGAATTCTTAAACCTGGTGGAAAATTTATATTACTTGATATGACAAGGCCAAAAAATAAATTTTTAAGAATACTTCACAAAATTGGAACATATAAAATCACTTTTTTAATTGGACTATTAACTTTTAATTTGAAAGAATATAAATTCCTTCATAGATCACTTGATAAGTATCCTCAACCAGAAGTTCATTTATCAAACAATCTATTTAATAATACAGATACAACTCGAATGGGATTGTTTGGGTTTGTTTATTTGTCTGTGATGGAAAAATAAATTACTGATTAGCTAAAGCTACAAGAAGTTGTCCAACTTGATCCTGTGGAAGGTTTCCTGTTCTTCTTGCAACAACATTCAAATCTTTATCTAAAAACACCCAGTAAGGAAATGCATTTAATCCATAAGCAGTGGCAATCTCTTTATCGAGGTCATATAACTGAGTTTCGGACCATCCCTCACTTGCTAGCCAATCGTGTGGAGGATAATTATCCCTTGCTCTATCAATTGAAGTTGCAACCGCTATTAAATCTATGCCATCTGGTACGCCAATTAGATCTACATATTCTTGGACTACAGGTACTTCTTTCTGGCAGTATCCACACCAGTGAGCAAGAAAGATTAATGCTTTAGCGTTACCATTCTTCTCAATTGTTACAATCTCTGAGTTTTGATTAGGTGCAGAGAAAGTTGGAGCAGTCAAACCTCTAGCAATATTGTCATCATTTTCTGATGCGAACTCTGGAAGAAAATCACCAATTACTGTTGTTTCACCCTCAGGTAAGTTACCATCCAAAGGTTCGTCAACAAGTGTTACGCCAATAGCAACAGCTAATCCGATTGCTAAAACTACTCCACCAGCGATTAAAAAGTTTTTATTCAACTATTTCCTTCTTCGATAAATCATAATACAACAAGGCTAAAAATATCGTTAAAAATCCTGTAGAGGCCATAACAGGTATTGATATAAATCCAAAGATATCTACATATTTTAGATTACACGGCACATCTATAGCACAAGACCCTCCTCCTCCACCACCATTTTGAAGGTAAATATGATATGCACCTACTCCAACACCGATAAGGCTTAAATATCCTGCACGAATGAATTTTTTATTAAATAAACCAATGATCAAAATTAGAGCAATGGGATACATTAAATAACGTTGATACCAACAAAATTTACATGGAATAAATCCAACAACTTCTGAATAGACCAAACTTCCAATAGAACAGACAATTGCTACTAATGTTGCAAAGTTATAAAACTGATCATTTATTACTTTGCTAAACCTTTTTTCTGTAAAAATAAAAAATAATATTAGTAAACAAATAGCCCAGGCAACAAATGTAAAGAAGCCAAATAAAGTATTAAAAAAAACAATTAAGTCCATAAAGAATTTTACCCTAAAAAAAAATGATAGGCGGTCATTGCCGCCTATCATTAAAGTTTTTGTATGAAAAAGTTTTAGACTTTTTCTCCTGACTTGATTCTTGCCATTCCAAGTACCAATACACCAAGACCAACTTTATTAATAATGTCAGCAATTGTGTAAAGAACTTCTCTAATAGCATCAAAGTCGCCTGCTACTGGAGCTAAATAACCTAATGGATAGATTATCCAACCAACAAGAATGAGATTTTTAATTTTCTCAAACTGATCAGCTTCTGCAGCTTTAAGTCCTGCACCTTCTGCTTGAAGATTTCTCATCAAGTATGCGTATGCAACCATAGCTACAACAAATCCTACCCAGTATGCATCACTGCCTGCAGCAGCTGTCTCACCGTAATAACCGCCACCAATCATCACGACAGCAGCTAATCCCCAGTTTCTAACTTTTTCGTTATATTCTGCACCTGAAGATGTTACGGCAAGTACCTCTACGAACATTAATGGTACTGTTAGGATCCAGTCGACATATCTTAAGCCTGTATCAAAATCTCCACCAGCCCATGAGCCAGTCATTTTGTTATAGTGATACCAAGCTATTCCTGTCACAAGAGCGGAGATATAAACTCCTCTTCTGTGCTTTGGATCTACTTCTCTTGATGATGCAAGTAAAAATACTGTTCCAGCGAGCATACCCACTGTTGCCACCATAAAGAGTCTGTAAGTAAGTTCAGCCATTTTAGCCTACTCCTTTTGTTTAATATTACATTGTGAAATTAATCACAATATAATGTTATTCATTTTGTGCACTTGTGAATGTTATTTTAAATTTTTTTTAAAAATCGATGTAACTTTATTTTGAAATACTAGTAGGGACACCTAAAGACTCATTGCCCCATTTTTCAAGATAAGGCTTTAAGTTAAACTTTCTAGCTGTTGAGTCAGAAGTCATGTACCTAATTTTCCCAAAAATACTGCGCTCTGGTCCCCACGCTCTATCATATCTCCCAAGAATCCAGAAAACTCCTGAATAAGAATTTGGATCTCTGCCGTCTAAAGAATATCTATCGTTTAGTGTGATCATGTAAGAAAGAGCAATTTGTGGATTTGGTGTCCATTCAAGAATTTTTTTGCCCCACAACATTCTTAAATAGTTTTGAATTACTCCTTGAGTTCTTAATTGATTTTGAGCTGCATTCCAGATTTCATCATGTGTTTGGGAATAGGTTAATTCATCTAATGAATAAATGTGCTCTCTTTCATCAGAAGAATGTTCATGTAACGTTTTTATAGCCCATTCTGGCAAACTGGAGTACTGATTATAATTAGCACGTCTTACACATGTATGGTACCCAAGCTCTCTCCAAGTAATCAATTCATCCATGAAGCTTTCAAAGTTTTCTGAGCTTCCCCACCAGCCTTCTCTCCTTCCTATCATTTTTGGATTTATGGACTCTGGAGACCAAGACTCTAATTCAGATATTTTATCAAATACTTCATGAGTAGAGATTTGACCATGATGAAAATATGGAGATAATTGGCTGCTTGCTTCTTTTGAAGGATCGCTTCTATATTTTGCATAATCTTGATATCCAACTTCGATAAATTTATCTAATTGTTTTATAGCATTTGAATATCCACCTTGTATTGAACTTATCTCAACGGTTTTATCTATATTCAAATTTTCAAGAAAATCATCAATATTTTGATTCTTAAAATCATATGGAATCCACTTAGTTTGTATATCTTTAATCAGTGAAGCATCGAACTGTTTGTTCAAAAAATTTAAAGGATTTTCAAGAGGTGTTTCAATTATAAAATCTTCTAAATTCTTGTGTAGGTACCTTCTAAAGTCATGAGCTCTTACGTACTCTTTTTCTGAGAGTCTAATTGGAACAATGCCGTTTGAGTCAACTAGTTCATATCTTGTATTTATCTCCCCAGAAGCTTTTGCTGTCATTTGAGGTACAAAATAAGTTGGGTAATCGTCAGTTATTACTACTGAAGCATGTTTTGAAATTTCTGTTAAAAGCCCTTCAGATTCCCTTGCTGACTGTTCAACAAATGGATAGTAAAAAGCCTTTGAACCTGAAACTTGTTCGTCTACTTCTTTCATTCCCTCAATGGTGAACTTGTGGAATCGTATACTTGACATCGGATAATCAAGTATCAAAGGTTCCAAAATTAGCAGTGGCTGAGAAAGTTGATTTGCCCACTCGACTGCTCGCTGTAGTGCAAAGTTGTATCCAACCCTTTTAAAGGAAATCATCCAATAAACTACATACTTTGAATCTGATATGGATTCAGGGTTTATATCTTTTAGCGTAGTAACCCGTGTGAGTGGAACTTGTACCATACATAGATATTTTAAATTCAAAATTGAATTATTACATAATAATAAGGAGTAAATTAGTTTTAAATTTCCAAATTTTTAGCTACACTAAAAAGGTTTAAATTATGGGTGCTATAAAAATATCAAGTGTTGGCAAGATTTATCCAAATGGAACACGTGCTTTAGAAGATGTCAATATTGAAATCAATGACGGCGAGTTTGTAGTTTTAGTTGGCCCTTCAGGTTGTGGTAAAACTACCTTGTTAAGAATGGTTGCTGGACTTGAAGACATTACAGAAGGTGAAATATCTATTGCTGATAATGTAGTTAATGAAGTAGCTCCAAAAGATAGAGATATCGCAATGGTTTTTCAAAACTATGCTTTATACCCTCATATGTCAGTTTATGACAATATGGCCTTCTCGCTTAAATTACGTAAATTGTCTAAAGAAGAAATAGATAAGAAAGTAAAAGAAGCTGCCAAAACTCTTGAAATTGATGAATTGCTTGATAGAAAACCAAAAGCGCTATCTGGTGGTCAAAGGCAAAGAGTAGCAATGGGTAGAGCAATTGTTAGAAGCCCTCAAGCGTTTCTAATGGATGAACCTCTTTCAAACTTAGACGCTAAATTAAGAGTTCAAATGAGAGCTGAACTAGGACAACTTCACGCTCAATTAGAAACTACAACATTATATGTTACCCATGATCAAGTTGAAGCTATGACAATGGGAGATAGAGTTGCTGTTATAAGAAAAGGCGTTTTGCAACAAATTGATACTCCAAGAGAAATTTATTTATATCCAAGAAATATTTTTGTAGCTGGATTTATTGGCAGTCCTTCAATGAATTTTGTTTACGCTACTCCAACAAAATCAGGAAAAAGTATGAAAGTAAAATTTGGTGATAACGAAGTTAAAGTTACAAATGCACCTGAAGCACTCTCTAATTTTGAAGGAAAAGAGATTGTAATTGGAATAAGACCTGAAGCATTTGAAGACTCAATCTATGCAAATGAAAAAGAATTCAGTGAACAAGTAAGTATTGAAGTTACGCTTCTTGAGCAACTTGGCTCTGATACGTATGTTCACTTTTATAAAGACATAAAACCAGTTCAGACAAAAGCTATTGAAGAAATATTAGCTGATGAAGGTGAAGATATCTCAGTCCTTGGTAATGAAACAAAATTTATAGCAAGGATTAACCCCAACTCTACCGTTGAAGAGGGTCAAAAAATAAATCTAGCCTTAGATCCAAATAAATTGCATTACTTTGATCCTGAAACAGGGTTAGCAATTAGATAAAACAACTAATTTTCTTTAAGCTCACGTTTAATTCTGGTATCTATCTCTTCTGCAATCTCTTCTAAATAATCATTAGATTGAGTTATAAACTTTCTTAAAGAAGTCCAAAGTATTTTTTTTCCAGTTCCGTTTTTCATTAACATTGAACCATCAAATCTAAATAAATTTAAATTTAATGAATTTTGAATTTGTTTATATTGCTTTTTTGCAAACCCATTGCTGTACTGCCTGTCGTCAAAATCTGTTCTTGCCGACACAAATTTAGTGTTACTTTTATTTGCCCAAATTTCACCAAAAGAGGATGCGACAAGTTCTTGATATACTTTTGTAGTTGGAGAATCATAATTTAACAATGTAAGAGTATCTCCTAATCCGACTACCATTCCTGTAAAATCGGCTGAAGGAAAATATAAAAAATCATAATCTTCACCATAAATTACATTCTTAGGCATATAACTATGAGCATCATGACCCATTAATGAAAATACGCATGTTGATTCTGTATCAAGCAAATTTACAGCACTACTGCTTACTTGAGACCTGATTAAATATTCTTTGCCTTTGTAAATAGAATTCTCATCATGAACTATTTTTCCAATATCTAGTAAAGATAGTATTACCTCACTGTCTGAAAACTGAATTTCATTTTTAATCCATTTATCATAAACATCTGGCCCATAATTTGATAACACTACGTTTTCTAACCAATTGGAAACGATCCATCCTGATGATTCCCCATATTCATAATCAAGAAGAGGTTGGTTTTCTGCACTATCGATGCTTAAACACCATAAACCAGCATTATTTGATGAGTAAGATTTGGTATATTCTATAAGTTCATCAAAAGAGCTAAACTTTGGTGAACCAAGTTCTCTATATCGATCAACATTGTACCAAATCATAGAATTGCTAAAAAGCCTTATCCAATGTCCATAAATTATAGAATTATCATCTGAACTAATTAGGTTTAACAAGTATTGTGAATAAATTTCACTTGAATTTTCAAAATAATAGTCATTAGCAGAAACTATTATTTCTGATTGGCTAAGCCCATGCAACAAACTTGGATTTGTGATTATTGCTAAATCTGCTTTGTCTGGATTGTTGTATAGATAATAAGGAACGTCGTTTAATGCAACATAAGTGATTTTGTAACCTGTTTTTTTTGAGATTAAATTAAGTTCTTCAATGAAATAATCCTCCTGTTGAAAGCTGGGTCCAACAATGACAACATCTGAAGACTTGGATCCAATTATAGAGAAAGTGATTGTTACTAATAAAAAAATTCCATAGAAACGATGACTAGGTTTTACCATAAATGAGCTGCCCCTCGAACCCCACTACTAGCTCCATGTTTTGCTTGAACAATTGGGGTTAAAAATATATCTGATGCTAAATAAGGTACAATTTTTTTGGGAATAGATTCGTATATCTCATTTATTTCGGACATACCACCTCCACAAACAATTACATCTGGATCAAGAATGTTTATAAAAGTACTAAAGGCTCTGGCAGTTCTTTCAAAGTATTTTTCCATTATTTCTTTTGCTTCTTTGTCACCATTTCTAAAGATGTCTACTACTTCTCTCGATGATTTTTTTTGTTTAGTTTTAAACTCATACCAATTTTCTAACCCTGGACCAGATAAAAATACCTCTATCGCACCAATTCTTCCACAATGCCTTTTTATGGATACTTCGTAGTCGTCCATAGGTCCAGGAATTGGATTTTGCCCCCACTCTCCAGTTAATTTGTTTGGGCCAACAACAAGTTGTTTATTAATAACATATCCTGCTCCAACACCTGTTCCTAAAATAACTGCAAATACAGAATTGAAGTCTTTTCCAGCACCATCTATTGCTTCGGATAGAGCAAGGCAATCTGCATCATTAGCTATTTTTACTTCAAAACCTAACTTTTCTTCTAAATCTTTTTTTACATTTTGTCCTTCAAGTACTTTTGTGTTTGATACCTGTACGAGTCCTGTTTTTGGATGAAGAGATCCAGGCATTCCAATGCCTACTGTTATTTCTTTTTCTTTACCTGCTGTCTCAAGAATAAGGTTATATACAGCGGTTAAGATATCTTGGTAATCATCTTTTGGTGAGTCAATTCTGTTTCTTGTAAGTTCTTCATTTGTAACTGGGTCTAAAGCGATAGCCTCAAGCTTTGTTCCACCCCAATCAAGACCTATTTTCATATCATTTACTCAGTTCAAAATTAATACTATACCTCTCTATATTACTTGTGAAGGTTAATTCAATTTCCTTATTGTTATCAACTTTCCATATATTTGGAGCATCTGGATAAATACCCCCATAATCAGTGGCTACTCCAACATAAAAAGTCTCGCCACTAGTCGTATTTACATTTAAATAACGAGCATAGTAAAAATAATTATCACAACGATCATCTATCTCATTTACAAATTTACCTTTTATAGAAGATTTAAAATTGGATTTTTGTTCTAATAAAATGCTGAACTCTCCAGCTCCAAAACCATCCCATTTTGGACCAACACAAACACCATTAAACTCACTTTTGTAATCATCTCTAAACTTCATATCAAAAACCATTTCGATGTTATCAATAATGCTTGAATTTTTGGGAAATGCTTGAAATTCTATTTCTATATTCTCTGAATTAGACTCGTAAATATTAAAAGTAAATCTAGAATCAATCAGATTAGTGTCACTCTCGGATTCAATAGAATAGTTGTAGGTACTAGTGGTAGTGCAGGAAATTATTAGTAAAGATATTAATAAATATCTAAGGAGGATCAACCCTTTACAGCCCCGCCAATTAATCCTCTAATAAAGAAGCGTTGAAGCCCAAAAAATACACCTAAAGGAACAAGTATTGAAATAATCGCTCCAGATGTTCTTAAATGCCAAGCTTCTCCAAATCTACCAACAACAATTTGGGACATGTGAGAAGTCACGACTAAATTTTCAGGTTTGTAAATACCCAAGAAAACATTTGCCACTAGAAAATCGTTATATACCCAAAGAAATTGAAAAGTAGCAAATGCTGCAATTCCTGCAACGGAAAGCGGTAAAACTAATCTAAAAAAAGTAGTAAAGTTTGTAGCACCATCAATCTTTGCAGATTCAATAACACTTCTTGGTAGACCCATCATAAAATCTCGTAATAGGAAGGTTGCTAAAGGAAGTCCAAACCCTGTGTGAGCAAACCAGGTAGCCACAAAAGTACCATTTAAATCGAGTGCTGGAATAATTGGTATGCCAGCAATTTCAATTCCATCTTTAAACAATTGTACTAAAGGTATTAGTGACATCTGGAGAGGAATAATCATAGAGCCAACAACAAAAAGAAATAGAACATTTTTCCCTCGAAATTCCATGAAAGCAAAAGCATATGCAGCGAAAGCAGCAATAGTAATTGGGATTATTGTAGAAGGAATTGTCACAGCGAGAGAATTATAAAATGATCTATCTAAATTTTCTGCTCTAAAGACTTCCTGATAGTTTTGTAAACTTAATTCAGACCAAATTGTACCTGTATAAATTGCATCCCACCAAGAAGTTCTTTTTATTGCCTCTCCTGGTCTAAATGAACTTAAAAGGAATCCAAAAATTGGGAAAATCCAAGTCAATGCAATTGAGACAAGAATTAGTTTTGTCATAGGTTTGTCATACCATTTTTGTGTATTTCTTGTCATGAATCTAAATTATCCCTCTCTCGAAGTGCAGTTCCAATGATAACTGGGAGGACACAAATAAATATAATTACTGCAACTGTTGAGGATCGACCAAAATTTCTATATTTTGAAAACTCATCAAGCATTTTTACTGCTAACAAGTTCGTTTCTAAATCTCCTCTGGTTGATACATAAATAATATCAAAAGCTTTAAGAACTGTTACAACCATATAGGTACCCACAACTACAATTGTGCTTTTTATATATGGAACAACAATTGATCTAAAAATCCTCATTTCAGAAGCACCGTCAATCTGTCCTGCTTCCATTATCTCTGCAGGAATAGCTTTTATACCAGCAGAAAAAACTACGGCAGCAAATCCCGTGTACATCCAAACCATAATCACCATCAATAAAAGAGTGTTTATAGGAAGGTTCACAAACATATTTGATAACCAACTTCCATCTTGGAGAGTTTCTGCAATTGGAAGTGCTGACAAATCTCTTTGTTGCAACCAGCCAACAGGCGCAACACAACTTGCATCATCAAAACCATAGAACTCACCATCTATAATTCTGTTGTTGTAACAGTTGTCACCTTTTGACACTCTAATACCATTAATTATTCCAATTTGTGTTAATGGTGGAGGCCTGTATTCATAAATAAATTTAAATATTGCAGTTGCACCAACTGCTGATATTGCCATAGGCATAAAAACTATTGACTTAAAAAAAGATTCTCCTTTATTTAATCTGTCAGTAAGCCAGCCAACAACAAGTCCTACAATTAAAGTCAAAGTCACAACAGCAATCAACCAAATAACCTGATTTCTAATAGTTGTAATCATTTCAGCATCAGTAACTGCCCAGACATAATTTTCAAAACCAACAAAATCATTGCTATATCTATCTTTAAAACTCAAATAAAAAGTTCTAACCGCTGGATAAAATAAAAATAAGCCAATCATAAATATTGATGGACCGACAAACATCCTAGCTTCCAAAACATCCCTAGAGTCTTTTGGAGCAAAATTAATAAGCTTATTCATACCCAAAAATAATAAAAATATGAATGTAGAACCTAATGGAATTGCTATTAAGACGAGTACATTACGAGTAACAATTTCTGTAAGCTCTCTAAATAATATTGCTTGTGACAAAAACCAAAATAATGGAAAAATTGCTAAAGCTAGTGTTGAAATTCCAAAATTAAAAAGTTTTTTTTCTTGTGTGTTCTGTTTCATACAATTTTTTAATTTTACCTTAATAAATAAAAGATAGCCACCCAAATGGGTGGCTATCAAATTTAATGATCAGTTCTTAGCTTACGGCCAAGACTTGTCAATATTATCCATTGCAGTACCAATGTAACCTGGGCCTTCAACAGCTAAGTTCATCATTTCTTTCCAGAATGAACCAGCTCCAACCTCAGGTGGCATTAGGTCTGATGCATCGAATCTGAATGCATCTGCTGCCAATGCGTCTGTAATAATTGTTCCTAATATTCTGTTAATGTCTTTTGAATATAGGTCATTATTAAATCCAGTGTGAGCACTTAATCTAGCATTGTTTGGCTGTTGAGCTGCAGGCTCGTGGAATGATGCGCTAAGCAAGTATTCCGCTACAACTTTAGTAGCCTCTCTATCATTAAATGCACCCCACATATCTCCACCACCTAATGCAGCCTTTGGAAGGCTTTCATCGATGACAGGGAATGGGAATACTGTTGTCTCAACACCAACTCCTGCCTGAGCTGCCTCTGGCCAGAATGCTGGTATGAAAGATGCTTGTCTATGCATGAAACAACCTGGGTTGCCATTTGCATCTTTTGAGAACATTGGATCTTGTGCATTACCGAAGTATGTTGATACGATAGCATCAGTACCACCAACAACATAATTTTCTGTATGCATGATTTGACTTAATAGTGTTGCTGCATTTGTGACAGTGTCACTAGCGAACTTAAGTTCATTAGTTACCCACTTGTCATAAGATGTAACACCTTCACCGGTACGAAGCATAATATCTTCCATCCAGTCTGTTGCTAACCAACCAGATGCACCGTTTGAGTACATACCAAAACAGAATGGATTCATTCCTTCTGAAACGATTTGATCAGCTAGAGCGATCATTTCATCCCATGTATTTGGAACTGCATATCCTCTTGCTTCAAATTCTGCTGGTTGATACCAAACAATACTCTTAAGGTTAGCTGCATTTGCACCACCATAAATAACACCGTCAACTGTTCCAAGACCTACTAAGTAGGATGAGAAGTTTGACTTATATTCATCTAGATCAATATCTAGATCTTCAAGTGGTGTTAACATGCCTCTTTTTGCAGCATCAACTACTGCACCAGGCTGTGGCCACAATGCGAAGTCTGGTGTATCACCAGATTCCATTTGAATTTGGATTTCTTGCTCAAAGTTGTCAGAACCTTGATATGTAACAATAATTCCAGTTGCTTCTGTTATTGCAGCGATGTTAGCTCTGAAGCCTTCTTGGTCTTCACCAATGAGAGCACCTGTAATGGTAACCTCTTCACCTTCTAAACTTCCGCCACCGCAAGCACCGAGAATTAAAGTTAACAACAAGAAAGCCACTAGTAATGGTTTCTTCATTTATTACTTTCCCCTTTGTGTATACGTACGTATGCTAAAAACAAGGATTTTTAGCTTTTTTAATTCTATGTAGTTTGTTAGTTTTTTCTAATAATTTAAAAAAAAAGTTTATTTTCAACTTGAAAAATATTAGAAAAATAATTAGGTGCCCGGGGGGGGACTCGAACCCCCACATCCTTTCGAATAACGGATTTTAAGTCCGTCGCGTCTACCAATTCCGCCACCCGGGCTAATATCTAATCTAATATTTTTTTAATATTAGACCTTCCAAAATATCACTATTTGAAACTTTAATTGAATTTACATTATATTTAGAAATAATTTCTTTTGCTAATAGTATTCCTGCTTGAATGGTCTTGGCTCTTTTTGGATCTAGTCCCTTATATTTTGTAATGATTTGTGGTTCATTTAAGTGCAACAACTCATTACTAATTTTGAAAACATCTTCATTTTTTAACTCAGTTAGGTGTATTTCTTTCTCATTAAATTGAGTTTGTTCTAAAAAAATTGATGCGAGAGATGTAAAAGTGCCTGCGACTCCGACCAATAATCTTCCATCAAATGCATTAGGTTCTAATAGGTGACTCTCTATATATTCTCTAGCTTGCAATACTGATTTCTTTAGAGGTGGAAGTTTATCAAAAAATAGTTCGCTAAGGCTAACAACGCCAATATTAATTGACTTTGAGACTATTTTTTTATCATAATCATAAATAAACTCGGTACTTCTTCCACCAATATCGACAATAAGAAAATTTTCCAAACTACCTAAAGAATTTAAAACACCAACACTAGTTAATACGCCCTCTTCTTCACCCGAGACAATATCAACTTCAAAACCAAATCTCTTCTCAATTAATTGTGTAATTTCTTCACTGTTTGTGGCATCTCTAAGAGCAGCTGTTCCAACAATTTGAACATTTTCAACATTGTTTTTGTTTATAGTTTTAAAGTAGCCTGCAAGTACTTTTAATACTCTCTTTGTAGCATCTTTAGAAATAATTTTTGATTCTGACAACTTATCAGCCATTCTTGTGACTTGATGTTCTTTATAAATTGTAGTTATATTGCCGTTGGTTATATCCGCAATGAGCATCCTTGTAGAGTTAGATCCAAGGTCAATTGATGCAACTTTTACCAAATAACTTTCCAGTCTTTATTTTTTTCAAATGTCTTTGTATCTATACATGCTTGTTCACAATTAAAACTTCCTATAGATTCAACAACAATTTTTCCTATTACGTTTTTTCCAGTTGAAAGTTCGTCAGCAGTATGGGAATGTAAGCATTTAATAGATTCTGTGGCACCGCCTACCCCGCCTGTAGCTTGTGGCCCTGAATTATCATTAGCTAACTCATCTCTTTCAGCTTGATATGATTTCTGTCGAGATTGCCACTTCTCTTTAAGGTCAGGATTGTTTTCTAATTCTTTATCTAATTCTTTTATGAGTCCTTGGGATTCTAAAGATCCAATTTTTTTATTGTACATAGGACAAGTAAGCCAATATGTTGTTGGAAATGGAGTTCCATCATTTAGTTTTGGAGGAACTTTTATGACTGCTGGAATATCAAGATGACATCTACAAGTTATTTCTGAATCACTTCTGAGCTCTCTGCCGATTTGTTGCTGAACGATTCTGGAATCGTTATTCACCTTCTTTACCGACCACGTAATCTATTACATACTCAATTAAGCTTTTACCTCTATCTGACTTTAAGGTTTCTTCAATAGGAGTTACTGGTTCTGGAACTTCAAATCTATATAAAACTTCACCTTGCTCTCCATAACCTCTTTTTCTGAGAATTAACTCAGCTTTATCTGGATCATCTAAGTCCGAAATTTGTTGATTCCAATCATCTATTTGATTTTGCAGTAAAACAACTTCTTCCTGTCTGTCCTCTAGTGAGTTTTGTAAAACTTTTAATTTGTCATAACTTTCCTGGTAAGTATCAAATAAAAAGAAAAGGAAGGAAGAAATTAACGTAAAAATTAATAATCTGGAAAATATATTATTACCTATAGTTTTTAAACTTGCCATTTTGAATTGTTAAAGTTATCGAATCCAATTGTCTCGGCAATTCTTAAAAGCTCATTATATTTTGCTGTTCGCTCTGATCGAGCTGGCGCACCAGTCTTAATCTGCCCACTAGAAGTCCCAACAACTAGATGACTAATAAAGGAATCCTCTGTTTCTCCAGATCTGTGTGAAACCATACTTGAGTAAGTGTTCTTGCTTGCTAGCTCCATGGTATTTAAAGTCTCAGTAATTGTTCCAACTTGGTTAACTTTAATTAAGATTGCATTGCCACAATTTTCATCAATCCCTTTTTGAAGTACTTCTTCCTGTGTAACAAATAAATCATCACCAACAAGTTGTGTAGAATCGTTTATTTTGGAAGTTAAGTATTTCCAACCCTCCCAATCGTCTTCTGCGAGCCCGTCTTCAATCGACACTATTGGGTACAAGTTAGTAAGATCTACTAAATAATCAGACATCTCTGTGTTAGTCAAATGGTTGCCTTCAATCATGTAAGCACCATCTTTATAAAACTCAGATGCAGCAGCATCTAACGCTAAAGAAATTTGGTCAGAAGGTTTGTAGCCAGCTTCTGCAATTGAAAGCATTATTTCATCTAGAACTTCTTTTGATGATGTAAAGTTTGGAGCGAAACCACCTTCATCTCCTACGTTTGTAGCTAATCCTTTATCTTTCAATCTTTTCTTTAGTGTGTGATAGACCTCAACACCTGCCTTTAACCCATCATCAAATCTTGTAAATCCGTGAGGAACAATCATAAACTCTTGAATATCGACAGAGTTATCAGCATGAGCACCACCATTCAAAATATTCATAAAAGGTACAGGTAAAGACGGAGCTCCATAAATGTTAGGAATAAGTTCATAAACATATTTTTTTTCTGATTTTGCATATGCAACCATATTTGCCATTGAAACAGCAAGTATTGCATTAGCCCCAAGTTTACTTTTGTTTTTTGTTCCATCTAATTCAAGTAGAATTTGATCAACTTTTGACTGATCGCCGGCGTCACTTCCAATTAAATTGTCAGCTATCAAAGAATTTATATTTTCGACTGCTTTGTTGACACCTTTTCCGTTAAAGTCTTTTGATTCATCTCTTAATTCATGAGCTTCTAAACTCCCCGTTGAAGCTCCTGAAGGAACAGCTGCACGGCCCCAGCTTCCATCATCAAGTGTAACTTCTACTTCAACAGTAGGATTAGCTCGAGAATCTAGGATATACCTAGCAAATATATGTGTAATTTTTTTATTCATAACCCTGTTACTTAAAATCTAGCACAAATTGTTTAATTTGTTACTTTTCTTCGGTTTTCTTAGCTTCTAACCATAATTTTTCTAAGTCAGAATCATCTTCAATATGTTTCTCAATATATTGCGCTCTATTAATAAATCTCTGGGTTGATTTATTTAGTTGTATTTCCGGATCAGCATCTAAATATCTGCATACATTAACAATGGCAAATAGAACATCCCCAATTTCACTTTTCCGTTCATCCAGATTTTCAGCTTCTTCTAGCTCTTTAACTTCAGAAAGTAAATCCTCAAGAGCTTCTTCATAGCTTGCATAAGAGAGGTTAAGTTTTTTTGCTTTTCTCTGTGTTTTGAAAGCTCTTGTTATTGATGGTAATTTACTATTTATATCATCAAATATTGAGTCGTCACTATTTTTTTGTTTTAATGTCTCCCATTGTTTTTCTACTTCTTCAGCGCTATCGAGTTTTACATCACCAAAAACATGTGGGTGGCGTTCGATTAATTTTGCTTGAAGTGATTTTATTACATCAACTATTGCAAATTTATTATTTTCCTCAGCAATTTTTGAATGAAGTAAAATTTGGAGCAGCAGATCTCCCAATTCATCTTTTACATGTTCATAATTTGAATCTTTCTCTTCAATGCTTGCAAGTGAGTCCAATAATTCATAAGCTTCCTCAATTAGGTGTCTTGATAATGATTCATGCGTTTGCTCCATATCCCAGGGACATTCTTCTCGGAGCTTTTTTACAATCTCTACAAGTTCATCAAACTCATTCATAATTAAAGATTACTATTCAATATTCCATATACGCTGTCTGGTGTTAAGACATCCTTAAAGTTTAAAACTAAACGTTTATTTCTAAAGATAAACTTTTTATCTAATGTTTTAACCCTCAAATTTACTTCTTCAGTCAAGTCAACTGGGAAAAGTTCAATCTGAGATTCTCTTATTTTGCACCTTAAAATGTTTTTTTCACTCAACACAGATCTTATCTTTGCAGTAATGAATAAGTTATTAGATACCTCCGGAAGTTCACCAAATCTATCGATAATTTCATCCTTAATTTCATCAACTTTTGAATGGTGAGTGTGTTCGAGTCTTTTGTAAATGTCTATTCTTTCAGAGTCAGCATCTACATAGCTTTTTGGAATTGAGGAGCCCCAGAAACAATCTAATTTTATATCCGGCTTTATATCTGGCTTTATTGACTCTATTGATTCATCTAAAGATTCTAAGACGTATTGGTTAAAAATATTTAGTCCGACATTTGCAATAAAACCTGATTGTATATCTCCTAAAATACTTCCAGACCCTCTAAGTTGTAAATCTTTCATAGCTAATGAGTATCCAGTAGCCGTCTGGCCAATGGATTTAATTGCATCTAACCTTAACTCTGCATCTACCCCTAAATTGCTTGAATGAAAGAAATAAGCAAAACTTTGATCTCCCCTTCTTCCTACCCTTCCTTTAAGTTGATAAAGCTGGGACATGCCTAGTAATTCTGACCTAAGAGTTATGAGAGTATTCACTTTTGGTAAATCAATTCCGGCTTCCACAATTGTGGTAGCAAACAATACATCTACTTTACGATCCCAAACGTCTTGCATTGTATTTTCTATTTGTTCTGCAGATAATTGGCCATGTAAAATTTTATGATTTAAGTTAGTAAATTGTTTTGAGATGATCTTCATCCATTCCTCAAGTTCACTGATTCTATTGAGTACAAAGAAGACTTGACCTCCTCTTGAAATCTCTCTCTGAATAGCAAGAGCAATAGCCGACTCATCAACACTACCCACGTGAGTTAATGTTTCTAATCTGTTTTCTGGTGGCGTTTCGATTCTTGATGTTTCTCTAATTCCCATAAGAGATTGTTCAAGTGTTCTTGGAATTGGAGTTGCAGTTAATGTTAATTTGTGGACTTGAGTGGCTAAATTCTGCAGTCTATCTTTTGCTTCAACTCCAAATCTATGTTCTTCATCAATTACGATTAATTTTAAGTTATTGAATGTAACATCATCACTTAAAAGTCTATGCGTTCCTATGACTATATCCACCGTTCCATCGTTGACGCCTTTAATAATTTCTTTTAAGTCTTTCTTTTTTACAAATCTGCTTAAGTGTTTAATATTCAATGGATAATTTTCTAATCTATTTACAAAAGTTTCAATATGCTGTTGGACAAGAATTGTCGTTGGTGCAAGAACTGCAACTTGTCCTCCTGAAAAAGCTACTTTTACTGCTGCTCTAAGTGCAACTTCTGTCTTTCCATATCCAACATCTCCAAAAATTAATCTATCCATTGGAGTATTTTTACTTAAGTCTTCTTTAACATCATTTATTGCTGTTAACTGATCGGGGGTTTCGACATATTCGAAATCGCTTTCTATCTCTGCCTGCCATGGAGTATCCTCATCAATAATTAGGTTATTGTTTTCAATTTTTCTTAATTTGTAGAGATTCAAAACTCTATCAGCTATAACCTTTGCGTTTTGTCTAGCTTTTTCTTTAGCACGCTCCCACTCTCCGCCGCCTAATCTAGATAACCTTGGATTTTCGCCCCCTACATATACCTCAAGTTCATTAATTTGATCCGATGGAACATATAGTCTGTCCGTTCCGCCAAACTTAATTGATAAGTAATCTTTATCTACATCTTTAATTTTTTTAACTTCGGTTCCCTCATAGAGCCCTATTCCATGAAACTTGTGAACAACATAAGTATTTGGAACAATGATTGATTCCTCATTTAATTTTCTCTGTTTTACTTTTTTGTCTTTTTGTTTTCTATTAGTAAATAATGACTCATCAATAACTGCAATACTCATTTCTTGAAACACTGCTGAGAAGGAGAACGAATTCTCAACTAAATGTAAATTCTTTAGTTTTGAAAACTTTTCTATAATTTTTTCATTTCTGCTGGATAAATACACCTTTGATAACTCATTAATATTTTCCA
>CACHJT010000002.1 GCA_902580215.1 uncultured Candidatus Actinomarina sp. | reverse complement strand
TTTTAAGAGTATCTTCAAACAATTCCGGTTCTAGTAAAAATGAATCGTGTCCTTTTGTTGAGTTGATAGTTGTGTATGTGGTTCTAATTTCGTGATTATTTAAAATTTCTAAAAACTCTTTTTGTTCTTCAGGGTAAAAACAGACATCGGAGTCTACTGATATTACTAATGTTTCAATATCTTTTAATTTATTTAAATCTTTTTGTTCAATTTTAAAATTTTGCCAACCCTTAATAATCGAAAGGTATGATTCTGGTGTAAACCTTTCTAAAAACTTTTCACCTTGATGCATCATGTATGACTCTTGAGGTGTAGAAAGAAATCCTTTTATTAAACCATCGTCATATAAGGTTTCACTTTTTGCTCTATTGGAAAGCAACTCTAAAGATATATATGTTTTATGAGCAACCATTCTCGCAAGTGATAAATATTCACTATTGCGATTATTTGATTCTCTTCCTAAATCTAAAATATATGCTTGTTCAAGATTGTGTAGAGTTTGGAGTGTAGAAAGCTTATATCCACTTGAAATAGAAATAAGTTTTTTTACATATTCTGGATACATTGTGCAAAACTGAAGTGCCATTAACCCACCTATAGAGGGACCTATAACAGCTTCTAAAGATTTGACATTTAAATAATCTAAAAGTAATTTTTGTGATATCTCAATATCTTTAAATGAAATTGATGGAAAATCATAACCATACTTTTCATTTGAGCTGTTATTAATTGAACTTGGACCGGTGGAACCGTAACAACCTCCTAAATAATTTGCACAAACAACAAAATATCTGTTTGTATCAATAATTTTATTAGGACCAACAAAGCCATCCCACCACCCTGTTTCTAATTCTTCATTCCAAGGTATATCAGGATTGTCTATTTTTTGATAGCTACCAGCCAGCATGTGACTTCCAGTAAGTGCATGAAAGACAAGTATTGCATTGTCTCTGCTCTCTGAGAGTCTTCCCTCAGTTGTATATGCAATCTCTACATTCTCTAATAATTCACCTGAATCAAGTTTGAATTGTGGAATGTAAAACTTGCTTGAATTACTTTGTGCTTTCAAGTGCTTGGGTTAAGTCTTCAATGATATCCTCAATATCTTCAATACCGATTGATAACCTAACAAGTTCAGGTGGCGCGCCTGCTGCAACAAGTTGCTCATCGTCAAGTTGTGAGTGTGTAGTAGAAGCTGGATGTATAGCTAAAGATCTAGTATCTCCAACATTTGCAACGTGTCTGAACATTTTAAGGTTGTCTATAAACTTCTGACCAGCATCTTTTCCGCCTTTAATACCAAACACAACCATTGTTCCCCCTGTTCCTTTGAGATATTTTTCTGATAACTCATAAGCAGGATCATCTTTTAATCCGGGAAATCTTACCCATTCAACTAGTTCGTGGTTAGATAAATACTCTGCTGCTTTTTTTGCGTTTTCACAATGTCGTTCCATTCTTAGACCTAGTGTTTCAAGACCACTCAAAACTTCAAAAGCAGTTTCAGGACCCATGTTTGCTCCAAGATTTCTGAGAGGAACTGTTCTCAGCCTTAATGAATAAGCAACGTTTCCTAAATCTCCTAAGTCATGACCCCATCTCATGCCACCGTAGCTAGTGTCTGGCTTATCATATAATGGAAAGTTTCCATTGCCCCAGTCAAAACCTCCCTTTTCAATTACTGCACCAGCAATAACCCTTCCGTGGCCAGACATCCATTTTGTTAATGAATAAACAACAATGTCCGCTCCATATTCAAAGGGCTTTAATATAGCTGAGGTAGTAAATGTTGCATCAACAATTAATGGTATACCTTTTGAGTGTGCTATCTCTGATAGAGCTGATATGTCAGCAACAACTAAACCTGGATTTGTAATCGTTTCACAATATATTGCTCTAGTTTTGTCGTCGATTGCATTTTCAACTGCTGCTAAATCAGTAATATCAACTTTTTTTGAATCAATACCATATTCAGGAAGAATATTGTCAAACATTGTATAAGTTCCACCATAAAGTTGGTTGGCTGTAACAAAATTGTCTCCTTGACTCATAATATTTATAAGTGAATACATTACTGCAGATGTTCCTGATGAAAGTGCTACACACATAGCGCCCTCTTCTAGTGCGGTTAGCCTTGCTTCAAGTGCTCCAACTGTGGGATTTCCTAATCTGGAATATATATTTCCAAACTCTTTTAAACCAAATAAATTTGCAGCATGTTCTGTATTGTTGAATTGATATGCTGTTGTTTTATAAATTGGAACAGTTATGGAGCCTTCTGCATCAGCATCTGAATCCCAACCTGCATGTATTAGCTTTGAATTAAATTTCATTATTTTCTCCTTTAATTTGGAGAAGGAGTTTGACTATTTAGTTGCATTTCTGCCACATCTTCAAGCACCTTGGATAGTCATCCAGGTTGCCGAGGTCTTAACCTTCTCTTTATGCTTATTAAATTATATCAAACGATTTAAATTTGACTAAATATTTTCTACTTTTTCCCAATTTCTATCAGAATGTCCAAAATGAGAAAATAAAGTATCTTTTCTGTAATCTACGCTTGTAAGATTTAATCTTTCAATAATGGCTCCGGGCTTCATATCAAATTTGTCAACAAAATCATTTAATTTTCCCTGTTCAACTTTGAGTGTGCCAAAAGTCTCTATTGTAAGCTCGTAAGGCTCTGCTTTACCTATTGCATACGAAACTCTTACCAAGCAATCGTCTGCTAATTTATGTGCAACAATATTTTTTGCTAAATGCCTTGCTGCATAGGCAGCTGATCTATCAACTTTACTCGGGTCTTTACCTGAGAATGCCCCTCCACCCACTGGTACTGATGGGCCATAAGCGTCAACAACTATCTTTCGACCAGTAAGTCCTGTGTCACCAGCCGGACCTCCTTTGACAAATGATCCTGATGGATTCAAATCTAACTCAAATTCAGATTCAACATTATTAGAAACAATATCAGAAACTTCTTGAAATAATTTCTCCATATCAATAGCTTTGTTGTGTTGTGTGGACACTACAACTTTTGTTTTTTCTCCTCCACTAGTTACTTGTACTTTTGAATCAAGATCAAGCATCTCATCTGAATTTTGAAGATCCCACAGTGATTTTTGTATATTTCTGGAAATATCAAATGTTGGTGGCATAAATGATTTTGTTTTGTTAGTTGCAAACCCTACCATTATTCCTTGATCTCCAGCACCTTGGTCCTCATCATCTTCAACAGCTGCACGAATTTCCTCAGATTGCGGTGTTAATTCGTTATAGATAGATAGATTATCTAAATCAAAATCTTCAAAGCTAGTTTTTATAGTTTTGTTGAGTGCTTCTTTAACAATCGTGAGAACATCATCAGTAGTTATTTCTGCAATTTCACTAATTTCTCCACCTACAAGTACTAGACCACCATTCTTTGTTCCAGTAAGAAAGGTCTCTACAGCAACTCTTGACGAACTGTTGTTTTCTAAAGCTTTTGTTAAAACATAATCAGAAATTAAGTCTGCAATTTTGTCAGGATGTCCTGGAGAAACTGTTTCAGCAGTTACATATTTTGACAATTTAAGTCTCCTTGTTTAACAACGCAAGAATTGGAACGCCATTTTTTGTTGTATAACCACATCAAAAAGCACCTTAGTTGGCATCTAGGTTGCTGAGGAATTCCTCTCTCTATGCATTTAATATGGTAATTAAAATAAAATGTTTTTCAATCAATAGACAAAGAAAACTTTAAATAATTCTCTAGCTAACCTTTAACTATGATTACTGATACTAGAAAAATATTTGGTCTTTTACTATCAGTTGGTTTTTCATCGATTGGTTTCATAGCTGCAATCACTGTAACGGTATTGGCTGCAAGAGAGGTATCAAACAATCCGTTATTTCTTGGATTCCCAAACGCTGTAGGTGTTGGTGGTGCGTTTCTTGGAACCCAAATGTTTTATAAAATTTCGAAAAAATATTCTAGACTTGCTGCATTATCCTTGACATTTTTTGTAGGTGCTCTTGGGAGTGTTGTGTTATTTTACAGCCTTATTATTGACTCGTTCATTTTATTGATGATTGGCGCACTAATACTCGGATTTGGACAATCTGCAACACTTCAATCTAGGTATGCTGCTTCATTTGTAGCGAGTGAAAAATTTAAAGCTACGGCACTATCGCTTGCAGTTTGGTTTTCCGTTTTTGGTTCAGTTTTTGGACCGAGATTAGTTAGTGTATACTCTGATTTTTTTGACAATTTGTTTAACTCTGAATTAATTGTTGGTTATATAGTCGCAATGGTTGGAATGCTTTTTGCTTCTGCATCAGTTTTGACATTTACTTCTTCGACTAGTTCACTCCGAGAACCAGCAGAAGTTGAGGAAGTTGCAGAGAAAGTAAATGAATCAAAAAAAGATGGAAATATTTTGACCCTTCTTCTTGTTCTAAATCATTTCACAATGGTCGTAATTATGTCAGCAACACCTCTCCATGTTCAAGATATTGGTGAAACGGTTGAATTAGTTGGGGTAATTATTAGTTACCACACACTTGGTATGTTTTTGCTTTCACCCATATTAGGAAATTATGTTGACAAATACGGATACAAAAATTTTACCTATGTTGGAACTGCAATTTTATTTATAAGTTGTTTGACTACATTTATTAATTCTGGACCGCTTGCACTAAAAATAGGTCTTTATTTACTTGGATTAGGTTGGAATTTCAATTACGTAGCAATAAGTGCAGCTATTTCAAAATTTTCGATCAAATTTAAGACACCTTTAAATATTCGAAGCGATTCTTATGTGTTTCTCGGAAGTTTTACAGCTCACACAACCTTAGGACTCTCTTATTTATTAATTGGATATAGGGGGTTAGTTACTGTAGGAATGCTTGTGAGTATATATTTGTTCTTAAATTTAAAAAAGTTAAAGAAACTAGATATTGACTGAATGAATACTGATTTCACTTCAGAAGAGAAAATTTTAATTAAAAGAGATAAAGTTTTATCAAATGTAATTAAAACCAATGGACCCATAAAATTCTCAAATAATAGAAAAGATCCTTTTGATACTTTTGTAGACATAATTATTTCACAATTCATCTCTACCCTGGCTGCCAAGAGTATTAAAGAAAAAATGTTGGAAAATTTTAACGAAAAAAAATTTAAAGTAGAAAACTTTGAAAAACTTAGCGTTATACAAATTAAAAATTTAGGATTAAGCCTCAACAAAGCCAAATCAATTAAAGCAGTAATCAGTTGGCTTGAAATGCAATCAATGAAAAATTTTTTTAATCTCACTCAGGTGGAAAGAGAAAAATCATTATTAAAAATTTTTGGTATAGGTCCTTGGAGTGTTGATATGTTTGAAATGTTTTGCATTCGCAATAAGAATATTTTTTCTTATGGAGATGCTGCTTTAAGACAAGCAATGATTCAGCTTAAAATGGTTGACAAAGATGCAACTCAAAAACAATTCGAAAACTATGCAGAAAAATGGGCTCCTTACAAAACCCATGCTTGTTTACATTTGTGGGAGATGATTGAGTCTTAAATTGTTACTTTAACGTCCTCAATTGGGTGAGGAATAGGAGTAGGTCTAATATTTAAACTTTTATCAATAGAAGGCTGCTCGACATTCTGAACATACTTATAAATTACATTTTTAAACATATAGCTAGCAAAAAACTTTCCAATACAAGTGTGAGCTCCACCAGCAAAAGGAAAATAAGCCTTATTCGTATAAGTTGGATCTATAAACCTATAAGGATCAAATACTGATGGATTATCCCAATACCTTTCATCATGGTGTAGCAACAAAGGACTTATAGTTAAATAAGTACCACCGTCTACGTTGTAGCCTCCAATTTTTGTATCTCTCATAACTCTTCTTACTGAAAATGGTACTGGTGGATAGTATCTGATTGCTTCTTGAAAAATTGATTCCGCAAAATTTCCATTTTTAAGTGATGAAATATCCAGTGGATCAACTTCTGAAGCTTCCTGTCTAAGATCATTTAAAAAATCTGGATTTTTTGAGAGATTATAAATTGAATTCGTAAGCGTTATGGTCGTTGTGTCATGAGCTGCAAGTAGTAAAAAAATCATATGTTCTGCAATTTCATGATTACTTAGCCCTGCATCTCCCTTGTTTGTGTTAACTAATTCTGCAAATAGTGTTTTTTTACTTTCTTCATCAATCATTTGTGACTTTGATTCAAAATAATCGAGTAAATATTCTCTTGCCTTGAGTCCCTTTTTCAACTGTGTAAATGGAAGAGGCCATCTAACAGCTGATGTAGCAGATGCAATAGAATCCATAAATAGATTATTTAGCTTTTGAGATTCATCGTTTTTTACATCTAGAAAAAATAAACTCAAAGATATATCAAACATTAATTGTTTTATTGATTCATACAAATTAAAGGTTGTTATAGTTTTTATGCTTTCTACCCAAGTATCAATAATTGGTTGAATGATTGAAAGGTAATTATGAATTGCATCGTGCCTGAAAGAGTCTTGAAGAAGAGTTCGGTGATATTTATGATCATCAAAGTCTCGAAGCATAAGTCCGTTTTCAAATGTTGGACCAAGGATGACCGCCCATCCTTCTTTAGAAGAGAAATTGTCATCCTTATCTAGAAAGACTTCCTTTGTAATTTCTGGAGTCAAAAGAACTATAAAATTTTCGTTTAGCAATGACATCTGAAATATATCTCCATATTTTTTCTGCTTTTCAGCTGTAAAATTTAGCGCATTTCTTTGAAATGGTATAGAGTGGCCAATTATTGGTAAACCAGGAACTTTAGGTATTTCCATATTTGTATTTTACAACTTATTAAAGTGGTTGAAAAGATTGTTCATCAAATTATAAAATAAACTCATCTAAATCGTTACCAACAATTATTTCGCCGTCGTAATACTGAGATATTTCAGCTTTTAGACTTTCCTCATCAAATACTGGCGGAACGAAATGATTTAATATTAGCTTTTTTACATTGGCTGCTTGAGCTAAAGTTCCAACATCTTCTGGTGTGGAATGATACTCTTTTACATTTACTAATGTATCTTGTGTCATTCTTTTATCATCAAAATTAAGACTCACAAAAACCTCATGTATTAAATAATCTGCATCTTTTGAAGCTTCTTCCAAATTTATACTGTATCTTGTATCTCCTGAATAAGTTATTTTTTTATCATCTACAAAAACTTGATACCCATATGCTGGCTCAACAGGCTGATGTTGTACTTCAATGCTTGTTATTTTTATACCCATTGATTCGTAAGCAAATTCTTTTTCAATTTCAGTAATCTCAATATCTAAACCTTCATGGTTAGGTCTTTTCTCCCAGTCAACTCTTAGATTTAATTCATCTGAATATGCTTCAACAGTTTTATCAAAAAACTTTTTTATACCCTTTGGGCCAACAATTTTAAATGGCTTAGTTCTTCCAGTGTGCCACCCTGAAATATAAAGTTGATATAAATCAACAATATGGTCTGAGTGAAGATGGGTAATTAAGATGACATCTATTTCCGATGGAACTAACCCAAACTCACTTAATCTTTGTGTTACTCCAGAACCAGCATCTATCAATATTTTTTGTTTTTCTGTAGAGATTAATGTGCTTGGTCCATAGCGAATGTGGCTTGGGCTAGGGCAGCCTGTGCCAAGTAAAACAATCCTATTCATTTGAACCTGAATTGATTGTTAGATTGCTTAAAACTATTTGAGGTCTCATGCCAGAACTTATCTCTTGCATTGCGGTTTCAAGTTTCAAAATAAAATCATAGTAATCTTGATCAAGGTTTTCTTGGATAATTAATGAACTTCCTAAATAAGTAAGACTTTCTATTAAAACAGAGTTTGGAGTAATATTTCTGGTTTCATCAAAATTGGAAACGAACTCATTAATAGTGTTGAGAAAAATTTGGTAGCGTTTTATTCTTTCTGACTCAGTTTCATTAATATCCTTAAGATCCTGTGTAACTTCTTGTAATTTTTCAACTAAGTTTTTTTCTATATTCAAATTTAAATATGTACCATCTAAAAATTTTTCGAAATCTAAAGTTGAAAAATCAAATTTAATTTCATTCTCAGATTCAAGAAATATTGTCCTACATCTACTTTTTATCGTAGACAAAATTGTATTTTGAGAATCGTCTCGTGCATGTGACCAAAACTTACCTGAAGATAAAATTATAAAAATGCTTCTACTTGAAGGCTCCTCGATAGTTTTAAGTAATGCATTTGATGCTTCTTCGGTTAATGATTTTACGGGGGGGAAAATTACTACTTTATATTTACCCTCAATTGGTGAGAGACTGTCTTTATTAATAACATCTCTAATATCTTCAACTCCTAAAGTGTTTAGATTTTCAGAATCTATAATCTTGATATCAGGGTGATCAGCATAATCTTTTGTATCAAAAGCTAATAACATTGCAAACATTTTTGCTTGTTTAACCAACTCAGATGAAAAATTTGAAAATAACAAATAGGAGTGAAATGGTGATTCTACTTCTTGCGTTAATTTTTTATTTACAGTTGTCAATTTCTAACCAGTTACAAATGGCCTCTATATTTACTTCAATATTGTTTTCTGCATTCAAAATTAAAAAGCTATCTTTAAACTCTTCTGCAAGTTTTAAATATCCTTTACGCACTTTTTGAAAAAATTCTACTTTGTCGCTTCCAATCCTATCTGCTACTTGTTGTCTTGAAAGTGAAACTTCTGGATCTATATCAAGAAGAACAACTCTTTCAGGCCAGTTGGATTGTATTGAGATATCGTTTAATTGATATATTTTTTCATATCCAAGACCTCTTCCTTCTCCTTGATAAGCAACAGAAGAATACGCGCTTCTGTCTGACAAAACCACAACCCCATTATTAAGTGATGGGAGAACTACTTCTTCAATCAACTGAGATCTTTGAGCACAAAACAATAGTGCTTCAGCCAGTGGGTTTACTTGATAATCGTGACTTAATAATAATTTTCTAATACCCTCTCCCACGGATGTCCCACCAGGTTCTCTAACGATTGTGTGTTCTTTGTTTTGAGAATTTAAGATATCTGAAAGATTTTCAATAATGCTGGTTTTACCAGATCCATCAATTCCTTCAAAGGCTATGTAATTAGAATTCATAATGGCTCATCCTCATTGCTCTCAAGGTTTAATCTTAACTTGTTAAAATTTGAATTTTCAAACCCAAATTCTCTTATAATTTTTTTATATCCTCTTATAAAAGTCATGAGTCCAGAAAACAATATAAAGCAGGAACTTAATCTAAGTACTAATAAAACTCCATCTACGTCAAAGTAGTTATTTGCAAAGCTTGCGAGAAAACCAGAAATGAAAACTGAAACCAACAGAGATAATCTCCCAATTGTATAAAAATTACCAAAAACTCTACCTCGAAGATTTTCGGAAGTTGTACTTTGTAAATAACTAATTGTTAGTAAATAAATAGAGCCTGAACCAATTCCAGAAATAAATATAAAAAATAAAATAGTAGAAAACTCATAAGAGTTGAAGGCAAACAGTAATGAAAGGCCTGTGATAATCATGCTGATGCCTATAAAAAAAGATACCCTATTAAAAGTGGTTACAAAATAACTCAAAATTACCATTGTGAACACAATCCCAAAACCAAATGAAGCAATCATGAAACCAAATGAGCTCTGAGTAAATTTGAGAGATTGTGTAAGGTATGAGCTCCCCAAAACAAACAATGCCCCAGCGCCAATAAGACTAAGTGCTATAGATGTTGTTACAGTCCTGAGTTCTTTATTTTTAAAAAAATAATTTATTCCTTCTTTTAGGTCTGAAAGAGCATTGTTTTGAGTTGTGGTTCCAACGCCTTGAGAACTGGTTTTTAAGGAAAATAATAAAATAGTTGATATTAAAAAAGTTAATGAATCTACCAAAAATACAACTGAACCACTCCAGCCATTACCGTACGAAACTATTGATTCTATAAACTTTGCATCAGAAAAAAATCCAAATAGTAAAGATGCCAAAGGAAGTGAAGCATAGGTTCCAACAACAAATAATGAATTCGCTTTAACTAAGTAATCATTTTCTACTAACTCAGGAACAATTGCCTCTCTTGAAGGTTGTCTAATTAATGAAAAGATTTCAGCAATAAAGTTTATTAAAAATAGTTGAAAAAGAGTTGTAGTAAAAAATAATCCCAAAACAACAACCATCCTTACTAAATCACTAATAATCATTACATTTTTTTTATTAAATCTATCAGCTAATAAACCAGCGAATGAAGACATGAAAGCTGGAATAATTCTTGCTACAACAGGGACTACAGCAGTTAGTTCAGAATTTCCATCAGTTGCGCCCAAATAACTAGCAAGTGCTACAGATGCAAAAAGCGTTGCCCAGTCACCAAAACTGGAAAGGGTGCCTGACCACCACAAAATAGAAAAGGGTGATCTTGAAAATATTTTTACTGATTTCATTTCTTTTCTTTAATCCTAATAATATTTAAAAATACTTTTTTTCTTAAATACTGTACATATGAACAAAATAGTGTTATCAATAAGAACATGTCAAAGCCTTTAGTAATTGTTGAGTCACCAACAAAAGTTAAAACTATATCGAAAATTTTGGGCCCTGACTATATAGTAAAGTCAAGTGTTGGCCATATAAGAGATCTTCCTAGAAATACAAAATCTATACCTTCTAAATTTGATAGTAAGAAAATTTTATGGGGGGCAGTTAAACCTGGGAAATTTGAAAACATTTATGTCATACCTGAAGACAGAAAAAAAATAGTAAATGAACTTAAAGAAATAGCGGATACAGCTCCAGAAGTTTACTTAGCAACTGATGATGACAGGGAGGGTGAAGCAATTGCTTACCATTTAAAAGAAGCACTTGAAATTAAAGGTGAGCCAAAAAGAATTAAATTTAATGAAATAACTGAATCAGCAGTGACAAAAGCTATGAATAATCCTGACACAATTGATGTAGGTAAGTTTAAATCTTATGAAGCTAGAAGAACCCTAGACCGAATGATTGGTTATGAAATTTCACCAAAAGTTAGAGATTTAGGTGGTGCTTTTATATCAACAGGTAGAGTTCAAGGACCAGCAATAAGGCTTATTGTTGAAAGAGAAGAGGAAAGGTTAAAATTTGTTAAATCTTTATATTTTGAAATAAAAGCAGATTGTGCAAGTAACAAAGTTAATTTTGATGCTAACTTAAAAAAAGTTGGTGAAAAAAGAATCGCTACTTCAGCTGACTTTAACGATAAAGGTGAAAAAACAAATAAAGATAAGAAATATCTTGATAAAAATGATGCTGAAAAAATAGTAGAGATACTATCTAACTCCATTGCAAAAATTTCAAATATAAAAGAATCTTCAAGAAGCGGAAAGCCTCCAAAGCCATTTAAAACTACAAGTTTACAAACCTCTGCGAGAAGTAATCTAGGCTTTCAACCTAAAAAAACAATGGGCATTGCTCAAAGACTCTACCAAGAGGGGTTAATTACATATATGAGGACAGACTCTATACGGCTTTCTGATAATGCAATTAAAGCTTCCCGCGATTATATTTCTGCAAACTTTTCAAGTAAACACCTTCCACCTCAACCAAACCTATATGGTGATACAAAAAATGCCCAAGCAGCTCATGAAGCAATAAGGCCATCTGGAGATAAATTTATTACACCTGAAGAATTGCTATCAACTCATAAAGAAGATAGCGATGAATACAAGTTATATAAATTAATTTTTAATACCACAGTAGCCTCACAAATGACTGACGCTCAGGGAATAACTAAGACAATTGAAATAGAAGTTGCAGATCCTGAATATTCTTCTCTAACACTTAGCATCTCTGGAACCACATGGACGTTTGGTGGTTACAGAGATTTAATAAAAGATGCTACTGAAAAGTCTCAAGAGTTACCAGACTTAAAAGAAAATGATGAGGTGTCTATTGTTTCTGCTGAAAAAGAAGAGAAATTTACAAATCCGCCAAATAGATATTCTTCAACTTCACTAATTAACAAACTAGAAGAGCTTGGAATAGGAAGACCTTCAACGTACGTCTCCATTATTGAGAGTATTACATCTGTTTTCATAAATGCTGAATCTAGTTTAAAACCTAGAATTTTAGCGATGGCTTTAATAAATAATTTCATGAAACCACACTTTAATCAATATATTGATTATGAATTTTCAAAATCTATGGAAGATGATCTTGATAAAATTTTAGAAAGTAGTGATCCAGAAAAATCTAAAATTGAATTTTTAGAAAACTCATTCAATACAATTAATAATCACGTTATAAATTACGGTGTACAAGACCCTCTTTTACTTACTACTATAAACCTTCCATTTGAATCTAGATACGTAGTTAAAACTGGAAGAATCCAAGGTAAGGTTCCTTATCCTTACCTCTTAAGAGATGACGATTTTAAGGTTGGTCTTCCACCCGAAATTACACTGGAAGAAATAGAAGTTGACTATATCCAAGAATTAGAGGATCGTCAGGAAGAAAGTTTGAAAAAAGAGCGTGTTGTATCTGATTGTAATCAATGTTCTGCTTCGATATCTATAAAGTTAGGGCCTAATGGCGGTTTTTATGTTCAGCTAGGTGGTAAACAAAAAGGAGAGCGAAGCGAAAATTGTGGTTTTAAAAACCTGGAGAAATGTGGAACTAAAAATCTTATTGGTCCAATTTTTGAAGGTGAAGATCCTAACACACTAACTGAAGAACAATGTATAGAAAGATTCTCTCTATCAGCTAAAAACCCAAGAAAAGTGGTTGAGGTTGGTGAGTGGACATACGCTTCTGCTGTTGGACCATATGGTGGATATGCAATGAAGCTAAAAAATAGAACAGTCTTTAACAATGAAGATCTTCAAGCTTTATCGAAAGATGAACTTAGAGAATTGCTAGATGATGAAAAAAATAAAATTATTTCAAATTATTTAGGTGGAGAAATTCTTAAAATTCCAAAAAGTGCAACAAAAAACAAAATGATTGAAATGATAAACAATCACTATTTATTAGATGAAAAGTATATAAAGAAACTATCAAAAGAACATTTGGTTGGTTTAGCTAAGTCTCTTGATATTGTTTTCTATAGAGGAAGATTTAGAATGAAGCCAGAAGATGCTACAAAAGACAATCTTGTCAATAAAATACTCATTGAGAAAAAAAATAAACCTTTAGAAAATCCTCAGGATGCTTTAACTATTGAAAAAGAGGCAATAATGTCACTCTTTGGAGATAGCGTAGAAGTCTAAATTTCTGAAGTAAACTTATTTGTAGTTTTTTCCCAAGAAAAGTTTTCTTCAACAAAAACTTTTGATTGCTTACCAAACTGTTCAATCTCCTTAGGGTTATCATTGAAATACTTTACGCCATCATATATGTCTTGTCTAGAACCGACAATGAAACCGGTCTTTCCTGGAATAATAGTTTCAAAAGCTCCACCAGAACTGCCTACTAAAATAGGCAAGCCAAAACTGCCGGCCTCCAGGTAAACAAGGCCTAAGCCTTCAAATTCTTTTCCAAAAAATCTAGATTTGGCTGGCATTACGAATATATCAAGTTCTTTATAAAAGTTTGATAAAGAATGTTCTTCTTCATCGCTAAAAAATTCAATATTAGGGGATGAGACTTGGCTTAATTTTTTTAAATATTTCTCTAACTTTCCATACCCAAAGATCTTTAGGTCAACATTAACTCCGTCCATTTTTAATTCATGCAAAGCATCTATTACCCAATCAATTTTTTTTCTAGATACAAACCTACTGGCAACTCCAATTGTAAGGTTATCTTTAGTAGAGTAATCTTTTGTGTACTCATTTGGCTCTACCCCAGCTCCTATTAAAACAATTTCCGTTTCGGAAATATCTTCTAGTTTTCTTGCAGTAAAAAAACTAACAGTAAATATTTTTTCTAACGTATTAAAACTTCTTCTCAATATTTTTTTTAATACAGGAATTGAATTGATTATATTAAATTCAGCGCCGTGAACAATCATGTATTGTTTTTTCCCTAGTTGTTCAAGTTGATTAACTAATAAAAATTGTGGATTGCTTGAAGCATGTAAAATAAGTTCTATATTTTTTTGATTAACAATATCGTTTATTTCACGTACGAATCTGTTTCCAGCGAAGATAAAACTATATTTAGATTTGATTACATTATCACCTTCAGCCCAATTAGGTGCATATATATAGGTCTCAAAATCTAAATTTTTAGTAAAAGATTCAATATATGTAGAAATACCACCTTTTTTTGGTGAGTAATCATTTGTTATAACTAATGTTTTCATATCCTATTTTTCCTACATTATAAGACCAAAGAAAATATTTGTTATCTTTAGGTACCAAACAAGAAACTCCAAGATTATTTGGAATCGTAAATGCTGATGCTGCTTTTGAATCCGGAGATTTAATTAAATTTGTAATTGCTGATTTAATAGTTCCTCCATGGCTTGCCATTAATAACTTTTTCTTTTCAAGATCGCTTATAAGATTTTCAACTCTTTTTCCTGCTTCATGTATTGACTCTCCATCAATGCCATATTTAGTTTTATGATTTATAAATAATGCTTCTATAAAGTTTTCTTGATACTTGTTTAGTATCTCAGAAGTCGTTAAGCCTTCCCACTGGCCCAGATTCATCTCGGTTAACTCGTCAGAAATTTCAATGTTGTTTTCGGTGATTAAGGAAAGAGTTTGGTTTGCTCTTTTGTATGGAGAGGAAATATAAAGATCATAACTTTTAAATAAACCTTTTAAAAGACTCGCCTCTTTTATTCCCGTTTCATTCAAAGGGTTGTCTATATGACCTTGCCAAATGCCTTCTAAATTTGAATCAGTCTGTCCATGTCTGATAAATGTTATTGCATTATCTTTAGATTTAGCTGGAAAATCTAAATTCTCTTTGCTCAAATGAATTGAATCATTAAATTTATTTACCTGTGTAACTGTTTCTCTTTTCACAATTGTTGAAATTGAAGTATTTGTAATATCTCCTATTGGAAAAGGGTATGTGTCAAACCCTAATGTCAAACCTATGGCAGTGCCTATAAAAAATCCATGTGTAACAACAACAGTTTCTGAATCTTCTTCTGTCTGATTAAAAATATATTCTAACTCGTTTCTAACTCTGTCTTTAAATTCTTTTACAGACTCACCATTAGGAAATTGAAAAGAGTCATTTTTCAGGGATTGAAAAATTTCATGATTTGAAGTGTAGGTGTCTTTCACAGACATTCCTGTAAAGTCGCCGACATTAATCTCTCTAAGATTATCTCTAAGAACGGGAGAACTAGACAAAAATGAGGCTGTTTGAGACGCCCTTTTTAAATCAGAAGAGTAAACTTTCGTGACTCTGCTGCTTATCCTTTCAGATAATAATTTAGCTTGTTCTAACCCTTTTTTGTTTAAAGGTGTATCAGTGTGTCCTTGCCAAACTTTTTGTGCATTCTGCTCAGTTTCACCATGTCTTATGAAATGAACTGTTTTCAATTAATTTAAAAAGCAGATGCAAATATAAGGCTTACAATTGTCATAACTTTAATGACAATATTCATTGCTGGACCAGATGTATCCTTAAATGGATCACCTATTGTATCTCCAATTACAGCAGCCTTATGTTCTTCTGAACCTTTGCCTGCTCCTCCACCAGCTTCGATATACTTCTTGGCATTGTCCCAAGCTCCGCCTGAGTTAGCCATAAATATAGCTAATAAGAAGCCTGTAACCAATGCTCCAGCTAAAAATCCGCCTAATGCCTCTTTGTTCCAAAATCCAATAGCAAGTGGTAGGACAATAGCTAAACCACCAGGTAAAAGCATTTCCTTCAAAGCTGCAGTGGTGGCAATATCAACACATTTTTCATACTCTGGCGTTACGCCTTCTTTACCCTCCCTTAATCCAGGAATTTCTCTAAATTGTCTTCTTACTTCTTCAATCATTTTGAAAGCTGCTCTACCAACAGCATTAATTGTCATTGCTGCAAATAAAAATGGGAACATTCCACCTAAAAACAGTCCAGCGGTAACTTCAACCTGAGTAATATCTAGTTCTGTAAGTCCAGCGCTTTGAACAAATGCTGAGAACAACGCAAGAGCGGTTACTGCTGCTGAACCGATTGCAAAACCTTTAGCAATTGCTGCAGTAGTGTTTCCTAGCGAATCTAATTCATCGGTTGCTTTTCTAACTTCAGGATCTAGGTGAGCCATTTCAGCAATACCGCCAGCGTTATCTGCTATTGGGCCGTATGCATCAACAGCGACTGTAATTCCTAATGTTGCTAAAACACCAATTGCTGCAACTGCTACACCATATATTCCTCCAGCTTCTCCCAAAGCCCATGCACCAGATGTATAAGCTCCCCCAACACCTGCTACCACTACAACAACAGAAAATGCTGCAGACCTCATTCCTTCGGAAATTCCTGACAAAACTACAGTTGCTGGCCCAGTTTTAGCTTGATCAGCAATATTTTTTACAATTGAATAATGATCTGATGTAAACCACTCAGATATTTGTCCAACAGTTATTCCAACTAATAGTCCGATAATGACAGAAATAAATAAACCTATTGGGTTTTCTGAATAATCTGAAAACATCGCATTCGATAAAAAGTAAACGCCAACAGCAGTAAGACCTGCTGCAGAATATGTTCCTCTGTGTAATGCCTGAGCAAGTTTTCCTTCCTTGGGGACTACTAAAAATGAGGAAACAATTGATGCTAGCATGCCAATTGTTCCGACAGCTAGTGGAAAGAAAAGTAATGATGGTAGCACGTCTGTGCTGCTGAAAACTATTGCAGCATATGCTAGTGGAGCTACTAGTGATCCAACATAGCTCTCAAAAAGGTCTGCTCCCATTCCTGCAACGTCGCCAACATTGTCACCAACATTATCTGCAATTGTTGCTGGGTTTCTTGGATCATCTTCTGGAATTCCAGCCTCAACTTTACCAACTAAGTCAGCACCCACGTCAGCAGCTTTTGTATAAATTCCACCACCAACTCTAGCAAAAAGAGCTATTGAAGAGCCACCAAGTCCAATCGCAGCAAGAATATCATAGCCATTTTCAAGATCCATAATGTCTATGAATACCCAGTAACCTAAAGCTACTCCTAATAAACCAAGTCCCGCAACTGAAAACCCCATAACGGCACCACCTCTAAACGCTACTGGTAATGCTTTTAAGGTGCCGCCATCTCTTGCGGCTTCTGTAGTCCTGCCGTTTGCAGCAGTTGCAATCCGCATACCAATAAAACCGGCAAGAGAAGAAAATAAAGCTCCGCCAACAAATGCTAGAGATCCCCAAGGATATCCCCATTCAGTTAATGTGGAAATTAATACTGCTAAAACAACAACAAAAATACTCACCCATGAGTATTGACGTTTTAAAAATGCCATAGAGCCTTTTCTAATTGCATCGGATAAACTTTGAACTTTATTATCTGTAACTTTTATTGATAAAATTCTATTTGCAAAATATGCAGCAAGCGCAAGTCCTAAAAGTGCTGCAATAACTGAGCCCTGGTAATTTAATAACATTTATTTTCCCCTTTTTTGAACAAATTAATAATAATAAAATTTAACAATTTTGTAGTAAAAATTATTCTACAACTGGAGTTTCAAACCTTTCATCATCATCTCTTTCTGATAATGGTACCTTTTGCAGAATTCTATTCAATAATATAGGCGCAATTACTGTTGTAACTATTACCATCCAAATAATAATTGAAATAATATCACCTGTAATTATGTCTGATAGTGTGGTTGTAGCAACAGCAACAAATATCAACCCAACCTCTCCTCTTGGAGACATTCCAATTCCAATTAAAGAAGTATTTAATCCTTTGCCCATAGCTCCTAGAGCTGAAACATATTTACCAACTAGCGCTAAAAGACTGACTAGCATTCCATATAAAAATACATCAAGAGAAGCTAAAGTTTGAATGTTTACTTCAGAACCAATATATACAAAAAATATTGGAACAAGTAAAAAGTTTAGAGGCTTCATCTCATCTCTAATTCTATGAGTCATACCTGATTCACCAGCGACTACACCCCCTGCAAATGCACCTACAATAGGATGAAGTCCTACAAAGTGGGCTGCTGCACCAAGCAACATTGCAAATATAAAACTACCAGTTACAAACGTTCCAGGTGATGGAATTTTTACAAAGAAGTTAAATATTGGTTTTGAAAGTTTTCTTCCAACAATTACTACTGCAACTAAAAAACCGATTGCCTTTGCGCTAATTATCCCAAGATCAACTATTGAGAAATCTCCTGAACTTCCTAGAACTCCTGCAACAACAGTAAGAATTAATAAACCTAAAATATCATCTACAACTGCTGCTCCAATAATTGTTTTTGCTTCTCTTGATTTTAAAGCACCCAAATCTCCAAACACTCTAGCGGTAATACCTACTGAAGTTGCCGTCATTGCGGCACCTACGAATAAAGCTATTCCGAACTGATCTTCTCCTCCTAAATTGAGTGCATAGATTGAGCCAAAGCCCAAAGCAAACGGCGCTACAACACCTATCAATGCTACAAGAAGAGAAGTTGAGCCTAATTCTATAAACTCGTCCAAGTTAGTTTCTAATCCTACTTCAAACAGCAAAAGAACTACACCAATCTCAGCTAAAGTAGACACAACATCTCCAGATTCAAAATGTGGAAGAAGACCTAGCCCGTAATAACCAATAATGATTCCGATGACTAACTCTCCTATTACTGCAGGTTGATTAATTCTTCTCATTAATTCTGCACCGAACTTAGCGGCTACTAATATAATCGCTATTTCTAAAAACTTTTCAATAATTGTTTCCATGATGCTTTATTCTAAATGAGCATAGATTAAATGATAAGAAAATCGAAATATGAAAAAAGAACCAAATAAAAACTTTAATTTCCTCCTGACTGCTTCAGCATTTAGTAATTTAGCTGATGGAATAGCTGGTTTTGCATACCCTTGGCTTTTTTCACTAATAACTCGAGACCCGTTATTAATTTCTTTAACGGTACTTTTAGCAACACTTCCACAATTGATATTTGTTTTGTTTGCAGGTGTAATTGCAGATAAGTTCAATAGAAAAAATATCTTAATTTTTACAAGAATTCTTCAAGTACTACTTACTTTGTCATTTATATTGCTTATATATTTTAACTTAGATTCCATTCCAAAAACTGTGCCGATTGTTGAGCCCGAGTTCAACAGAAAATTCTTATTAATAACGGTTTTCTATATTGGTGCATTTATATTTGGAATGCTAGAGGTTACAAGAGATAATGCTGCTCAATCTTTTTTACCTCAAGTTGTTTCAAAAGATGAGTTACCTAAATCAAATGGGAGACTGTTCGGTTTTGAGTTGGTTGCAAATAATTTTCTAGGAGCACCAATAGCTGGGTTTTTAATTGGCCTCAGTTTAGTTACCCCATTTATCCTTGGTACATTTCTCTTGCTTTTGTCTGTTTTTTTTATTACTGCAATAAAAGGTGACTTTGAAAGAGCCGAAAAGAGTGCTAGCAACCAAACAACAATTAATCTGATTAAGGAAGGGGTTAGCTGGTTAAGTCATCAAATTCTTCTTCGTCGTCTTGCAATTTATACTGGAATTGCAAACTTTTTTGGTTCAATGCAGTTTCCAATAATGATTTTATTTGGTCAGGAGATATTGGGGTTAGATTCTGTTCAATTTGCTTTTTTGGCATATGGTGGAGCTGTTGGAGGTTTAGTAGGAAGTCTTGTTGCTGAAAAAATTAACAAAAGGATAGGGGAATCTAAAACGTTACTCATTTCAATCGCTTTGTTTGGAATAGGAGGCTTTGTTCCTTTCATTACTTCTAATCCTTTTGTTGTAGCTGCTGCTTTTGGAGTTACAAGCTTTGGAAGTGTTCTTTGGAATGTTCAAGCGGTATCAATAAGACAAGCACTGATTCCAGATAAATTAATGGGTAGAGTAAACAGTGTTTATAGATTGCTAGCCCTTGGATTAACCCCCTTAGGTGCCTTATTTGGAGGTTTTATAGTAAAAATAACGGAAAATTCTTTTTCCAGAGAATTTGCAATAAGATTTCCTTTTCTAATTTGTGGAATATTCATGTTTATTCTCTTCTTGACTGCACCGAAACTTTTATCCCAAAAATTAATCGATAAAACAAAAAATATCACTATAGATTAAATAGAGAAAAAAATATATAATTTATATCTGAAATGGGAAAAACATTATTTGAAAAAATCTGGGATAGACACTTAGTTGCGTCTATAGATGAGAGTACAAATTTAGTATTTATAGATTTACATCTTGTACATGAAGTAACATCCCCTCAGGCGTTTGATAGCTTGAGGCTTGCTGGTAGAAAAGTTAAACATCCTGAAATGACTCTTGCAACAGTAGACCATGGTGTCCCAACTTCAAATAGGCTACTGGGAATAAAAGATCCTCTCTCTAAAATCCAGATTGAAGCTTTAGAAAATAATTGTGAGGAATTTGGAGTTACATTATTTGGTATTAATGATCCACGTCAAGGAATCGTACATGTTATTGGGCCAGAACAAGGAATAACCCAACCAGGAATGACAATTGTTTGTGGTGATAGCCATACAGCAACTCATGGAGCATTCGGTGCACTAGCTTTTGGTATAGGAACTTCAGAAGTAGAACATGTTTTAGCTACACAAACATTGGCAATGGAAAAACCCAAAACAATGAAAGTTGAAGTAATTGGAGATGTATCTGAAGGTGTTGGACCAAAAGATATAATTCTAGGAATAATCAGAAAAATTGGAACTGGTGGTGGAGCTGGTCATGTTGTTGAATATGTAGGTGATGTTATTCAAAATATGAGTATGGAAAACAGAATGACTATCTGCAATATGTCAATTGAAGGAGGAGCTAGAGCAGGAATGATTGCTCCAGATGAGGTAACTTTCAATTATCTGAAAGAGAAAAATTATGCTCCTAAGGGTTCTGACTGGGATGATGCAATTGCTGAATGGAGAAATTTATACTCTGATGAAGATGCTGAGTTTGATAAAGTTGTAACAATAAACGCTGATGAACTTGAACCATCTATTTCATGGGGAACAAATCCTTCACAGGTAATTTTTATAAATGATACCATTCCTCATCCGGATGATTTCAATGAAGAATCTGAAAAAGAAGCGGCTTCAAGAGCTTTGGAATATATGGATTTAAAGCCTGGAGAAAAAATTAATGAAATCCAATTGGATAGAGTTTTTATTGGTAGCTGCACCAATGGAAGAATCGAGGATTTAAGAGAAGCTGCAGAAGTAGTCAAAGGGAAAAAAGTTTCGGAAACAATTGGCGCAATGATTGTTCCTGGGTCAACACTCGTTAAAAAACAAGCGGAAGAGGAAGGGTTAGACAAAATATTCATTGAAGCTGGTTTTGACTGGAGAGAAGCAGGTTGCTCAATGTGTTTAGGAATGAATCCAGACATTTTAAGTCCCGGTGAAAGATGTGCCTCAACATCAAATAGAAACTATGAAGGTAGACAGGGTGCTGGAGGTAGAACTCACTTAGTAAGTCCAAAAATGGCAGCTGCAGCAGCCCTATATGGAAAATTTGTTGATATTAGGAATCTGTAAATGAAGAAATTAAGCACCATTGATTCAACGATGCTTCCACTTAATATGTCTAATGTTGACACCGATCAAATAATGCCCAAACAATTTCTTAAGCGTGTTGAGCGCTCAGGTTATGGTGAGTTCTTATTTTATGATTGGAAGAAAGAACCTGATTTTCCTCTAAACAATGAAGCATATCAAGGGTCAAAAGTTTTAGTTGCTGGAGATAATTTTGGAACTGGTTCTTCTAGAGAGCATGCACCTTGGGGCCTACAAGATTGGGGATTCGATGCGATAATTTCAACTAAATTTGCTGATATCTTTAGATTAAATTCAATCAATATTGGTCTTGTACCTATAGAGACAAATCAAGAAAATATAGATGCACTATTTGCAAAAATTGAAGTTAATCCAAAAACTAAAATCGAAATCTCCATAGAAAATAAAACAGTTCAATGTGAGGAAATAACATTTTCATTTGATTTAGACGATTTTTCTCAAAAACGAATCCTTGAAGGTTTAGACAAAATTGATATTACATTAGGCTTCGCAGATCAAATAGATAGCTTTAGTAAATCTAGAAAAAAATGGATGCCTAGACTAGTTTAGACAAAGTTAAACTTAAGCTGTCTGCGACCTCTTCTGATAACAAAAGTCCATTGTGTATTTGTAGTGATGGTCTTAAGCTTTCGTTATTTTTGTACTCATCAAACCAATTTTCAACTAAAAGATAATCGACATATTTTTGTAAATTTGTAGATAACTCAATAGAAGAGGTTTTAGGAACTGCGCCTGGTAAGTTTGCAATTGCAGAAACGATCACACCACTTCTTATTTCAAAAGGTTCACTATGAGTATTAGGCTTAACGCCTTCAACACAACCACCTTGATCAATAGCGACATCTACTATGACTGAACCTTTTTCCATCGAACTTATATCTTCTTCTGTAATTACAATTGGAGGCTTTCTTCCAGGTAACAAAACTGCACCAACAACTAAATCAGCAGACCTAATTGCGTTTGTAGCTGACTCACTTCCGCTGACTAAAGTGGTGATATTTTCTCCATACTGATTCTTTAACTCATTCAAAATATCTTCATTTATATCAATCGCAGTAACAGATGCACCAATCTGAATAGACTTATGAATTGAACTTCTACCAACTTCACCGCAACCAATAACAGTGACTTTTGAATTTTTTTCACCAGATAATGATGAAAGAAGCAGTCCTTTTCCTTTTGAAGAGTATTCTAAAAATTGCATACCTTTCTGAATCGCTAGATTGCCAGCAATTTTTGACATAGGAATTAGCAGTGGATACTCTTTCCCGCTCATAATCATTTCAGTAGCAATCCCTGTTAATTTTTTTTCTAATAGTATTTTTGTAAGTGAAAGATTTGATGCAAGATGAAGATAACCAAATAATACATGGTCAGAATTTAAGAGTTCAAACTCTTCAGATTGAGGTTCTTTGACTTTACAAATTATTTGTGCGGTTCCATAAAGTTCTTCTGCTGAAGACACAATTTTTGCTCCAGCTTGTTTATAATCTTCATCAGTAAAACCAGAGCCAACTCCGGCCTGGGTTTCAACAAAAATATCTGCTAAACCAGTAAATTGAGTTATGTGTTCAGGAATTAAAGCAACTCTGCCTTCGTCCTGTTTAACTTCTTTTGGTATACCTAGCTTTTTAATCATTTGATGGGACTGTTTCTTGCAGGTGCTTATCAAGATACTTCATAAAAGGTGTACCACCCGTTCCAACAATATTTGAGTTTGAATTATTTGTTAGAGACTGTTCAAAAATATATACTCTCGCATATTCTAAATGCTTATCTCTAAAAGTATGGACTTCATTTATTATTTCATTAATGATCATCCTGGATTTTTCATCTATGCTTAGATTTTTTCTTTTATTTTCTGACCATTCATCTAGATCATTAAGTAATTCTCTATGTTCTTTAGGCATATACAATCTCATCTCATCCAAGTATTCTCTTAGTGGATCATTGGAATGCGTGACGCCAAGAAGAGCATCAAGTGCTGGAACAATTGAACTTTGTGCTCCTGTTTCACCTCTGAAAAGTTGAGGTTCTTCATTGTAATCTTCAACACCCTCATAAATTACACCCTCTGGTGTAGCAGGGTTATTTTTCCAACCAAAGATGTATGGTCTCACACGATTGTAATAAATAAATGGGTCACATTTTTCAGGCATTCGATTCATAATTGAGTTGATTTTTTTAATACTCTCTAAAGATTTTTCTAATAATGATTTGTCCAAGTTTTCATCAAGAAAATATGATTTTAAATTTGAAAGTATAGCTTTTGCTTCATACTCAATAGCAACATGAATCATAATAAACCAATCTTCATCTACTCCTCCCAAGAAATTTTGCATGATTACTATATTCTCTAGATCAAAAGGCTTTGTATCATCAAGCATTTTCCAATTATTTAAGGCGTATGATGCATAGGAAAGAATTGGTGGTCTTTCTAATTTTTCAGATATAGCAAACCATGTTGTAGCAAGCTCTTTAGGGATTATATTTTCAACATGTTTTTTTCCCCACATATATGCGTGACCTACGTAGGAATACAGTAGCATCGCTCTTTCCAATTCACTGCTACTTAGATTGCTGATATCTTTTTCTTGCCCTAATTGTTGTACTCTTTCGACAATTTGTTCATTCGCAAGTACTTTTGGAAGTTCGCTTGCAAGGTTTTCAATATCATCAAAGCTTGCTGGTAGCTTTTCACATATTTTGTTTGGTATAAAACCACTGTCTAATATTTCTTGATGCATTTTCCCCCTTCAAGATCCGCAGAATTATAGCTTCTACATTACAATGGTAAACTATTCTTGGTTAAGATGAGAAGTAAATTTTTTGTAATACTTGGAAGTCAGCTATTTAATCCAAAAATTCTAAAAAAAAATGGCTGTAGTGAAGTGTTTATGGCTGAAGACTTTGGTCTTTGTACATATTTTAAACATCATAAACTAAAGCTCTATTTGTTTCTTGCTGGTATGCGTGAATATAGAGATGAACTGGAAAATGAATCTATATCTGTAAATTACTTTGAACTTTCAAGTCGTAAAAAAGGAGAAAGTTATGTCGATTCTCTAATTAAATTCCTAAAAAAGAAAAATTTATCTGAAATCAATATATTTGAAATAGAAGATAAAGCTTTTGAAGAAGAGTTTCTTAAAGCATTAAAAGCTGCCAATGTAACAGTAAATATTTTTCAATCACCAATGTTTATGTTTGAAAGAAGTGAATTTGTTTCTATGGCAAAAGGAAAGAAAGTTTATAGAATGTCTTCCTTTTATCAAAAAGCTAGGAAAAATTTAGATATTTTAATGGATGAAAATGGAAAGCCGGTCGGTGGAAAATGGTCATTTGACGAAGATAATAGAAAAAAAATACCAAAAAATGTAGAACCACCTGAAATGATTGTTTTTAAAAAATCAAAATATGATGAAGAAATTAAAAAACTTATTATTAACAATTTTGATGATCATCCAGGTGATTTAGAAAATACTTGGTTTCCTGTAAACAGGGCTGGAGCCGAAAAACAGCTTGATAATTTTCTTAAAGTTCGTTTTGAAAACTTTGGAATTTACGAAGACGCAATGCTGGAAGAGAAGAATTTTCTTTTTCACAGCTGCATAAGCCCCTTTTTAAATATAGGTCTTTTAACGCCTGATAAGGTTATAAAAAAAACCTTACAGTATGCTGAGAAAAATAATGTGCCTATGAACTCAGTAGAGGGGTTTGTTAGGCAAATAGTTGGTTGGAGAGAATTTATTAGGGGAATCTATCATGAAGAAGGTGCTTTACAATCAAAAAGTAATTACTGGAAGCATTCAAAAAAACTAACTTCATCATGGTACGACGGAACAACTGGCATTGATCCGCTTGATGACTGTATAAAAACTACCCTCAAAGATGGTTACATACACCACATTCCACGGTTAATGGTTATAAGTAATATTATGAATTTATGTGGAGTAGATCCTAAAGAAATCTATAAATGGTTTATGGAAATGTATATAGACTCTTCAGATTGGGTTATGGTTCCGAATGTTTTCGGGATGGCTACATATGCTGATGGAGGAATGATGTCTACAAAACCATATACATGTGGTTCAAACTATATTCTGAAAATGAGTAACTACAAAAAAGGTGATTGGTGTGACACTCTTGATGGTTTGTATTGGAAATTTACAGAAAAGAATAGAAGGTTTTATGAAAATAATCCAAGACTTGCGCTGCTAACAAGATCGCTTGATCGTCTTAATCCAGAAAGAAAAAATCACATTTTTAAAAAAGCTGAAGATTTTATAAAGCAAAATACTATCTAAATATTTTTTTATTTAAATAATTACGAAATAAAATTGGTTCATCGGTAATGACACCATCGCATCCAATTTCTAAACAAGTCTTAAAATTTTCTATTGAATTTACAGTCCATACATGTAGTTGAAGATTATTTAATTTACAAAAATCCACTAGTTTTTTTGAATAAACTTGTATCCCCCTCCACTTAAATGGGGCTTGGAGAGCTTGAACCTTAAAATTTCTTTTTTGTAAAGGTAAAAATCGTGCAATAGCATTTTCTCGAAAAGTCCCAGAGGTTAGTATTTCTCCCTTACTTACATTTAAAAACTCGTCTAATCTTTTCGGGCTAAATGAAGAAACTAATACTCTTTCTTTTGCATTTAGTGAGTTTATTATTTCTACAACCTTTTTTGCCATTCCCGTTTGCTTTAGATCAAGATTAAATTTTAACTTTTCACTCATTTTTAAGGCATCAACTAACCTAACAAAATTAGTTGTTTTATCTTTTTGTTGACTTTTTTCATAAAACTTATAACCAGCATTAATTTTAGAAATTTCACTCCAATTAAAGTCTTGTACTTTTCCAGATACATTTGTCGTTCTGTCAAAAGTTTCATCATGATGAAGAAATATTTCACCATCTTTAGACATACGTAAGTCAGTTTCAAAATGCGAAAATCCTTCATTAATTGCTAGCTCAAGACTATGAAGTGTATTCTCAGGTACTATATTTGACCCTCCGCGATGAGGAATAATTAGTGGTTTATCACCATCAAAATATGATTTATTATCCAGAAACTCCACCTGTAAAATTAAAGTTTTTTAAATGTATGGCTGGTACTTTTAACATGCCTTCTCCAAATTCTGAATCTGCATATCTAGACCTATCCCCAATAGATAAAACATTTCCAGGTGCAAGTGAAGCCATAAAGCTTTGTGTAAATCTTAATCTACCAATAGGTTTAACTATCTTTCCATTTTCAATCAAAAAAGATCCATTTCTATTTAACCCAGTTACAACTTGGGTGATTGGATCTAAAACCCTGCAGTACCAAAACTCATTTATGTAAATACCCTTTTTAACACTTTTTATCATTTCTTCTTGTGAAACATTACCCTCAGAAAGTTTAATATTTGTACCTATTCCGCCAAAATTTTCTCCCCAACCAAACAATTCATGAAAAGTATTTTCAGCACTTAATTCCTTGGCAGTTCGCCTAGTATGAAAATAAGATTTTGAAACTCCATCTTTAACAACTTCTAAGTTTTTTTTCTTTGATCCGGACGCATCAATCTTAAACCCAATTGATTCATTATCTTCAGGAGTATCAAAAATGTTTATTTGGCTATCAAACTGGTTTTCATCAATGTTTATTGGACTCATACCATCAATTTTGCTTTTTGCATTAAAACCATAGACTCCAAGAAAAACCAATATAGTGCTAACTGCTTCGTGACCAAGAATTACTTCATAGTTTCCCGGTTCTATGTCCTCTGGGTTCTCACTGTCTTTTGCTAGTTTTGCTGCTTCACTACCAGCACGTTCAGCTTCTATGTCTGACAATGTTATTCCTCCCCTGTGAGAAGACCCGGCTGATGATTCTGTTCTAAATATTCCATCAATGAATGCGCTGCTAGATGAATCAGAAGAATTTAACCCATTAGTGTTCCATACAAAGTAATTATTTATATAGCTAGAACAGTATCCTGCTGCGTTCATTTGTTTTCCTGCAGAAACAAATTCTCGAACCTTATTAGCCCTCTCCTCGGGTGATGATTCAACCAGCTTGGATAGACCATTATAGGATTGGGAGGCATCAGGAAGGCCAGCCCAACCTTTGTCTATTGGACTTTTACTTAAAGAGTCCATAGCTTTAGAAACAAATTCCTTTGGATTTTTTAATGCTGTTAAGTTAGTTGACATAGTTACAGTTTTAGAATCATTGTGTAATGTCAAAAATACGTCGGCAGATTCTTCATCCACATTTTGATGAATTTGAGAATTAGCAAACCTTGTTAATGCACTTTTTGAGTGCATCATTTTTAATTCACATTCTGTATCAGAAGGAATATTTTTTTCAATATCTTGAAGTAGGTCTTCCCAAATTTTCATCCACGAACTCCGATACGCGTATTTTTAAATCTTGCTGGAGAAGCTGGGTGTCCAGTGTGTCCAATTTGGCTTGGTTGCCCTTTGCCACAGTTTGGAGTTCCCCAAAATACCCACTCTTCCTCACCTGACAACATATCCATATTTCCCCAAAACTCAGGTGTAATTCCCGTATAGGTCGGGTTCTTTACCATATCAATTATTTTTCCATTTTTAACTAACCAACCCACTTCACATCCAAATTGAAAATTTAGTCTTAAGTCATCTATGGACCAAGAACGGTTAGTTTCCATGTAGATTCCCTCATCTGTAGCTTCTATAATTTCATCTAATGATGAGTCACCTGGAAGCAAGCCAACATTAGTCATCCTTACCATGGGCAATCTTCCAAAACCATCTGCACGAACCATACCACCCGGTGGTACTCCTGCAACAGCAGCACTATCTCTACCTGACAAAACTCCGGTCCAAATTCCTTCTTTTACAATATCAACTCTTTGGGCAGGAGTTCCTTCGTCATCGTATTTAAATGTTGCAAGTGCTCCAGGTAGTGTGGCGTCAGCAACTATATTCATTAATTCTGAACCATATTTGTGCTTATTTAATTTTTTTAGATCTAAATGAGAGGTTCCAGCATAAGCTGCTTCCCAACCTAAAATTCTGTCAAGCTCAATAGCATGACCTACAGATTCATGAATTTGTAAAGCAAGCTGGCTACCCTCAAGGATTAAGTCCATCGTTCCTTGGGGACATTGAGGAGCAACCAAAAGCCTCTGGGATTCCTCAGCTAATCTATCTAAATGATTTTCGAATTCAAAACTTTTTATTACTTCCCAGCCACCAGTTCTATATTCACCAAAAGATTGCGGGTATGACCTTATTTGGGTTTCGCCATCGCCTACTGATAATGAAGATATTCCTCCTCCGGATTCAATAATATTTTGATATATTTTGTGCCCCTGACTTGAAGCAAACCACTTTTCTGTATCCCAAAAATCTAATCTTCCAAAAGCTCTTGAACTACCGAGTTTTTTCATCTTTTCAGTAGATGAGATTAAAAGATCGATTTGTTCAGAACTCGAGACTGAAAAAGGATTTTCTTCATGTGGAGTCGTATAAGTATCTTCAACTACAGGTACATCAGCAAATGGTAATTCTTCTCCAGCTACCATTGCAGATGCTTTAGCTATTTCAAAAGATTTTTTTCCTGCTTGTTTTAAAGACTCGCTAGATAAATCATATGTGGAATAAAAACCCCAAGAAGAACCTACTAATGCTCTAATTCCAATGCCAATTTTTTCATTCTCGTTAAAATTTTCAATTTCTCCATTTTTTGCTGCAATACTTCTTGATTTAGAAATTAAAACTCTTGCATCAGAATATTTTGCTCCGCTATCTATTGCTGAGTCAATGGCAATTTCGAGATGTTCGAACATGTAATATAGATTACCAATTTAAAGAGTAAAGATAAAATTAAAAAATTAGACTAGGTCTTGTTCTCTAATCCCAAAAGATGGATGACGAAGTCTGCAGAGAGCGAGTTTTTCTAATTGTCTGATTCTTTCTCTGGTCAAGTCAAACTCTTCACCAATTTCTTCAAGTGTTCTTGGGACGCCATCGTAAAAACCATATCTTAAAGCTAAGATTCTTCCTTCTCTTTCAGGAAGTCTGCTAATACTATCTCTGAGGCTCTCAGCTACATCTAAATCTTGCACAATTAATGAAGGATCGCTTGCATCTTCATCTTGGATGAAATCACCAAGTTGTGCTCCATCTTCACCGACAGGTTGTTCTAAAGAAACTGTATCAGCAACACTTAAAGCTAGTTCTACCTTATCAACCCCTACACCTGCTTCTTTAGCAATCTCTTGTGGTTTTGGATCTCTACCTAGTTCAGCTTTAAGTTGAGCTTGTGCTGCACGGACTGCAGCCATAGTATCATGTAAGTGTACAGGAATTCTTACTGTTCTTGACTTGTCAGCAATAGCTCTTGTAATAGCTTGTCTAATCCACCAAGTTGCATAAGTTGAAAATTTGAATCCCTTACGCCAATCGAACTTTTCAACGGCACGTATTAAACCAAGGTTTCCTTCTTGGATTAAATCTAGAAAATCTATACCTGAGGTGTTTGCATATCTTCTTGCATTAGCAACAACTAATCTTAGGTTTGCAGTAAGGAAAGCGTCTTTGGCCTCGGCGCCTTTTTTTCTATCTCTTTTTAAACGGATTTCACCTTTTTTATCTTTAAACTGTTTCTTTTGTAACTTAACTGCAGCCTTTTCACCAGATTCAATTTTCTGGGCTAATTCAACTTCCTGTTCTGCAGTTAGCAGGTCGAAGTTTCCAATTGCAGTCAAATACTGGCTAACTAGGTCTGTAGTAAGTTTTCCTTTATCGTCAGCTAATTTCTTTGTTAAAGATTTTGCTTTTTCACGAGCAGCTTTCTCCTGTTCAGGAGTTAAGGTAGTATCTTCATTAGAAAAATCAGCTTCTTTGGCCTCTGGTTTTGGCTTTGAAGGTATTGTTTTAGTCACCATTAGTATTTTGACCTTTATGCTTGCTATTCAGTTACAGAGATGAATAATATACCGGCAATTAATTTAAAGCGAATTGATAAATAAATTATTTTTTGAAAGATCAATGCTTACATATATATAGGAAATCCACAAAAAATCGGCAATTGCTAAGTGCAATATGCTTAAAGGCAGAACTATATTGGATAAAACATTTATGACTCCCAGAAATACAGCAATAAGTATTAATATTTGTAATGGTTTAACGCTTACATTAAATTTTTTTCTAATCCCAATTGCGTAAACATATAGAACTATTGATAGTGTTGAGGAAATAATTGGGTGTAAAATTCTTAATCTAGTCAACACTTCAGATGTTCTGTCAAAATCTGCTAAAAATCCTTCAACAAATGAAGCGCTTGGAAATAAGACGTCAGCTAAAGCAGTGATTGAGCCGGTTGCTCCACTAAGAAGAAACAAAGAAGAAATTAATAAAAAGTTTTTGTTGAACATATTTTTTATGTTCTGAAGATCGTCTTGAAGTATTTTATATAATATTGCGTAACTCCCTAGCAAACCAAAAGTGTTTACTAAATGAATTGGAACTGCAATGATTCTTGGAAGTGAACTATTAAGACCTACCCATTCAAAAATGACAATTACTGCACCGATTAGCGCCTCAAAAATTACAAAAAAGGTAAGGTAATTAGTTACTATTCTTACTAAAGAGTCTTTTTGAAATTTCCTAGTCTTTGCAAAAATTATCAAAGTAACAACTAATAAAACTCCACTTACAGAACGATGGGAAAATTCAATTAACTCTGAAGTATCTGATAATGCAGGGATTATCTTTCCTTTACATGTAGGCCATGTAGCTCCACATCCATCTCCAGACCCAGTAGCCCTAACAAATGCACCAGCCAAAATTGAGGCTATTGATAATAAAAGACCTGCTTTTGCGTAAGACTCGACTTTCACAATAAATTATCTAAAAATGTTCTAAGTGAATCCCAAAATAAGGAGAATGAATTATAAATAACAATACAAAGCACCAGAAGCAAAGCAGTTGTTTTGAGATTTCGAGTGAAATAAAATCCAATTTGTTTTTGATCATATATGTATGGCTCTTCGTCGGAAAATTCAAGAAGATTAGTAGTTTGTACTGGTTTTGTAAGATATTCTTCTAAAGTTTCTTCTTTTACCTCAGAAACCTCAACTGATTCATAATCAAAATCATTTAGTGTTGATTCTTTTCTTTGGAAGGTATTTCGAAGTTTATCAATTCTAGTTTGTTTAATTTGCACATCATCATTTTTTATTGAGAAGAGACTTTCTTCAGTTAATAATGAACCTACTTCTTTTAGTTGTTCTGTTGAGAACCCATCAAGTGTCTGTGTTATTTCAGTACCTAACAATCCTTCAAGAGCATTAATAATTTTTTTATCCGTAGGAAAACTTGTTCCAGCTTCCCATTGCTTAACATCTTTTACTTTTACCCCTGTAAAAGAAGCGATCTGTTTATTACTTAAGCCTCTATCAGCTTTAAGTCTTTTAAATTCTATTTGAAAATTATTCATTACTTTAATTCTATTCAATATAATTTTTTTTATATAACTAGTCTTAAGTACGGAGGTGAATGAGCGCCTGGTGGGCTCCACAGTCTTCAAAACTGTTGAAAGGTGTAAAAGTCTTTGGCAGGTTCGATTCCTGTCCACCTCCGCTACTTTATAAGATATACATGTTTAATATAGAAAAATGGCAGAAGAAAAAAGCTTATTAGATGAGGTGCAAGAAGCACCTGCTGGATTCAAGGTTTCTCCAGGTTGGAGAGTTGGTCACTTAAAAGAAGAGACCATTACTAAGTCAGGACTTCTTGTACCAGCTGGCAGTGAAAAAACTTCAGAAGCACTTCCTCTTATTGATGTTGATACAGGACAGCAGTTCTGGGCTGTAGCTAGTGGTGCATGGAAATTTATCTGGCCTCCAACTGGAAAAGTAGTTTTAGCAGTTAGAGAATCTCAAATTATTGCTGAAGAAGAGCTTTCTAAATCTTCTGAAAATGGCCAATTACCTATAATGAAATAATTGAATCAGAGAAATAATCCAAACCAATCAGACAGAAGGCTTCTAACAGTATCTGATAGAGATATCTTTGTCACTACTCAAAAAGCATTATTAATTGGAATAGTCTTAAAAAATGAAATAAGAGCTGACAAGGAAGAGTCTCTTAAAGAGCTTGTTAATTTAGTAAAAACTGCTGGATCAAGTCCAACAATAATCCAGACTAAAAGGGTAGAAAAAATTGATCCTAAAACTTTTATTGGTAAAGGTTCTATAAAAGAATTGGTAGATATCTCAGATGCAAATGATATTGATGTCGTTTTATTTGATTGCGAATTAACTCCAAACCAACAAAAAGAATTGAGAGCTTTATTCAAGTGTGATGTGGTAGACAGAACTGGTCTTATCCTTGACATATTTGCACTTCATGCTCAGTCAAAGGAAGCCAGCTTACAAGTTGAATTAGCTTTATCAATTTACTTAAAACCACGTTTAGCTGGCTTAGGTAAAACTTTGAATCAGCAGGGCGGTGGTATAGGAACAAGAGGACCTGGTGAAACAAAGCTTGAAACAGACAATAGATTAATTGACAACAGAATTAATAAATTAAAAAGGGAAATTAAAAAAGTTAGTAAACAAAGAGAAGTGCAATCTAGCTTTAGAAAGAAAAATAATACACCTCTTGTTTCAATTGTTGGTTATACGAATGCAGGAAAATCTACCATGCTAGAAAAAATTACGTCTTCGAAAACATATGTAGCTAATGAGTTATTTGCAACTGTTGATTCTTTACAAAGAGAGTTAAAAATTGATGGAATAAATGAGCACATCATACTCTCGGACACAGTTGGGTTTATTCAAAATCTTCCAACAACATTGATCGAATCTTTTAAATCAACACTTACAGTTGTTAAAGAAGCAAATTTATTAATTCATGTTGTTGACGCAGCATCTGCAATACCCGAAATGCACATAAATACAGTGCATGAAATACTAGACCAGATTGAAGCAGATGTGCCTGAAATATTGGTTTTTAATAAAATAGATAGAATTGACAAGGCGTCTTTAAATTATTTAACGGAAAAATATCAAGATGCAATATTTGTATCATCAACAAAAGGGACAAATATTAAAAAATTAATTTCTGAGATTACAACAAATGTCTTTGGTGATCTAAATGAAGTTTCGCTTTTAATATCGCCTAAGGACTTGGATCAACTACACAAGTATTCTTCCATCGTAAGTGTTAAAAATATTGAAGAGGGGTTAGAAGTTTCTGTAGAAATTAGAAATTATTACCTAGAAAATCTGCTTCAAAAAGATGTTGTTAAACTTTTATCATGACTAAATCTATTGGTTTAATTGGTATTGGGGTAATGGGTAGCAATATTGCTCTTAATTTTTCTGAAAAGGGCACGTCTGTTCACGTATTTAATCAATCTGAAGATAAGATTAATTCTCTTATAGAGAAAGACTCTAACGGGAACATTTCTGGATCTACTGACCTCGAGAATTTTATAGAATCTTTACCAAAACCGAGAAAAATTCTTATGCTAATTCCATCTGGTAAACCAACATTCGATATGGCAAAAAAAGTAATTAACTATCTCGAACCAAATGACATATTGATTGACGGGGGTAATGCATACTATCTTGACAGCAGCAGACTGGGTGCTCTGTGTGCTAAGAAAGAGATAGATTTTATAGGAATGGGTGTTTCGGGAGGAGAAGAGGGTGCAAGAAATGGCCCGGCCTTAATGATTGGTTCAGAGAAATCAATTAATAATGAATTAAAAGATTCTTTATCTTCAATAGCTGCGAGTTATGAAAACTCCCTAAGTATTGGGTTTTATAAAGGTTATGGAACTGGCCATTTTATTAAAATGCTTCACAACGGTATTGAGTATGCTGAAATGCAAATTATTACTGAGGCTTACCATATTTTAAAAAAAGCAAACTATACCAATATTGAGATAAGTGAGTTTTTCAAGAAATTTTCCACACAAAATAGATCTTCATACTTAATTGAAATAACTTCAGAAATTTTATTAAAGAAAAACGATTCAGGGTATTTACTTGATCAAATACAATCTACTGCAAATCATAAAGGGACAGGCAAACTAACAGTTGAGACATCACTTAACTATGGTTTTCCATTACCTAGTGTCTTTGAAGCATTCAATGCAAGGGTGGAGAGTAACTATGAAAACTTATGGTCAAAAAATATTGATGGACAGTTGATAGATATTTCTTCAGAATCTTTAAACAACGCAATATATTTTGCAAGACTAGCAACAATGATTCAAGGTTTGCTCTTTATCCAGCATGTGAGTAACAAAGAGCAATTAGATATAGATTTGAAAGAAGTCTTGCAGAATTGGTCAGCTGGTTGCATTATTAGATCTGATCTTCTAAATGAATTGGGTAATGCAAAGCTGCTGAACCCTATTACTACAACCCCTTCTGTTCAAGATTTATTACAGAATAATCTCAGTGATGCAAAAGAAGTAATTAAATCGTGCATTGATAGCGGTATCTCAATTCCTGTTATAAATTCGTCATACAACTGGTTTGTAGGAACATCAAGTACATTTAATCCCTCTGCATTAATTCAAGCTCAAAGAGATTATTTCGGTGCACATCAGGTGCAATTTAAAAATTCTGACGAATTTATCCACTTGGACTGGGATTGATTTAAATTCTTACTAATATTTTTAAATGAATGAAAACATTAGACTACCAAAAATAGCAGTACCTCACAGATACGAAATCAATCTAGATATTAACTTAGATGAATTTAGCTACACGGGCAAAGAAGTTGTTTTCTTGGAAATAGTTGATGAAACAAAAGAATTACAGTTTCACTCATTAGGAATTGATATAGAAAATGCTTTTATAGAAAATGACTCAGGTGAACATATTGAGGCCTCAATTAATTATTTACCTGAAGAAGAGAGAGTTTCACTTATTTTTGAAGATAAAATTACCCAAGGAGATTGGCAACTTTATCTTGATTTCAAAGCCACAATAGTTGATGAATTAAGAGGGTTTTACAGGAGTAGCTTTAAAGATTCAGAAAATAAAGACGTTTGGATTGCGACTACTCAGTTCGAACCAACTGCAGCGAGAATGGCTTTTCCTTGTTGGGATGAGCCAGAATTCAAAGCGATATTTTCCATAGCTTTAACCACAGACAGTGATTTGATAAGAATTAGTAATGAAAAAGTGTTGAATGAATCAACTGAAAATAATAGAACTACAACTAAGTTTGTTGACTCTATGAGAATGTCAACATACCTAGTAGCTTTTGTTGTTGGTAAATTAGAAGTTTCTAAGATAGGTTCTTCAAAAACAACTGACATAGGAATAGTGCATAGGCCAGGTTTTTCTGACCAAACTAATTTTGCTGGCACAGCTGCAATAAAAATTCTGGATTTCTTTGAGGATTATTACGGGATAAATTATCCAGGATCAAAATTAGATCTTATAGCAATACCTGATTTTGCTATGGGTGCAATGGAAAATGTTGGGGCTGTAACTTTTCGAGAAACGCTACTGCTTATTGATGTAGAAAAAGCAACAAGAGCAGAATTATCAAGGTCTGTTGAAGTAATTGCTCACGAATTAGCTCATATGTGGTTCGGGGACTTGGTAACCATGAACTGGTGGGATGGCATTTGGCTAAATGAAGCATTTGCAAGTTTAATGGAAGTTATAGCTTCTGAAGCAACATACCCCGAGTTTAAATTATGGAATCAGATGAACCTAGACAGGTCAAGAGGGTTTGGAGTTGACTCATTAAAGTCTTCAAGGCCAGTTGAGTTCGAAGTAAAAACTCCAGAAGAAGCAGAAGAAATGTTTGATGTATTAACCTATCAAAAAGGTTCTACCGTACTCAGGATGTTTGAAACATTTATAGGTGAAGAAACTTTTAAAGATGGTGTGAGAAAATATCTTAAAAAATATGAGTATAAAAATACACATTCTTCTGACCTTTGGAACGAACTTACAAGTGCAAGTTCTTATAACCTTAGTGAAATTCTTCCTACGTGGATACAGCAAGAAGGGTATCCAATTGTAAATATCAAAAAAGAAGGTTCCAGTTTTAAAATATCTCAAAAGAAATATTTGATTGATGGAAGCACCGACAGCTCTCTTTGGAGCGTGCCGTTGAATATTAGATACTTGGATAACAATAAAGTAAATAAGTTAATTTTGGATTCTGATTCAATTACGATTGAAAATAATGGTGAAATTCCTTTTATAAATAATGGTGGTTGGTCATTTTTTCACTCATCATATAGTGAAGATATCTATGAAGAAATATTATTAAATTTTGAAAAACTTGACTTAAACGAAAAATATAGGATTTTAGAAGATTCTTGGATGGCATTGCGAATAGGTGAGTTGAAGCTATCACTTTTTATCAAACTTTTAAACTTATACACAGGCGAAAAAGATGTAAATATTTGGTCATTAATTAGTAGCATCTTTTCTACCTTTGCCAAAATTGGAGAAAATGATAGTTTTAAAAATTATGTTAAAGATTTTAGCTATCCGTTAATAGAAACTCTAGGAAAAGATTATCAAGATAAATTTGATCAAGAAGAGTCCCAGTTAAGATCCTTGCTTTGTGGAACTTATGCAAAGATAACTGAAGATTCAAAATTTATTGAATTTTTTGCAAATCAATTTATTTCAAATGAATATGAAGAATACGCTGATGGTAATTATTTTAATTTAGTGTTATCAATTGCTGGAATGAATCAAGAGTGTTCCTCAGAAATATATATTGAAAAGTTTAAAAATTCATCATCACCCCAAATAGAAGCAAGATACAGAGGAGTCATCGGTACATTAAGTGACCCTGATACTCCAAAAAATGTAATTGGAGCAATTTTGGATCAAACAATCAGAGGAGCGGATGCCCCTTATATAATCGCTACTTTACTTTCAAATAGTAAGAATGCTTCTAATGGATTTATAGAAATAAAAAATAATTGGAGTGCCTTACTCGAATTAATGCCTGGATGGACAGCATCCCGAATACTTGATTCACTGCCATCAATATATGACGAGTTACTGAGTGAAGAAATTAAATCTTTCGTTAATGAAAATCCACTTCCATCAGCCGAAAAAATAACAAGGCAAAATATTGAGCGATTGGATGCAAATATAAAATTTAAAAACACAATAAAGGATGAGTTTATTAATACTAAATTTGAACTGTAAGGAGAATAAATATGAAACCAAGAATAGCTGTATTTTTACAACCACAACATGCTGAGTATGATCAGATAAGGGCTGCGGCAATCGAGTCTGAAAAAATAGGTGCAGATGTAATTTACAATTGGGATCATTTTTACCCCTTATACAAAGAAGATGGAACCCAGTGGGCTGAAGGAGAAAGGCGTGAAGGTAAACATTTTGAATGCTGGACAATGCTTTCAAGTTGGGCAGAGGTAACTAACTCTGTCGAGATAGGTCCTTTAGTAACATGTAATTCATATAGAAATCCAGAACTACTTGCTGATATGGCTAGAACTGTTGACCATATATCAGATGGCAGATTAATTTTTGGAATAGGTTCAGGCTGGTTTGAACAAGACTATGAAGAGTATGGTTATGAATTTGGCACTGCAATATGGAGGTTGAAAGAATTAGAAAAATCACTCGAAAGAATTGTAAACAGAATGGGGAAACTCGATCCTCAACCTAAACGAAAAATCCCTATTCTTATCGGTGGTGGTGGAGAAAAAGTTACCTTAAGATTAGTAGCTGAGTATGCAGATATATGGCATGGATTTGCTACAAAAACTGAAGAAAGAAGCGGAATTGAGACAGTCGCACACAAAAATAATGTACTTAATGACTGGTGTGACAAAGTTGGAAGAGATCCAAATGAAATCAAAAGATCAATTGGAATTGATATAAAAAGAATAGATTTGGCTGATGATTTGTTAGAAGCTGGTGCAACTGAAATTACGCTTGCTGTGAATGGGCCAGGATATGACCTCACACAAGTAAAAGAGTGGATTGCATGGAGAGACTCTAAATAGAAAATTGAAATCATGGACATAGTAATTCTTCTTGTTGGATTTTCGATTGGATTAGTCTTACTGGTAAAGGGAGCTGATGAAATGGTTAGCTCTGCAGTCCAAATAGCTTTAAAATTCAAACTTCCGAGTTCGATTATTGGTGCAACATTTATTGGATTTGGCACTTCTGCTCCGGAACTTTTTGCAAGTACTGGGGCTGCGCTGAAGGGTGACCTGGATCTTGGTATTGGTAATATAGTAGGTTCCAATATTGCTAATTCTTTACTTGTAGTAGCTGTGTTATATTTAGCATTACCTAAAGATTTTTCGCAAAAAATAAAATTAAATCAAATCAGTCCAGTATGGATGGCAATACTCACAACAGTTTTTGTTTCTACTTATGTGCTTACCAATGAGTTTCCTTTTTTACTTGGAGCAGTTTTACTAATTCTTGTAATCTATGTCATTTATAAAATGATTAGCACTGAAAGTGTCGATGAAGGAGAGCTCCTTGGGGAAGAAAAAAATTACATATGGTTAAGAGGTGGATTATCACTTCTTGCTACTCTCTATGGAAGCCAGTTAGTTGTAGACAATGCTGTTGCAATTGCTGAACTATTTGGAGTGTCATCACTAATTATTGGATCAACAATTATTGCTATTGGCACTAGCCTGCCAGAGGTTGCTGGAACAATTTCAGCAGCAAAGATGCGTAAACCTGATATAGTTTTTGGAAATATTTTTGGTTCAAATTTATTTAATATCGGACTTGTCGGAGCAACTGCAATAATGATAAGTCCTGGTGAAATTAGCTCTGTAATTGATTATCAGCTTTTTATTATGTATTTTGTTTCTTTTATTGTAATTTTTCTTTCAAGAAACGTAATAAAAAGAAATTCCCTACTCGGATATTTATTTATTGTCGCTTATATTCTGTTTCTTGTTAGTTTGTTTTAAAATCTTTATTTCTTAAAAATATAAGTAATCCAATTATTGCCAACATCAATCCGCCAATTTGATTCCAAGTAAAACTTCCAATTGTTGAATCACCCATTCCAAATCTTAATGTATCAAGAACAGCTCTTTGAGACCCATACCATACTGCCCAAAGCCCAATCCACGAACCTCTACCAAAAGTAAAGCGAGACTGAAGATTTCTAAAAATATAAAAGATCAACAATGCAAGGAGTAAATCGTACATGGCTACGTGGTGATAAGTTCCACATGTTGTCAGAGGTTCAAAGCACTCAAGGGAATTATGTTGAGGTGCAACATCATAACCTGGTTTAATTTCATAACCAAGGAAGAAATCAGTTGCCCTACCCAGATGCTCTACAATTGCTAAATCGCCGATTCTTCCAATTACTGTTCCAAGTATTAATCCTGTGGCAGCATAATCTCCATACTGTTTGAAATCTTGTTTGTTGAGAATTGAAATTTTCAAATAGGCGGCAATTATTCCACCAGCCATCCCACCCATAATTGAATAGCTTCCGGCAAGAGTGAAGATGTCATCAAATCCATAATTTGGGTTAGCGTACCATTGAGCTGGAATTGTAAAAAATCTAGCACCTAGGATTGCACCAAAAATAGCCCAAGTAAGTGCTTCGGAAAATAATTCACTGTCAGCACCATCCTCTTCTGACAATTTTAAGGCATGATTTGCACCAAAATAAAAACCTACAGCAGCAAAAACTCCATGCAAAGAAAGTGAAATTGGACCAACTTGAGTTATTGGTATTGGAGGATAAGTAATCGAAAATAAAAGTTCTTGCATATTTAGATACTACTCAAAGTTATAAATATATCTGCGACCATAGATAGAAAAATTACGGCAAGGTATGTATTTGAAAATACAAAATAAGAAATTGCTTTAATTTGTTTTCTATAAAGCTGGTATGACTTATACATCAAATACAATCCAAAAATAAGTGACAGCATGAGATATACCATTCCTAATTGAAGAATTGGAGCAAGTAATAGTGAAGTCAATACCGTTGCGCAAGAATATATTCCAATAAATATTGATGTTCTTTTGTATGATTCTTGAGTTGGCAACATGGGAAAGTTTGCATCTTTATAATCATTTAACATATCAATTGATAAAGCCCAAAAATGAGCTGGAGTCCAAAGAAAAACTAATAAAAACAAAAGCCACGAACCAGTATCTAAATTTGTACCAGTAGCAGACCACCCTATTAGAACTGGGGCTGCGCCCGCAGCTCCTCCTATGACTATATTTTGATTTGTTCTTGGCTTTAAAACAAGAGTGTAAATAAATGAGTAAAAAATATTTGCGGAAAGAGCAATAAATGCAGCAAGTTCTGTTGTTTGGGTGTACAAAACTAGAAATCCTACAAACCCAAGGGAAATCGAATAAACATAGGCACTTTTTTTATTAATCTCTCCAGTTACAAGTGGTCTGTTTGCTGTTCTCTCCATAAGTCTGTCAGTTTCGATTTCAAATATTTGGTTTAGAACATTTGCACTGACAGCTAATAAGGTACCACCTAGTAGAGTGAACACTATTAATTCGAGAGGTGGAAAGCCATATATTGATACAATCATTGATGGAACTGTTGTAATTAATAAAAGCTCAACAATTCTTAATTTTGAAAGCCTTATATATTTTGATATGTTTTTTTTGGTAACAGTTTCCATAACGACATAGTACTTATGATTACACTATATATAGTTTCAACGCTATTCTTAATAATTGTTGATAATATAAATATGCTTGTGAAAAACATTTTTAAGTTAAAGAATTTAAAATTTTCGGCTTTGATACTCTTATCTGCTTGTATCGAAAATGCCCCTTTAGATTCTTTAAGTCCTGAGGGCCCCTATGCAAGATCAATAGATGAATTATTTTGGTTAACTTTTTGGATAGCTGTAGTAATTTTTGTAATTGTCCAAGGTGCTTTACTTCTGTCTGTTTTTGTTTTTAAAGAAAAACCAGATAGCCCTGAACCGAAACAGATACATGGAAACACTAAACTAGAAATTCTATGGACAGTCATTCCAGTAATTATTTTGGCAGTTATTGCAGTACCCACCGTTAGAACAATTTTTGATCTAGCAAACGAACCTGAAGACGCTCTAAAAATTGAGGTAATTGGTCACCAATGGTGGTTCGAATACAAATACCCGGATTATGATATAACGACTGCAAACGTATTAGTCATTCCAGCTGACAAACCAATAAGGCTTGAAATGTGGTCTAATGATGTACTCCACAATTACTGGGTTCCTAAATTAAATGGAAAAAGATATCTTGTTCCAGGACAAACTACATATTTAAATTTACACGCTGATTCACCAAATGAGTTCTGGGCACAGTGTGGTGAATACTGTGGTTTAAGCCACTCTAAAATGCGTGGTCGTGTGCTTTCGCTTTCAGAATCTGATTTTGATGCATGGGTAAAAAATCAACAGCAAAATGCTAATAAACTCGAAGGAAATTCATTAGCTGCTGAAGGTCAACAGGTTTACCTAAATGCTGGATGTACACAGTGTCATGTTATTGATGGAGTTTGGGATGTACAGGGTGACAGAATAGCTCCGAATTTAACTCACTTTGCTAATAGAAATGTTTTTGCTGGAGCAGCACTTTACAACAATGAAGAAAATCTTAGCAAATGGCTTGCAAATCCTGCTGAAATAAAACCGGGTACATTTATGCCTAACCTAGAATTGACTGAAGCAGAAATAAATGCTTTAATTGCGTATTTAGGAACACTTAAATGACAAAAATAATAGAACCGAGTAAACAAAGCAGTATTTTCAGAAGGCCTTCTTCTGAAACTGGTATATGGAGTTGGATAACTACTGTAGATCATAAAAGAATTGGAATAATGTATGGTTATGCAGCGTTTTTCTTTCTTTTGATTGGTGGGCTTGAAGCGCTCATTCTTAGGATTCAGCTTTCACAACCAGATAACAATTTCTTAACAGCGGCAGAGTACAATGCAATGTTTACAATGCACGGAACCACGATGATTTTCTTGGCAATTATGCCAATTAGTGCTGCCTTCTTTAATTATCTTCTTCCGCTACAAATTGGAGCGCGTGATGTTGCTTTTCCAAGGCTAAATGCTCTTTCCTTCTGGATATTTATTTTCGGAGGAGCATTTTTATATTCTACATTTATATTTGGTACTGCAGGAGCACCAGAGGGCGGATACTTAGCTGAGGAAGTTGGTTGGCTAGGCTCAGCACCTAACGGGGGTTGGTTTGGATATCAACCAAATGCAGGTATGAAATACTCCCCAGGGACTGCCATGGATTATTGGGCTATAGGGCTACAGATACTTGGAATAGCTTCTTTAATTTCTGCATTCAATTTTATTACAACCATTATCAACATGAGAACAGAAGGCATGCGGTTTATGAGAATGCCAGTATTTACTTGGATGACTTTTGCTGTCTCTTTTTTGCTTGCATTTTCTTTACCAATAATTGCAATAGCACTCTTCTATGTAACATTTGATAGAAAATTTGGAACTACGTTTTTCTTAACAGAAGGCGGAGGTGATCCAATTTTATGGCAGCATCTTTTCTGGCTATTTGGACATCCAGAAGTTTATATTCTAATCCTGCCTGCATTTGGAATTGTCTCGGAAGTTCTTCCAACTTTTTCAAGAAAGCCACTTTTTGGTTATGCTGCAATAGTTTTTGCAGGATTTGGAATTGCGTTTATAGGTTTTGGAGTGTGGGCTCACCACATGTTTGCTTCTGCGATTAGCCCAGTTGCTCAAGCTGGTTTTGGTTTATCAACAATGGTTATTGCTGTCCCAACAGGTGTAAAAATATTTAATTGGCTTGGCACAATATGGGGAGGAAAGCTAAAGCTGAATACCCCAATGCTGTTTTCATTAGGTTTTATAGGTATGTTTGTAATTGGTGGTTTGAGTGGTGTAACTCACTCAATAGTTCCAGCTGATACACAGCAAACAGATACCTACTATGTTGTAGCTCACTTTCACTACGTTTTATTTGGTGGAGCTTTGTTTGGAATTTTTTCTGGACTTTATTATTGGTTTCCAAAAGTTTGGGGCAAAATGTATAACGAGTCGCTTGGAAAGATACACTTTTGGCTAATGATGATTGGTTTTAATCTTACTTTTGGACCAATGCATTGGTTAGGGCTTCAAGGTCAGGTAAGACGTACCTGGGTATATGCAGAAGAAACAAACTTACAATTCTGGAATATTGTTGTAACAGTCGGGGCTTTTATCATCGCTTTGTCAATTATTGTTTTCATGATCAATTGGATTTTCTCAAAAAGAACCGGAGAAAAAGCTCCATTTGACCCTTGGGATGCAAGGACGTTAGAATGGGCCATTCCATCACCTACACCTGTTTGGAATTTTTCAACAGCACCTATTGTTAAATCACTTGATGACTTCTGGCACACTAAATATTCTGAAGATGAAGAAGGCAGAGCAGTTAGACGTGAAGAAGCTGATCAGATACTTCTTGAATTAGAAGAAGATGGCCTAAACCCTAGTGAACATATCGCTTTACCTAATCCTTCATATTTCCCGATTGTCCTGGCATCTGGTCTCCCATTTTTAGGGTATGCAGTTATTTATAAATCTATTCCATTAGCTTTAATTGGTACAGTGTTGTTACTCATAGGGGGATTTGGTTGGGGAACAGAACCGCTTGAAGAAGAAATCCATATAGACTCAGATGAGTAGCTCTCACTCCTATCCACATGAACCCACAGGTGTAGAAACCAGAAAACTTGGTATGTGGGTATTTTTATCCACTGAAATATTGTTTTTTGGCACATTAATTACCACCTTTATGATATTTAAAGGAAGCGACTTTCCTGGAATGAAATTAACAGATGTGTATGATATTCCATTTACATCCATTAGCTCATTTATTTTGTTAATGAGTTCATTAACTATGGTGTTGGCTCACAATGCATTAGAAGCAAATGATCAAGAAAAAACAAGAGTATGGCTTCTAGCAACAGCAATGTTAGGCGCAGTATTTTTAGCAGGACAAATATACGAATTTACAGAGTTTTATCATAAAGGTTTTGAGCTAACAACAAATATCTTTAGTTCATCCTTTTACGTATTAACTGGCTTTCATGGATTGCATGTTTTTATTGGTGTAGTCTTACTTTTAGCATTATGGGGAATTGGTCAAAGACAAAAAGGGTTAACACTTGAAGGTGGAATGAATCTTGAATTTGTTGCGCTTTATTGGCACTTTGTTGACATTGTCTGGATAGTATTGTTTACAGTAGTTTACTTAATTTGATATGTCCGATAATCACATAGAACACCCGACTCCAAAAAAATATGTTCAAATAGCAATCGTACTTGGTGTTTTAACTGCAATTGAGATAGCTCTTTATTACACAGAAGACATTGTTGGTGTTTTCACTGATCCACTTTTGATATTTTTAGCAGTAGGAAAATTCATAATTGTGGTGGGTTGGTTTATGCATCTGCGTTACGAAAATAAGACAATTAATAGGTTCTTTGTTGGCGGTATGATCTTAGCTTTGATACTTTTTACTATCGTCATGGTCGAAAGAGCTTCAGCGAATTATTTTTAGGTTTTAAATGCAGAACTTACCTTGGCATCCTCACTATGACGTATGGGCTTTGATTGTAACTCTTGTAGTATTTTTTGAATTTACTACTAATAAAGAGCATCTAAAAAAACCTAAAAGAAAAACATGGTACTCGGGCCTAATAGCACTCTGGATATTCACTGATTACCCAATACATGATATTGGAGAAAAATACTTGTTTTGGGTTCATTCTGTAGAACACCTTGTTTTGGCTTTAGTTTCCCCTCCTCTTTTATTAATGGGTATGCATAGGGACATGAAAGAGCTTATTTCAGTAAAACCATTTATTAAAACTTTAAAAATAACGTCTAAGCCTGTAGTTGCTTTTTTTATGTTTAATTTTGTAATGGTGGGAATGCATTGGTCCTCTGTTGTGAATCTAATGGTAACAAACACTATTGCACATTTTTTTATACACTCGATAATGCTTTTGGTCTCATTAAACATGTGGGTGCCAGTAATAGGGTTTAATGATGAAATTAGGCCAATAAACTCGGCTGCAAAAATAGGATACTTATTTTTACAATCATTATTGCCAACAATACCAGCAAGTTTTCTAGCTTTTGGCACAGAACCACTTTATTCAGCATACGTCATGAGTGAAAACATATTCAGCATTTCAGTAATTAATGACCAGACATTGGCAGGTTTGATATTAAAACTTGGTGGAGGAATTATTTTGTGGATTTCAATCCTAGTTATTTGGATGAGATGGTACCAAGATGAAAAAACGTTTGATGATGTAGTGAGAAACAACTCAAATGACTAGAATTATATAGATTTTATTATGGATGAAAAATTAGTAGATCAAATTAGCTCAAGCAGTGGTATTCCTCAAATGTTGGTATCACGGTCTGCACAAGCAAGGGCTGAAGCATCTGGGGTTTCTGTAAATGATGTTCTAAACAGCTGGACTGGTGGTGAGGCTATCCAAGCAGCGCCAGCTAATGAAACAGTATCAGAATCACAGGTGGTAGTCGAAGACACTTCTACTCCAGTAGAAGAGCAAGTAGATGAACCCGTTGAAGTAGAAGAACCTGAAAATCTTGTTGAACAAATTCAAACAGCAGTTTTAATAAAAGAAGACTTGCCACCTCCTGTAAGTATTAGTCAGAAATTATTAAGGTCTTTAAAATTTGGATTGGGTTTTGGAGTTATAGCTGGATTTGTCCAGGGGCTTCTTTCAAGCTCTTATCTCTACGATGGACTAATACTCGAAGCTGAAACACAGAAGTTAATAGCAGAATATGATGCTGTGTCATTTGTTATAATCATCTCACTATCTACTAGCTTTCTTGGAATACTTAATTCATTGAATGTTAAAAAGTTTTTGGATTCAAATTTTGATGGTTTTGGCATACTTACTTCTGATAGAGAATCTGTATTTACTGGTGGGGGGCTAGGTTTAGTCTTAGGTTCCTCAACAGCATTTTTTATAATTAATAGCGTTGGGCAAACAATAGAACCTGTTCTTCCTGATGATCCGGTAATAAATTTAATCACAGTTGGTAGCGCTTTTTGGAGGGTTGTAATCTTATCAACTTTTGTTCAAGCTGCGATCTCTACCTTGACAATGCTACTTGGTGTTCCTAAAGGGCTTGAAGATTTTGAGGATTCTGAAGCTCAAAAAATTCGCCAGAGAATTGTTGGCTCAATCGTGATTCCATTGGGATCAATAGTTGTTGGTGGTCTAATTGCGGTTGCTATTGCGCAAGTATTTTTAAACTTTCATGAATATGCACCACTATTTGCATTAATTATTTCAGCTGCAATTTTACTTTTTGCAAGTGTAATGAGTGCAGCTCCTAAGATAAAAATTACAAGAAGTGAAGTTCTTATTGCGTCTGCTGGAGTGTTGACTCTTATTGTTATAATTGCTAGTGTGGCTGCAAGCCAACACTAAATTTATGAATCAAACTTTTAACCAAATTGAAACTGTAGAAGAGTACTTATCATCTAAGAGATGGTTTGGCATAAAAAGAGATTACTCTGTCAATGATATCTGTTCTTTGAGACCTTCGTATAAAGTAGAACACACTTTATCTGAGATTGGGTCTGGACTACTTTTGGATCTTCTTAGTAGGGAAGATTTATGGGTATCTGGATTGGGGGCTGCAACAGCACAACAAGCTCTCCAAATGTACCATCTTGATTATGAAATAATTTATGTAAGTGGTTGGCAAGTAGCGGCAGAGAGCAACATGGGAGTTAATACTTACCCAGACTTATCACTTTATCCATCAAACAGTACTCCAAATTTTGTGAAAAAAATTAATAATACACTCCTGAGAAGGATGGCAGAACTAGATAAAAAAAAGTTACCTCCAATTATTGCTGATGGCGAGTCTGGTTTTGGTGGAATTTATAATGTATACGAACTTACAAATCAATTTATAGATTCTGGAGTATCCGGAATTCATTTTGAAGACCAACTTGCTTCTGAAAAAAAATGTGGGCATGTTGGTGGGAAAGTTGTAATCCCTACACATGAATATATTAAAAAACTTAATGCTGCAAGATTATCATCTGATGTTTCAGGAGTTCCAATAATCATCATTGCTAGAACAGATGCAATGAACGCAAAGCTAATGACATCAGATTTTGATGATAGAGACAGTAAATATCTCAGTAAAAATAGAACTTCTGATGGGTACTTCTTAATTGAAAACAACCATGAGATGGCGATAACAAAATCACTTAACTACGCTGATTACGCAGATGTAGTATGGTGTGAAACTAATACTCCAGATTTAGGCTTTGCAAAAGAATTCGCTGATGAAATAAGAAAATCTCATCCAAATAAAATTCTTGCATATAATTGCTCTCCATCATTTAATTGGTTAGATAAATTTACTAAAAAAGAAATTGAAAACTTCCAAAGTGAACTTAGTTCATATGGATATAAATTACAATTTGTCTCTCTTGCCGGTTTTCATTCATTAGCAAGTTCAATGTATGACTTAGCATCAAAATACAAAGGTGGAAATATGAGTGCAATCTTAGAACTTCAACAGTTTGAAAAAGATTTGTCAAAAGATGGTTACACAGGGATAAAGCATCAACAAGAAGTTGGTGGGAATTACTATGAAAGAATTGGTGAAGCCTTACTTGGAGACGAATCAGAACTACTTTCAAAAAAAGACTCTACAGAGAATACACAATTTTAATAGAATATAAAAATGACATATTTTAAAAACAAAACAGTAATTATGAGCGGAGGCTCACGTGGAGTAGGTCTTGAAATAGCAAAGGCACTTGGAAAAGATGGGGCAAATATTGCAATTTTAGCAAAAACAACAGAACCTCATCCGACTCTTCCGGGAACAATTTTCACCGCAGCAGAAGAGATAGAGCAAGTTGGAGGTAATGCGCTGCCAATAGTTTGTGATATTAGGTTCGAAGAGCAAGTAGAGGCTGCTGTAGAAGAAACTGCAAGCAAGTTTGGTGGCATTGATATTTGTATCAATAATGCCAGTGCTATACACCTGACTGACACTGTCAATACCCCAATGAAAAGATACGACTTGATGCACAATATTAATGTACGCGGAACTTTTATGTTAAGTCAAAAATGCATACCCCATCTTAAAAATGGAGATAATCCACATATTTTGACACTATCTCCGCCTTTAGATATAGATCGTAAGTGGTTTGGTATGACTCTTGCCTACACTACCGCAAAATATGGAATGTCTTTAGTGGCACATGGTCTAGCTGAAGAACTTGGAAAACATAATGTTGCATCCAATTGCCTTTGGCCAAGAACTTCACTTGACACAGCAGCTGTAAGAAACGTTATTGGAGCTGAGTTAGTTAAGGGGTCTAGAAAACCTTCTATTTATGCAGATGCTGCTTATGCAGTTTTAAAAAGAGACTCCTCTACTTGTACTGGTAATTTCTTTTTAGATCAAGATGTTCTTGAAGAAGAAGGTGTTTCTGATTTTGATCAATACGCCATAGATCCAGACGCAAAGCTTGTCTCAGATTTTTTTGTTGATGATAACCCTGAAGATTGGATTCAGGCTTAAATCTTTTTAATTTCCCAAAAAATCTATTACGCTTTCCCAGCCTTTAGATTTACCTTTATAAAACTCTGTATAATTGCATTCAGAGCATGAAATCGCAGTAAACTTTCTATTTTGGATGTTCATAAACCTAGACCAACTTTTTCCAGTCATAGTGACTACGTCTTCAGAGAAATTGGAAATATCGCATTTTTCTTCATTGCAAAACATAGGTTTTTTAAAAGGTTTTTTAAAAGAAGGTGTGTTTCCCTCGTGTTTATTATTTATCGATTCGTTTTGTTTAGGATACCTGTCTTCACTCATATATTTATATTAACTTATTTTTAATTAATTGGAATCTGAAATAATGCGGAGGTAAAATTTAATATGGACAAATTGTTCAAAGTACTTTTACTTTCATCTTTTTTATTATTATTTGCTTGTGGCTCCGAAGAGGCTACAGATCTTACGCCACAAGTCGTGAAAGTTGTAGACGATGAGTTTTCACCGAGAGTTCTGCGAGTTGAACCAGGCACAACAGTAATTTGGGAATCAGGAGGGGCCAATAATCATAATGTAATTGCTAGCGATGGCTCTTGGCAGGCTATATCATCGGATTATTTTGAATATGGAATCATTACTAAAGGCGATCAATATGAACACACCTTCAATGAGCCTGGGGTTTATGAATACTACTGTCCGTATCATGGAACAAATAATAAAGGGATGGTTGGAACAATTGTTGTTGGCGACGTAGATTATACAGAAACTGTTGAGGCCGTTTCTGTTACTTTGACTGACAATGTGCTTAAAGTTGGAAAAAATGAACAGTACACAACAATTCAAGATGCTGTAGATAGCGCAAACACCGGTGATTTAGTTTTAATTAGTCCCGGGGTGTATAACGAAAGTGTCACAGTTACCACCTCATATTTAACCCTTAGAGGTACCGACAGAAATAAAGTCATAATTGATGGAGAGTTTATGAGGGAGAATGGTATTCAAATCTATGAAACAGATGGGGTAACGGTTGAAAATCTCTCTGTAAGAAATTTTTCATTAAATGGTGTCTACTGGAATACTTCAAAAGGTTTTAAAGGTTCTTACCTCACTGTTTATAACAATGGTGATTATGGAGTCTATGCATTTAATTCAACAGATGGTGTGTTTGATAATGTATATGCATCAGGACATCCTGATAGTGGAATTTATATTGGACAATGTTATCCATGTAACTCATTAATTTTTGATAATGTCGTAGAAGGAAATGCTTTAGGTTACTCGGGAACTAATGCAGGAGGTCACTTGTATCTTTATAACAATATCTGGAGAGACAATATGTCAGGGATAGTACCAAATACTCTTGACTCCGAGCTAAATCCACCAGGGCGAGAAACAACAATTGTAGGCAATTTAGTCATAGATAATAACAACTATGAAGCTCCAACAAATCGATTTGGTGTTGTTGCAAAAGGAATGGGAATAGTTGTGCCTGGAAGAGTAGGTGACATAATAGAAAAAAATTTGGTTGTTAACCACGACAGGTATGGCATCGTTGCAAGTCCAATGTTGGATGCTAATTTATATTTTTCACAACATGTGAGTGTAAAAGACAACATTGTTTTAGATTCTGGATACACTGACTTGGCTCTTGCTGGCCCATGGGGTCCAGGAAATTGTTTTGAGGATAATGTTTATCAAACAAGTACCCCACCACTTTTAGAGCAACTTCATAACTGTTCATCAATAGACTCTTCAAACTTGATTGCAAGGTTTCCTTTACAAGGTGATCCTTCGGGTTTAATGATGCTTGCTGGGTTTTTTGCCGATGCCCAAACAACGGAACTTGATAAAAACAGATATAAAGAGTACCCATGGCCAAAGGAACAAGAAAACATGCAATTTAAAGATATCAATAAGCCTTCCCCTGCAATAAATTTATTTTATGTACCTGATTTAGACTCTATACAGGTGCCAACAAACTTACTAAATGAAGACTTAGAAAATTACTACAATTCTGAAAAGGAGATAATTATGAGCGGAGTGCCTATTTCTAGCCCTACAATATGGCAGTTATTGTTTCAACTTTACGGTTACTTGATGCCGTTTGTGTTGTATGCTGCATGGGCTGCTTTAGCAATAAAAGATATTGACTCTAACGAAAGGGTTAATGGGAGTATGAAGTATGTTTGGTTGGGAGTTGTTTACCTGGTTCCATTCTTTGGAGTTTTGGTTTATCATCTTGCCGGACCTAGTGCAATTTCTCGTAGCATGAAACTTGCTGCAATAGTCGGTGGTTTGTTTAGCTACATCGCGATCCTGGTTGCAGGAGCAGTAATTAGCGGACTTGTATAATTAAAAATTCTTAATTCATGTCGTTTAAGAATATTCTTTGTTTTGGAACTTTAAATCCCGATTTAATTTACTTTGTTGATGAGTTGCCAAGTAAAGGTGGTGATATTCGTAGTTTAAAGTCTTCTATGAGGCCAGGAGGGACTGCTATAAATTGCTCGGAATTAATTTCTCTTTGGAACAAATCCGTTGAGGTTAGAGGAAATAGTATCGGTAGTGACTCTATGGGTAAATACTTAGTTGACTATCTAAATGAAAATAACATAAATATTGATGGTTTAATAATCAATCAATCATTAACTCCAACATGTTCTATTTTTGTAGACTCTTCCGGTGAGAGAACAATAGTCTCTTCAGGATATGAAGGCCTTGAGTGGAGTAATTTCGAAAATTTAAACAACTTTGATTCGCTAATTATAGATAGGTACTCTATTAGGTTCATTAAAGATAAACTGAAAGATCTCAAAAAACAAAATAATTTGTTTGTTTGCCAAGCAGGTTATGAATATGAAATTGATTACAAATTAGATTTTCTTATAGTCAGCAAAGATGAGATTAGTGTTGATGAAGCTAATAATCTTATAGATTCAAAAACTGTAGAATATATACTCTTAACATCCTCGAACTTGCCAGCGAGACTACTGAGTACAGAAGGGGCTATAGAAATAGTTCCTCCAGATTTTAAAACCATAAATTCAAATGGTGCTGGAGATGCAACTGCGGCATATATTGCAGCTTTTGGTGTAAACGACTTAATACCAAATATAAAAAAAGCCTGTGCAGCAGGTGCTATCGTAGCCGGAACAAATGATAAACCTACAGTTGAAAAAATTGAGGAAATATCACAGCTTGTAGACGTAAACCTTCGTTAGCAATTTATACTTTTTAGAAATATCTACTAAAATAATTACTTATGGCAGTTCCCTATAAAGCTCCAGTTAAAGATATAGTTTTTGGTTATGAAGTAATAGATTCTTATAATGTTCTAAATAAAATTTCAGCATTTAGTGATTTTTCAGAAGATATTGTTATTCCAACAATGGAAGAGTGTGCTAAATTCTCTGAAGAAGTCCTTGCGCCAATAAATGCCATTGGAGATCAGCAAGGAGCAACGATTAAGGATGGGGTTGTAACCATGCCTGAAGAGTTTGTTGATGCTTATCAAAAATTTGCTGAAGCTGGATGGGCCTCAATATCTCTGCCTTCTGATATTGGTGGTGGTGGAATGCCTATAACATTGTCTGGTGGAACTTTAGAAATTCTTAGTACAGCCAATTTAGCTTTTGGTTTAGCACCTGGTTTAAGTGCTGGTGCAATTTCTGCTATAAATTTTCACGGCAGCCAAGAACAAAAAGATAAATTTTTACCAAAACTTGTTTCAGGTGAATGGACAGGAACAATGAATTTGAGTGAGCCTCAATCAGGGTCAGATCTCGGAACAATTACTACAAAGGCTGAGCCTCAAGAGGATGGTTCGTATAAAATAACGGGCACAAAAGTTTGGATTACATTTGGTGAACATAACATGACAGAAAATATAATTCACCTTGTTTTGGCTAAAGTTCCTGGGTCTCCTGAAGGAACCAAAGGTATCTCTATGTTTATAGTGCCAAAATATACAGTTAATGATGATGGGTCTGTAGGTGATTCAAATAATGTAAGTTGTATATCTATCGAAGAAAAGCTGGGAATTCATGCAAGTCCGACTTGTGTTATGGAATATGATGGTTCTGTTGGTTATTTAGTTGGAGAAGAGAACCGAGGTCTTAACTATATGTTTACGATGATGAACGAAGCTCGTGTATGGGTAGGTGGACAAGGATTAGCATGTGCTTCAGGTTCATTGCAAGGTGCCGCTCAATATGCTAGAGACCGAGTACAAGGAAGACCTGTAGGGATGTCTAAGGAAGACGCTAAAAATTCAACAATTATTGATCATGCAGATGTAAGAAGAATGCTTATGACAATTAAAGCATATGTCGATGCAATGAGATACCTCATGTATGATAACCAGTTAATGCTTGATGTTGAGTACTTTGGAGAAGACGAAGAAATGAAAGCATTTGGTGAAGAAAGGTGTGGAATATTGACACCTATAACTAAAGCTTGGATATCTGATCTTGGAGTTGAATTGTCTAATATTGCAATCCAAGTCTATGGAGGTATGGGCTATGTTGAAGAAACAGGAGTAGCTCAGTACTTACGTGATGCAAGAATAGCTCCAATTTATGAAGGAACAAATGGAATTCAAGCATTAGATTTAATGTTTAGAAAGCTACCTCTTGATAATGGTCAAGCAATGCAAAGGCTTCTATCAGATGTCAATAAAGTTATCGATGAAATGAAACAAGACGATGAAGAACTTGTATCAATGGCTGAAAAGCTTGAAAAAGAAGTAAATACATTATCTGAAATAACTTTATGGCTTGGTTCTAAAATGCTTGAGGGAGAGTTGGTTGATGCAAGTGCTGGTGCTACACCATATTTGAAAATGTTTGGTCAAGTTTTAGGTGGATACTATATGGGTAAAGCTGCAATTCTTGCAAACAAAAAGTTTAAAGAAACTGGTGATGAATTTTACAAAGACAAACTAACATTATCAAAATTTTATATAGAACAACTATTACCTTTAGCTTCAGGATACGCATCATCTATAACAGCAGGTAAAGATGATTTGTACGCAATGAAGGCTGAAAACTTCTAATTGATTGATTCATTAAAAAACAAAAATAACCTAATTGCTCTAATAGGAGCAAGTAATGATAAAAATAAATATGGAAATAAGATTTTATTAGACTTAGTATCAAAAGGTCATAATGTTGTTCCTGTAAACCCTAAAGAAACATTCATCGCTGGTTTAAAGTCATACAACAATGTTTCTGAACTGAGTGAAAATCCATCAATAATTAATTTTGTAGTGCCACCCAGTATTGGTTTTGAATTAACTAAAGACCTAGTTGAATCAGGTTATGATAATTTCTGGTATCAGCCTGGTGCAGAGAGTTCAGAAATTTCTTCGTATTTAGAATCTAATAACAAAAATTATATAGATGACAAATGCATAATGGTTGTCACAAAACTAGCCGATAATTACTAATCCTCTAGCTCCTTATTTACGCTATCTAATTCTTCAAATGATTTCTCAAGTTTATTTACTCTAGTAGTTTTTAATGCCTCAAAAGATTTTACAGTTTGATCTAGCCTCTTAGTTACATCGTCAAAAGATTCAATAAACTTTCTAATTTCCACTTTAATTTTTTCATGAGTGGCCAAAATATTTTTTGTATCAGTTTGTAAACTGAATAGTTTCATTGAGTGCCTTATAGTCTCGAGGTAAGCCATTAGTGTCTGAGGACTTACTAGTATAACTTTTTTAGAGAAAGCATACTGAATAACAGGTGTTCTGTTTGCACCGATTTCTGAAGTTAATAAAAAGTGATACAAATTTTCAAGTGGTATGTACATTAAGACAAAGTCAACAGTACCTTCTTCAGCTGATATGTACCCTTCCCTTGAAGATGTATCATCAATTTTGGTTTTAATTGCTTTATCTAAAAACTCTTTATTTTTACTTCTAATAGATTCAGTTATTTCTTTTCGTGCTAACTCGTCAAGAGTTTCATCTTCAAGATCTCTGTTTAATTTGGCTATCTCCATATAGTTCGTTAATGGAAATTTTGAATCCATATTTATTGTTTTATTTTCAGGAAGATAAAATGTGAAATCAGGAATTGTACCACTAGACATTCTTTTTTGGGTTTGGTAATGGAGGCCCTCTTTATACTCCATAATTTCTAGCAAGTCTTCGACCTGAAACTCTGCCCACTGGCCTCTACTTTGGTTATTATTTAATACAGATATTAAATTTCTAGTTTGCTGATCCACTCCAGTTATAGAGGACTTAATTTCACCAGTCTTCTCTAGAAAATCTTTTACTGTCTGATCAGACCTATTTAGTAATTTGTATATTTGGGATTCTTCATTTTCAATTATTTCACTTACAATTCCTTTAATTAAATACTCGTCATCTTTATTGTCTTCTTCAGTTTCTTTTCTTGTTACAAAATAAAGATTGGCAAGTAAGAGGATAACTATTAAACCATAAAATATATTTTCCATAATTTAAGAATAGCAATATAGCAAGACAGTTTATGTTGTAAGTATTATTTAGTTAAACAGTATCAAATATTTTTTGAAAACTGAATTTAAAATTATCTGAGGAATAATTAGATAAAATGAATTCTTTTGCATTTATCCCAACAGAAGTTGCTTCATTATAATTTTGAATCACATGATTTATTTTTTTTATCATGGAATCTAAATTATTACTCTCAAATACATAACCTGTTTGTCCGTCTATGACTATGTCTTGCATTCCAGGGGCGTCTGTAACAAGCACGGGGCATGCTGTTACTTGGGACTCAAATATTACTCTTGCTAGGCCCTCTGATACCGAAGGAAGAATCATTAAGTTATTTTCAGAGTAAAACTTTTTCACTTCATCTCTATTTTTATTTCCATGAATAAAAACTCTATCTTCAACATTTTTAGATTTTATTTTTTCTTTTAGACTTTCAAGATAGTTTTGATTGGGTGTTGGGCCTACTATGTTCAGCTCAACCTGGTCACTAATTAACTCGGGCAAGGCATCAATAATCATATGAGGTTTTTTCCTATCAGTCACACTTCCAATAAAGAGTATTTTAAATTTTCCACTACCATCTCTCATAGGGTCGATGTTGCTAAATATTTCAAAATCTATCCATGCTGGAAATCTTACAACACGTTTTGATGGATTAAAAGACAGTGCTTGCTCCTCTGTAGAAGAAGAAACTGCTCTCAACATATCAGCGCAATTTATTGTGTAAGATGCCATCCTGGAAAATAAATTTTTATATAAATTTGGAAATGTTAGATTTTTTTCTAACTCCAAAGTATTTATAAAATCTCCATGTGATTCAATGACTATTTTTACATCTTTATACTTTTTTTTGATTTTATAAACACCCAGAAAACTTGTTACCGGATCTTGAAATGTAACTATTTCAATTTCATATTGGGATATTAATTTAGGTATTTGAAAATAAGATACAAAAAATATTTTCAAATAGTTAAAAATTCTTGATTTGTTTTTTTTATTTAAATAAAAAGTTGTCTTTGATTCAGAATGTATTTTTTTTTGGCTCGAAAATGCAAGAACCGTAACATTTGCGACTTCACTTAAATTATCGTACTTTTTTTTTATATTTTCATTTAAAGGTAAGTCATAAAAAGTTGGTGAGAAAAATAGTACATTTTTTTTCATAAACTAAAAAATTCTCTAAGTTCTGTTAATAGATCTTCTTCATGTGTCCATGGAACTGAGTGGCCAGCATCAGGAAAAGTTTTCACTTTTACTTCTTTTAATCTCTTAACAACATCATTTGAAGTTTCTTCTGGTACAAGTTTATCTCTACCCCCAGTAATTACTAGGGTCTCAGCTTCAATTTCTTGTATCCAAGACCTTGCATCATAAGGAACAACAAATCTTCCCCCATCTGCGTAAATGAAGTCATCTTTTGATTTATGCAGATTGTTCCATGCCCACTCTGTATATTCATCGTTAATAGAGTTTGATTTTTTTAAAAATGAAAACTTAGATTTTGGATTGAAATTAGGGAATAATCTTTCTCTTATTCTTACAAAACTAACAAATATTTTAAATGCTACTTTATCGCTATACACAGCACCACCAAGCCAGCTAAAAGGTGTAATTAAAACTAATTTATTTACTAATGGCTTATTTTTTTTGGCAATTGACATTGCAACTGCACTTCCCATTGACCAACCAACAATATTGCAACTTGAAATGCCAAGCTCTTTTAGAATGCTAATAACAACATCGGCATTTTCATCTACGTCCCATCTGTCCCAACTAGCATCAGACTTTCCATGATTACGCAAATCTATAGCAACAAAAGAGGTTTCATTTTTAATTTTAGGCAATATTTTAAACCAGCTTCCTAGGGAGTCTGACCCCCAGCTGTGGAGAAATATTATAGGGGTTGTGCCGTCTATAATATTTTCTCTAATAAAGTATTCTTTTTCTCTTATGAATACAGTCCTGCCTGGAATTTTACTTGGGTGAATTTGTGTAGTTCCTGCAGATTGGCTCTTTTTGGTCTCGAGTAGGCTTTTTGTTACTGCAGTAAAAGCAAAAATTTTAGTTAGTGTTTTAATCATCAACTACTAATAATATTTATTTTTTGATTATATCTATCAGTTATATTTCCAATTTCTTTTAGAAAAACTCCATATATTTTTTCAATTTCTATCAAATCTATATCTGTTTCAGCAGGTGCAGAAATTAATAATCCTCCACTGGTTTGAGCATCTGCTAATAAAAGTGCCTCGTCTTGATCCTCGAATGAGATAATGTCTTTTACTGAGTCTAAATTTCTTTGGCTTCCTGATGGATAAATGCCACTATGAAAATAATTTTTTGCAAACTCAATGATTGGAACTTTATCGAATATCAAATTTGCTGATAATTTTTCATCAATCAACATTTCACTCAGGTGGCCAAGAAGTCCAAAACCAGTAACGTCTGTAATTGCATTTGCATTGAGGTGCTTTGCGACTTCAAGGCCTGCATCATTTAGGGTTGTCATTACATTTGTTACCTGATTTATTGCTTCTTCATCGGCAACTCCTTTTTTTATTGCGGTTGCAATAATTCCAGAACCGAGAGGCTTGGTTAGAAAAAGTTTATCTCCATTTTTAATATTCGTTTTTGTATAGATTTTTTCATTAACGATACCTGTTACGGCAAAACCATATTTTGGTTCTTTGTCATCAATACTGTGCCCTCCAACAATATTGCAATTGGCAGACTTCATTACATCTGAGCCTCCCCTAATAACATCTGATAAGACATCAAAACCTATATCTTCTCTTGGCCAACTTACTAACTGTAAAGATGAAATAGGTGTACCACCCATGGCATATATATCAGATAAGGCATTTGTTGCAGCAACTCTACCCCAATCGTAGGGGTTATCTAATATAGGCGTAAAAAAATCAACTGTTTGTACAATTTTAGTTTTATTGCCTAGATCAATAACCGCGCCATCATCTGGATTTTCTAACCCCACTAAAACTTCAGAATTGTTTAAATTATTTTGTTTTGATTGCTTCAGAACCTGAGCAAGCTCTCCTTGGGAGAGTTTACATGCTCAACCTGAGCCATGAGAATACTCTGTGAGTCTCACTTTACCCTCCTTAACTTTCTTGCTTTTCCTTAAGAACTTCTTTCGCAAATAAATCTTGTATCGTAACTAATAAAGGTGACTGCTCAAAAACTTGATTATCAATCTTGGAAACAAATACTCCATGTTTAGCTGTAGACATTACAAAAACTGTATCAACTTTATAGAGTTCATCTATTGTCACTCTAGAAACAGATACTTGAATCTTGTCTTCCTCACCAAACTTCAATAAATACTGTCGAGTTATTGAGTCTAAAATTCCCAAATCAAGATCTGGTACATAAACAACTTCATCCTGAATCCAACCAACACAAAAAGTTGGGCCTTCTAAAACTATGCCCTTATTATTGATGAGCAAGGCATCTGTAAAACCATCTCTAACTGCTTCTCTGGTTTGCTTTATGTTATAAGCATAGGAAGTAGATTTTGAACCGACTATATTTTTACTATCAACTTCATAATCTCCACCGGCATGCCATGGAGCGGGTTGAGATTGCAATGTAAATTTTTCGGGTAAATTTAATAATGGTTGATAAAAAGAATAAATTGTAAAATCGTCGTCTGATTCATTTCTTAATATTAATACTCTCACATAGCCACTTTTATGGATTGATGCTATTTTTAAAATATTGTTTTTGACCAAATTAAAATCTACATTGTCAAATAGTTGTTTTTTGCAAGACTGTTTTAACCTGTCTATATGTTTCTCTAACCCAAAGGGATAGTGGTCATGAATCTTCAAAGCTTCAAAGACCCCATCTCCTCTCCATACCGCTAAATTTTCAACAGGCAAAGTAAATTCGTCTTTTGTAACTTCCAAATCATTAATCAAATACAAAACGATTATCCTCTTTCTCGAATATAGGTATTTGTAATTGGCATTCTTCTGTCTTTGCCAAATGCCTTTTCTGTTAATTTTACTCCTGGTGCAACTTGTTTTCTCTTATATTCGTTTCTATCGACTTTAGACAAAACATCATATACAATATTCTCATCAATTCCCTTAGAAATAATCTTCTCTGAAGAACTATCTTCTTCAATATACATACGTAAAATTTCATCAAGAAGTTCGTATTCGGGTAAAGAATCCTTATCAAATTGATCTGGTCTTAATTCTGCACTTGGTTCTTTATCGATTGTATTTTGAGGAATTACGCTTGAAATTGAATTTCTGAAATTTGCCAAGTTATAAACTTCAGTTTTATATAAATCTTTCAATAATGCAAAACCTCCTGCTAAATCACCATAAAGAGTTGAATAACCTACAGCCATTTCAGACTTATTACCTGTAGAAACAACCATAGCTCCAGTTTGGTTGGATAAAGCCATCAAAACATTACCTCTTACGCGTGATTGGATGTTTTCATCTGTTATTTGTCCAAGTTCATCATTAACACTTTCCTTTAACGTATTTCTAAAAATATTTACTATTTCTTCAATTTCAATAACTTTAAATTCTATATCAAGATTTTCTGCGAGTAACCTTGCATCGACTAGAGACTCCTCTGTGTTGTATTTAGAGGGCAACGCTACACCTACAACATTATTGGAACCAAGAGCATCAACGGCAATAGTTGCAGTCAAAGCAGAGTCTATTCCTCCAGAGAGCCCTACTAGAACTTTTTCAAAGTTGTTTTTACTAACGTAATCGAATAAACCTAATTTTAATGCTGAGTACAGAGATTCATTTTTTGATAAAAGTTGAGCAGACTGTAGAGGATTTAATTCAGAACCTTTCTGTCTAATCTCCAGTATTGGCCCTTTAGGTTGTTCTTTTACTTCCAAATCTAGGTCAATATAAAATATCTCCTCTTCAAACTGTTGTGCTTGATAAAGTATTTCCCCTTTACCATCTACAACAAATGACCCTCCATCAAAAACTAATTCGTCTTGACCACCAACCATGTTTAGGTAAATAATTGGTACGCCTAATTTTTTAGCCTGGTCGACAACGAGCTCTTTTCTCAAGTCACTTTTATTTTGATCATAAGGAGAAGCATTTATGTTAATTATTAAAGATGCTCCATTCTCTACTTGTTGTGATGAAGGACCATCTTCAATCCATATATCTTCGCAAATACTTATTCCAATCCCAACATCTTCATACCAAAATACATTTCCTGGATTATTGCCTTTGGCAAAATACCTAGCTTCATCAAATACTGAGTAGTTTGGAAGGAAACACTTATGATAGATTCCTTTTACATCTCCGTTCTGAATTATTGCTGCCGCATTAGCAATGTCTCTTTTTTGTTTGTCTGTATGGTTATCGTCAAGGTTTCTGTCAACAAAACCAACAACACCACTTGTTGAGCTAGAAAATTCAGCTAATTCTTCCAAAACAGCGAAGTTTTTTCCAACAAAACTCTCTCTTAGAAGTAAATCTTCAGGTGGATATCCTGTAAGTGCTAATTCAGGGAAAATCAGGATATCTGCTTCTTTTTCTTCAGCTGCCTCAAAACAATCTAAAATAGTTTGCTTGTTTTTCTGTATAGCTCCTACTGGAAATGACTTTTGGGCACCAGCTATTCGAATTGTTTTTTTATTCACAATTTAATGATAGATGGGAAACTTGGTTATGAAGAAACCTTAATTTCTATATCTTTAGAGTCTTCGATCCAATTAGTAACTCTCTTTAGAGAGGGCATTCTGTCTACTATATTTCTCTTTAAATTAATTTTTGCCATTACTTCATGAAGTGATTCTGGATTTCTTCTCTTTAATTCAGACACACTTTCTACTCCAGCGGCTTCAAGTAGGTCTGCATAGTCTCTTCCTAGGTTTTTAATTTTCATTAGTTCAGCACGTCTAGCCCAGTGCAGTAATTTAGGTGAACTTATTCCTGTTTCTTTTGTTAAGAGAGCCCTACCTGACCTGGAAGAGGCGATTTGTAAAAAAGTTGTTGTTGTTCTGACTCTAGCTCTTCTTAGTTTTGTAGCTTCGGTATGTGTCATACCATTTATAGAGTCAATTGAATTCATGTTTTAAATTTTACAAAATAAATTACATAAAGAAACGATTTTTTTTAAGAGTTTTTCCCACTCTCAAAAATCTTTTTCCTCGTCATAATCAATAGGTTCTAAAAAATTGAAATTTATTTTTTTGATTTCAATTTCTGACGAGATAAGAAAATCAACTAAATCAAAATCTTGAAATACTGATTTTTCTTCATCAACTTCATCGTCTTCCGTTATCAGTTCTAATTTCGTCCAAAATATTCTCGGAATTAAAATTGGAAATCCTAGTTTGTATCTATATTGAGGAACCAAAACCTTACTTCCGTCATGGTCATCGTTGTTGAGACCATCTATTACTTCAACTTCGACTTCTGGTTGGTCCCCGAGGAAAAAAATTATATTATTAATCTCTTTTTGATTTTGATAGAAAAATAAAGCTGTCCTAATTGATGATGTGATACCCTCTGGCCAATTTTCATTAATAAGGATATTTGAATTTTTAAAATCTATTTTTTCTGAAATTATTTCATTTTCAGACCCCAGCACTACAGAAGAGTTATCAAAATTAATGTTAACTTTATCAATTATTGCTTGGAGTAATGGTTTATCCCTAACTTCAGCTAACTGTTTAGGAAATCCCATTCTGCTTGAGCTACCTGCGGCTAAAATTACTGCAGCATTCAAAACTATCCTGATCCTAAAATTGAACCACCGAATGTTAGTGCAATGACAACAAGGACAACTTCAATATTTCTTAATAAGTAAACCTGCTTTATGCCAGAGCCAAATGCAATTAGTGCGTAGATCGAAGTTATAAAAACTAATAATGCTTGTAGAAGTGGGTTTTGTATAAACAACGCAGGAAATACAAGTAGTCCTGGAACACTTGAAAAGAATGAAATTATAAGTATATCAATTGGTTTTGGATCTTTTCTAAACAGAAATTTAAGAATCAAAAAACATATTACAAGCCCAACTACTGTCGTAACACTGGTTGATACGATTGATGAAATCAATACTGATGTAGTCGAATCTTGCTGAACAAAAATAACAGATAATTCATCGATCAAAGACCTAAACATCTGAAACTCTTCTTCTGACATTTCACCTTGAAAAAGAACAAGGTTGCTTTCAAGGAATTCAATCATGCCATTAAAAAATCTGAAAGCACTCAAAGTAGTTAAGGTTGCGACTGCTAAATAAATAGCAATTCCCTTTTGCAGTGCACCATTTAGATTAAGAAGCTCATTATAAATATATTTATCAAGACGTAAAATTTTTGAGAATATTTGTCTTTCACTCATTTTTAATTATTCCTTATTTAAAATCTATCTTATGACTATAACAAAAATTATTTCTTACTTTATAACTCTTTCTATGGCTGTGGTAATCTTTTGGGCGCAAGGAGAGGTTACAATTTTTGATTCACCAATTCCTGATTTACCTTGGGGTATTGTTTCACTAGTTGATCTTTATTCTGGCTTTGTTTTATTTAGTCTTTGGGTTTTTTACAAAGAAAATATATTGCCAGCCGTAGTCTGGACATTTTTTGTGATGACTTTGGGAAGTTTTACAATAGCTTTATATGTTATTTACAGTATTAATAAGTCTGATGGAAATATTCAGAAATTTTTTATGGGAGATAACTCCTAATCCTTTTTCAGATTATCTAACAATATAAGAGACACATCTCGTACTTTTACATTGTCTCCATAGCCCAACTCTTTCACACCATCGTCCATCATTATGTAGCAAAAAGGACACGCAACAGCAACTTCGTCAGCCCCGGTATCAATGGCTTCTTGTGAACGCTCAATGTTTACTTTTTTACCCGTAGATTCCTCCATCCACATTCTTCCGCCACCGGCACCGCAACAAAAGCTTTGAGTTCCCTGTCTTTTCATTTCTCTAATCTCAATACCACCTATAGAACCTACAATCTCTCGTGGTGCGGTATAGATGTCATTATGTCTACCCAAATAACATGAATCATGATAGGTGATTTTGTAAGGCTTATCACTAGTACCTACTTCAATTCTTCCTGACTGAACTAACTCCGTCAAAAGTTGACTGTGATGAATTACTTGATAGTTTCCTCCAAGTTGCGGATACTCGTTTGCTATTGTATTGAAACAGTGTGGGCACTGAGTAATAATTTTTTCTACTTTTAGATTATTCATATTCTCAATATTTTGAATAGCTAGTTGTTGAAAAACAAATTCATTACCCGTTCTTCTCGCAGAGTCTCCTGTACAAACTTCTTTTGGTCCAAGAACAGCAAAAGAAACTCCTGCTCTTTTTAATAACGTTGCTACAGCTTTTGTAACAGGTACATTCCTATCATCAAAAGCTCCTGCACAACCGATCCAATACAGATAGTCATACTCTTCATGGTTAGTTTCGTCTATTACAGGAACATCAAAATCTAGATCTTCAGTCCATTTCAGTCTGTCGTTTTGAGAAGCCCCCCATGGATTGGAGGAGTTCTCCATCGCAACATATGCCTTACCTAACTCTGCAGGAAAATCTGATTCCATCAATGCAAGATGTCTTCTCATATCAAGTATTTTGTCTAAAATTTCAATATTCACAGGGCAAATCTCATCGCAGGCTTTACAAGAAGTACAAGCCCAGAGTTCTTCGGAAGTAATTCTTTCAAAAACATTGTCAGAATTTACACGTAAAGGACCTGGTGTTGAAACAGTAGCAGGTACTGCAGGTTGACCAGATTCAGACATCACTTGCCCTACTTTTAATATAATTTCCCTAGGGTCTAAAGACTTACCAGTTTGATTTGCAGGACATACAGATGTACACCTACCGCAAACAGTACAGGCATCAAGATCCATTAACTGTTTCCAGGTAAAGTGATCAATAATTTCTGTACCTACATTGTCAATATCATCTGCCTCTAAAAGATTGCCAATAAATTTCATTGCACCTTTAGGTCTTTCCTTAGGTGACATAAACATATTTATTGGTGATGTAAATATATGCCTAAGTTTGGACAATGGAATTGCTATTAAAAATACAAAAAAAGAAACAACATGAAGTACCCACGAAATCCTATGAAAAAGTTCAGGATTCGAGAGGTTTAAAAAATCACCAACGGCATAGCCAATAAAGGACCATTTTTCATAATCTGGAAAATTTTCTAATGCGATTCTTCCTGCTTCAGTAGTTATCCCTGATATTCCAATAAAAATCAACAGAGAAAGAGTTAAATAATCATCGATTGTAGTTTTAGTTTTTATCCTGTACTCGGTGCCAATTAAGCGCCTAGCTAATGCCCAAAAAAGACCAGTTAGATAAGCTATAGTTGCCAGTTCTAGTGTGAAAGAATAAACAATATATGTTGTGCCTTGTAAAAATTTCAACGAAGGAGGCATAAGATGATGAATCTCTAAAGTTACAGTGCCTGCAAACAAACCGAGAAAGCCAATGTAAATCAAGGAGTGCATAAGACCAGCAGCTTTAAACCTAAGAACAGTTCTCATAGTCAAACCATCAAAAAGTTTTAATATCCTTTGAGATAGTTTCACATCTCTTTTTTCTTCTTTGCCTCTAGTCCAGTTCTTTACCCGAAGGGAAAATAAGTATCCAGAAATATATATTGTTGTTGCACTTAAAACATAAAATATATATTGGAGGACCTTAGGAATATTCTCAAATACTCTTCTACCTCCAACTATTTCTCCTTCGGGAAATATATAGCTTGCTGCCCATAAAAAAAGTGTACCTACTGCTGCACCGGCGGAGAATAGTAGTACATAATCATTAGCTTTGTATTTATTTAAAAACTTATTCATTTGTTAATTCTTTTGCTATCTCAGTAGATCTTTGAGTTGCTTTGCGAATTGCATCGAGAATAATTGTATCAAATGAATCATCATTAAGCGAATTGAGACCTGCTTCGGTAGTTCCACCAGGTGACTTTACTTTATTTACTAAATCTTTAAATGTTTCATCTTCGTCTACAAGTGATGGAAGTGCTTTTACAAGCTCTTTAATAATTAACTCCGAATCTTCTAAGCTTAATCCCAACTCAGTCCCAGAGTTCACAAGCTGATTTGAAAGCTCATAAAACCAGGCAGGACCGCTGCCTGACAATGCAGTAACAATAGGGAACATAGATTCTTCAACTTCTTTTACAGTTCCTAAATTTTCTAAAATATTTTTGATGAAGTTGAGATAATCTCCTTGATAATTTGAAGCATATGGAATAAAACCAGTTTTATCTTGTATAAGTAAATTAGGCATAATTCTTAAAATGTTATTATCAAGATTTTTTTCAATTGTTTTAATTTCTAGACCTGCAACTGGAGTACAAATTAAAACATCTTTTTCAATTTTATCTTTGTGAGTATTAAAAAATTCATTTATGTTCTGAGGCTTGATACATAAAAGTAAAACACCACCCCTAATAGCAGTTAAAGATTCTTCAGGGCTTATTGAATAATTCTTTTGTATGGACTGTCTTGCTTCGTTTGATTCCTCATATAAGAACATGTTTACATCTAAATCTTTTAAACCATTGAGAAAAGCAGATCCTAGATTCCCTAACCCAACTATGTGAACATCCATTTTTTTCATTCTTCAATAATATCAGCTATGTCAGAAGAATTTAAATAATGACATTTATTAAATAATTTAAAAATATTTTTGTTTAAAATCATAAATATGATATATTTAATACATATCTAAGTAAATTTACTTAGATTTTATGTATAAATAAACATAGATAAGGATGGTAAACAATGAGCGGAACTTTAACTGCATCACAAGTTAAGCCTGGTGTTAGAAGATCAAAAAAATACACTACAGGTCGAGTATGCGCATTTGATACTTGTGAAACAGTGATAAGCGTATACAACAAAAAGAAATTTTGTTTTCTTCACGCACCTGTCTCCTATCCAAGGGTAAGAGGGCATTTGCCAAGAGAACAAGAGCCAATTACATAATTACAAAATTTTAAGAAAGGATAATTCAAAATGGGAAAAGCCGTAGGAATTGACTTAGGAACAACAAATAGTGTTGTAGCAGTGCTTGAGGGTGGTGAGCCAACTGTTATTGCTAACGCAGAAGGAAATAGAACAACACCTTCTATTGTTGCTTTTAAATCAGAAGAAGTACTAGTTGGTGAGCTTGCAAAAAGACAAGCAATTACAAATCCGGATAACACAGTTAGGTCTATTAAAAGACATATCGGAACTAATTGGAAAGAAAACTTTGAAGGCAAAGACTATACGCCACAAGAAATATCAGCAAGAATATTACAAAAACTTAAAAGAGATGCTGAGTCATATTTAGGAGATGATGTTACAGATGCTGTAATTACAGTTCCAGCTTATTTTAATGATGCTGAAAGGCAAGCAACAAAAGAAGCTGGTCAAATTGCAGGATTGAACGTATTAAGAATAATAAATGAACCTACTGCTGCATCTCTTTCATACGGACTAGAAAACAATGAAGATCAAAAAATACTCGTATTTGATTTAGGTGGTGGTACTTTTGATGTTTCTATATTAGAAATTTCTGAAGGTGTGTTTGAAGTGAAGTCAACATCAGGAGATTCTAAGCTTGGTGGAGATGACTGGGATCAAAGAGTAATGGATTGGTTAATCGAAAAGTTTAAATCCTCAACTGGTATTGATTTATCAAATGATAAGATGGCAATTCAGAGAGTTCAAGAAGGGGCAGAAAAAGCTAAAATTGAACTGTCATCTACTAGTGAAACAGAAATTAACTTGCCATTTATTACCGCTAATGATGCTGGGCCTCAACATTTGCTAGAAAAATTAAGTAGGTCTGAGTTTGAGAAAATTACTGCAGATTTAGTAGAAAGAACAAAGGAACCAGTAGAAAATGCATTGTCTGATGCTGGAATGAAATTTTCTGATATCGATCATGTAATTTTAGTTGGTGGTTCGACTCGAATGCCATCAGTCCAACAACTTGTAAAGTCTCTTACTGGTAAAGACCCTCATAAAGGTGTTAATCCTGATGAAGTTGTTGCGTCTGGAGCCGCTATTCAAGCAGGGGTATTAAAAGGTGATGTAAAAGATGTCCTTTTATTAGATGTTACACCTCTTACCTTGGGTGTTGAAACTAAGGGTGGAATCATGACCAAAATGATTGAAAGAAATACAACAATCCCAACTAAAAGGTCTGAAGTATTTAGTACAGCTGAAAACAATCAAACCCAGGTTGAAATTCATATCTTGCAAGGTGAGAGAGAAATGGCTTCTGGGAACAAGTCTCTAGGAAGATTCACTTTAACTGATATACCTGCAGCAATGGCTGGTACGCCTCAAATAGAGGTGACTTTTGACATTGATGCTAATGGTATTGTGAATGTCAATGCCAAAGATCTAGGGACAGGTAAAGAGCAGGCAATAACAATTACTGGTGGTACAGCACTTGAAGATGATGAAATCGAAAGAATGATAAAAGATGCTGAACAACATGCTAACGAAGATGCGAAAAAGAAAGAGCTTGTTGAAACCAGAAACATGGCTGAGGGCATGGTTACATCAACTGAAAAAATGTTGGAAGACAATAAAGACAAGGCAACAGAAGAAGAAGTAACAGCAATCAATGACGCAAGTGATAAATTGAGAAAACTTTTAGAGAATGAAGATTTATCAATTGATGATTTGAAAAATGGTATTGATGAACTTGCAAAAGCCAGTCAATCATTTGCCGAGAAATTGTATGCAGAAGCTCAAAATGACACACCTAACCCATCTTCAGATGAGTCAGATGACGTAGTTGAAGGTGAAGTTATAGAGGATGAGTAAAGAGGAAGAATCTTTGATTGAGGAAGTAGAAAACACTTCTGACGAATCTTCAGTAGAGGAAAAAGTAATAGAGGAAACTTCTGTACCTCTTTCACAATATGAAAAGATAAAAGATGACTATCTAAGACTTGCCGCTGAATTCGACAATTATAAAAAGAGGACTGAAAAAGAAAAAGAAAGCATAGGTGCAGCATCTGTTGCTTATTTTATTAACTCTCTTTTTCCACTAATTGATAATTTTGAAATGGCTATGAGTCAAGAGGAAGTTTCAAAAGAACTTGAAACTTTCAATAACCTCCTAACTTCAGTTTTAGAGGGTCTACAGGTTGAAGAAATTGGAACTATTGGAGAAAATTTTGATCCTTCGATACATGAAGCTGTAGAGCATTCGGGAGAGGGAGACACTCAAATAGTTGAAACTATTTTAAGAAAAGGTTATTTATTTCAAGGTAATTTAATACGCCCTGCAATGGTAAAAGTTAAAAGTGAGTAGAGACTGGTTAGACAAGGATTTTTACGCCACACTAGGTGTCTCAAAAGATGCAAGCACTGAAGAGATAAAAAAAGCGTATAAAAAGTTAGCCAGAGAAAATCACCCAGATTTAAACCCAGGTGATACAGAAGCAGAAAAGAAATTTAAAGAAATTTCAGAAGCAAGCTCAGTTTTGGGAGATGAAAGAAAAAGACAAGAATACGATCAAGTACGTGCAATGGGAGCTTCAGGTTTCGGAGGCTTTGGTGGTCAAGGATTTAATGTAGACGACTTTGGTGATTTGTTTGGAAACTTAGGTGATATTTTTGGATTTGGAGGATCTGGTGGAAGAAGAAAAGGCCAGACATATCAAACAAATATAAACATATCTTTTGATGAAGCAGCTAAGGGCGTAGAAACTGTAATACCTCTCCGTAAAGAAGTCTCTTGTTCAGCCTGTAGAGGTACAGGAGCTGATAAGGGGGAAGCATTTCATAGATGCAACATTTGCAATGGAAGCGGACAAACAGCATCTAATCAAGGTTTCTTTTCTTTTGCGCAAACTTGTTCTGCTTGTAAAGGTCAAGGGAATGTTATTGATAAAGCATGTAAAACATGTAGGAGTTCTGGTTCTGCAATTGAAAATGAATCTATAAAAGTCAAAGTTCCAGCTGGAGTAGATAATGGGACAGTTATTAGATTACGAGGAAGGGGTGGTCCAGGAGACGCTGGAGCGCCAGACGGAGACCTTTTGGTTCAAGTTGCTGTTGAATCACACAAGTTCTTTAAAAGAAGCAACAGTGATCTTATTCTTGAAGTTCCTTTGCTTTTTACAGAAGCGGCCCTGGGTTCTAGCATCAAAATTCCTACTCTTGAAAAGTCCGTAACTTTAAAAATACCTGCAGGCACTCCTAGTGGAAAAACTTTTAAGATTAAAGGTGAAGGCATAGCACCACAAGGAAGAAGGCCTGGAGATTTATATGTAAAAGTATTTATTTCACCGCCTACAAATTTATCAAGGTCTGCAAAAAAACATCTTGAGAATTATCGTGATCAATTTGAATCTGGAGACAGTCCAAGGAATTATTTATATGAGTAATGATGACTCTAAGGCTATTTATTTTATTTCAGTAGCCTCCACCCTCTCAGGTATCCATCAACAAACAATAAGGACCTATGAGCAAAAAGGTTTAATTAAGCCATTCAGAACTGGTGGGGGAACAAGACGATACTCTCAGGAAGATATAGACAAATTAATCCAGATTCAAAATTTATCGCAGAGAGGAATCAACTTAGATGGAATAAAAATCATTTATGAAATGAAAGATAAAATTGAAGAATTACAAAACAAAATTATTTATTTAGAAAATGAGATTTCAAATCAAAAAATAGATTCCAAAAATAAAGAGAAAGAAATTCATCAAAGCTATAAAAATGAAATTGTTAAAAAATCAAACAGTTCCTTAAAGAAAAACATATAGAATATAGTTAATGGATACTGGAAATATAATAGCTTTTTTAAAAAAGTTTAGCTTTGGAAGACTAATTGGTTCTGGAATTGTTCTCAGAGTTTTAATTGCTATTGTTGATGGAATTTTTAATCTTGAAGTTAATGAACTTCCTAATTTTAACTTTTACATATTTGGAATTGCATTAGCTTACACCATTCTTTGGATGTTCAATAAAAGCTACTCTGAAGAAGAGTAATTAATTTTAGTTTTGATGCTTTGCAATAAAGGCTTCAATTTTGTTTTCTAAAATTGGGAGAGTTATTCCTCCATCACACAATACTTCGTCATGAAAATGTCTGATATCAAAATTATTGCCTAGCTCATTTTCAGCTTTTCTGCGTAGTTCTTCAATTTTTAATTGACCCATTTTGTAGGAACATGCTTGTCCTGGCCAAGCAATATATCTATCAGTCTCAATTTCTGCATTTATTTCTTCAATTGGAGAATTTGCTCTAAAAAATTCAATTGCTTTATCTCTTGACCAACCTATTCCATGCATGCCTGTATCAAGCACAAGGCGACAAGCTCTCCATGCATCATTTCCAAGCCTACCTAGCTGTTGAACATCATTAGAGTAAAGTCCCATTTCATTTGCAAGTTGCTCAGAATAAAGACCCCAGCCCTCTACAAAGGCAGTAGAAGCAACATATTTTTGGAATTCAGGAACATCTTGAAGCTCAACTGCAATAGTTCTATCTAAGTGATGGCCTGGTATTGCCTCATGGAAAGCAACAGATTCTGCTTCGAATATACTTTTTGTTTCAGCTTTGTAAGTATTTAAGAAGTATGTTCCATCTCTAGACCCGTCAGGTAAGGGTGGGTAATAGTAGGCAGGAGGAGCATGTTGTTCAGATTCTGCTGGAACTGGTAACACTTTACATGGAGATTTTGGAAACACAGTAAACCATTGATCAAGAGGTTTGTAAGCTCTTTCAATAGTATCAACAGCTAATTGAAGCATCTGCTCTTTGCTTTCATACCTCATTGAGGGCTCAGTTTGCATTTTTTGTAAGACTTCTTCCGGAGTGCTGACTCCAGGAAATACATTCTCTCCAATTTCAAAGAATTCTTTTTTAAGCCTTTCTATTTCAGAAAGTCCAACTTCATGAACTTCTTTTACTGTTATGTTCTTATGTCCTGTATATTTTCTGAGGGCTCTTAGGTAAGTTTCTTCACCCCCATCAATCCACATTATTCCAGAATGTTCATCTGGTCGTCCTTTGGGAATGTGATCTGATTTTAATTGCTCCAAATAAGCCAATACAGCTGGCCTAATATTTGAATCAATAATTTTTTTAGCTTTTTCTCTCCAGTCAGGTATAAAAGACTCTGAAATCTCTGGTGAGAAATTTACTAACAATAAAGGATCTTCTTCTAGTGGTGAACCCAAATAATTTTCCAATTGATCAATTGTTCTTAATAAATTTCGTTCTGTAGCAACTCTGTTGTTTTTTAAACCAATCATTTGAACATCTGCAATCTGTGTGAATAGTCTTTTATAAAGCTCTAGTCTTTTTAATAACATATCAGCAGACTCTGAATCTGGAATAAACATTTGCTGGTTATAGTCAATAAGAAAACCTGTAAAACCTGAAACACCAGCTCCAAACTCCCAGCTTCTATCCATTAGAGAGTCTTTATTTGAACTTAAAGCAAATTCCAACATTCCGTGAGTTACTTTTTCTCTATTAGATAAAGATTCTGAATCTATGCTCTCAAGTCTTGAAATAAAATCATTCACTGCTTTAGTTTCTTTTTCAAAGGTTTCCTCACTCAACTCTTCTATTTGATCAAAATACTGTTTATGGCCTCTCATAATTGCTGATGTAGGCGAAGAATCTAGAGAGTTTTGAAAAAAGTCGCTAGAGAGCTGTTGTAAGTCACTATTTGTCATTGATTTCCTTTTGTAGATTTTTAATTTCTTCTTCTAGTTTATCTAACTTCTGACCTAGTTCATTTATCGTAACCTCTTTATCACTGAAGCTAGAAATAAAATAAGAAGAAACAGCAGCTGTAATCGTTGCAATAAAACCGATACCCATAATCATCAAAGAGCTAGCGATTATGCGGCCAAGATTTGTAAGAGGTGTAATATCGCCGTAGCCAACAGTGGTAATTGTCACAAGTGCCCACCATAGGCCATCGCTGTATGATGTGACGCCAGGTTCAGAAATGTAAAAAAGGAAGCCAAAGAACAACACTATGCCAATAGTTGCATACACAATAAACCTGAGTCCCTTTGAATTAAAAATAGACTTTACGGTTGTCCCAAATCTTCCAAGCAAAGCAGCAAGCCTAAAAAATCTTAATGCGTTCAATAATCTTGGGAGCCTTGCAAACCTCAAAAATCCAGAAGATTGTAAACCCTCTGGAACAATTGGAAATGAGAATATAACAATTACTAATTCGATCTTATGACTTTTAACAAACTTTAATTTGTCTTCTGCAAAGTAAAATAAAATAACATATTCCAGTAAAAAAACTATCCAAATTCCCCAATTTAAATATAAAGCTACTGAGCTAAGTGTTTGTTGTGTGTATTCGATAATTAATACCGGTATGAGCATAAGGACAGAAATCATTACAGGTATTTCAAAAAACTTTTCTGCTCTCAAATAGTTCTGATTGTTCATATAGGTATTATAAAACTAGCTATGAAAGATTAGTATTAGTAATCTAAAATATGAGTATGAACAGGGTATTTTTTTTAATTTTAATTTTTGCATTTTTAGTTGTGCCTCTAAGCATAAATAATGTCAATGATGATGGGATAAGTTACTTTGATTTAGTGGTTGAGGTTAGTGATAACTTATTTGATGACTCAGAAATCGATAAAAAAAATAATATCACTTTGTCGAACAGTCAAAAGCAATTGATCAGTGAGAAATTACAAGCTTTAACAAATAGTAATGACAACTTGTTTAATAATTTTGAAGAAACTCAAAAAGAAAATTTAAAAGACATTAATGAATATATCGCTCTAAACAGGTGGGAGAAATTCAGTGAAACTAATAGTGGTATTAAAGGAATATATCTAAGTGGTTATCATTTTTTAAAAGACGAGAAAATAAATCCAATAAAAGAAATTCTGTCAAACACCATTGTGAACACAATAGTTCTTGATGTTAAATCAGATAATGGTCATTTACTCTATGACAGTGAGATCTCAGAAGTAGAGAAGTTAAAAAATGTAAGAATTAAATACGATACTCAAACTTTAAAGTCCTTTAAAGAGGAGTTTAATATTTATTTAATTGGTCGAGTCGTTGCTTTTCAAGATCCTATCTTTTCAAGAACCTATCCTGAATCTGCAATCACAGATATTAAAACAGGCAGGCCCTATTCTCAAGACAGTCAGTACTTTCTTGATCCAAGTGATACTACAAGCAGAGAGTACATTCTAAACGTTGCTCTTGAAGCGTGTTTACTCGGTTTTGATGAGATTCAATTTGATTATATAAGATATCCTGATACAAGTTATCAGGGTTTAGTTTATGATGAGGAAAGCAATTTTGAAAACAGGACAAAAAATATTAATTCATTTCTACAAAATGCTACGAACCTGTTGCATGACAATGGTTGCCTAGCTTCTGCAGATATATTTGGATATGTACTTAATTCAAAGAATGACAACGGTATAGGGCAGTACTTAGAAACAATAGTGAATACTGTAGATTTTATTTCTCCTATGGTCTATCCATCTCATTACTCTAAAGGCTCTTTTGGATACAATTATCCCAATAATTTCCCTTATGAAGTTGTTACGGCAGCATTAAATAATGGGCTTTCTAGAGGAATACAAGAAAAAAGCTTGAGACCTTTTCTTCAAGGGTTTTGGCATTCTTCAGAAGATGTAAGGTTGAATATTAAAGCAGCAGAAGATAAAGGCCTAGATTGGATAATTTGGAACAATTCCAGTGTGTACGATGAAGACTACTTTAGTAGAATTAATTCATGAGTTATAAAAATGAATTTAAAAATTGTTTGGATGGTTTATTTGAAAGCTTGTGTGACGTCAGTGATTGGATGTATGAAAACCCAGAATTAGGATTTCAAGAATTCAAAACATCAAAATATTTAGTTGACTATATTCAAAAAAATTCAAAATCTGTAAATTACCCCTCACATGGTCTTGAAACAGCTTTTGATATTACATTTGGGGAAGAGGGCCCTCTTTCAGTTATATGTGTTGAATATGATGCCTTGCCTGAAATTGGCCATGCATGTGGACATAACATTATTGCAACAGCTTCTATAGGGGCTGGGTTGGGTTTAAAGGACATAGCTTCAAAATTAGGGATTAGAGTAAAGCTCCTAGGAACTCCTGCTGAAGAAGGTGGGGGTGGAAAAATTATTCTTATTAACGAAGGAGCGTTTGAAGACGCTTCATGCTCAATGATGATTCATCCTGGATATGAAGATGTGGTGAATCCTACGTTTACGACTATTCAACAATACACAGTCGAGTATTTTGGTAAAGACGCACATGCTGCTGGAGCCCCTGATCAAGGAATTAATGCCCTAGATGCACAAATACAACTGTTCGTTAATACATCAACCTATCGACAGCAAATGGTACAAAGCAACAGAATGCACGGTGTAATAAGAGATGGGGGTTTTAAACCAAATATAATTCCATCATATACAAAATCAGAATGGTATTTAAGATCGCTAAATGAAGAAGGGTTAAACCAGTTGGAGCAAGACTTTTATAATTTTGCTAATGCTGCTGCATTATCAACAAAGTGTGAAGTAAAAATTACATCACCTGATTACAGATATGAAGAAATTAATAACAATGAAACAATGTATAAGCTCTTCATGGAAAATGCACAAGAAGTAGGTAGAGAAATGATATTGCAAAAAGATGCCACTAGACCAGGTTTGGGTTCTACTGATATGGGAAATGTATCCCAAATCTTTCCATCAATACACCCAATGCTTGGAATTGGAGAAATAGAAGCTGTTAATCACCAACCTGAATATGCTGCAGCAACATTAACTGAAGGTGGTCATAAAGCCATATATGATGGTGCATATGCAATGGGTGCTTCCATCATTGATTTAGCTGAAAAAAATCTTTGGGATCAGCTTTAAAGTATTTGGCTTAGGAATAGTTTAGTTCTATCACTCTTTGGATTATTAAAGAATTCTTCTGGAGTGTTTTCTTCAACGAGCATACCATCATCAAATAACATCACTCTGTCAGCTACCTCTTTAGCAAATCCCATTTCATGAGTAACAACAATCATAGTCATGCCTGATTTAGCAAGCTCTTTCATAACGTCTAACACTTCTTTAATCATCTCAGGGTCTAGCGCTGATGTTGGCTCATCAAAAAGCATGATTTTTGGTTCCATTGCAAGAGCTCTTGCAATTGCAACTCTTTGTTGCTGACCACCAGATAATTGTCCTGGAAATTTTTGTGCTTGCTCAGGAATTCCAACTCGCTCTAATAATTCCATTGCCTTCTCTTCTGCTTCGGCACGATTCTTTTTTCTTACCCAAATCTGTGCAAGTGTAATATTCTGCATCACAGTCAAGTGTGGAAAAAGATTGAAGCTTTGAAACACCATTCCAACTTCAGACCTGATTGCTTCGATGTTCTTTAAATCATTTGTAAGCTCAATTCCATCAACAATTATTTGTCCTTCTTGATGTTGTTCAAGTCTGTTAATGCATCGAATAAATGTAGATTTACCTGAACCTGAAGGTCCCGCAATAACAAGAACTTCTCCTTCTGCTACATCCATACTGATGCCTTTTAGTGCTTGGAAATCTCCAAACCATTTTTTAACATCTTTTGTTTGAATTATGCTCATAACTGATTACCTCTCTCCTAATCCTAACTTCTTTTCAACTTTCATGCTTCTTCTTGAAAGCGTAAATGTAAATATCCAATATACAATTGCAACAAATATTAAATTCTCTCTATCATGACCAACAAAGTTTACTGGTATAGATTGATTTCCGATAACAGTTTTTCCTATAGTAAGAAAGTCAAATAATCCAATAATTGTTACAAGGCTTGAATCTTTAAAAGCTGTTATAGCACTACTAACAAGAGTAGGTATAACTGCTCTTAGGGCCTGAGGCATAATAATTAAAGAAATCTTTTGAAATGGACTCATTCCTATTGCATCAGCAGCTTCATATTGTCCTTTAGGAATGGATTGCAAACCTCCTCTAATATTTTCTGCAAAGTATGCTCCACTGAAAAAAGCTGTCACCATCAAGACTCTAACTATTAAGTTGAACTCAACTCCTGCAGGTAAAAACACTGCTAACGTAACGCTTGCAAAAAATAACCAGGTGATGTAAGGCACAGACCTAGTTAATTCAATAATTCCAGTACAAACAATTCTAATTATTGGTAGTTTTGAGTTTCTTCCCAGAGCCAATAAAACTCCAAGCGGGAATGAGACATATGTTCCAAATATGGCAAGAAGCCATGTTAATGAGAAGCCTCCGAAAATACTTGAACCGGGAACAACTATACCAGTATCTGATGCTCCTCCTCTAAGTAAGAAGGTAAGAGTAACCAATGCAACCGCCCACACGATCAAAAGACTTCTTTTACCCTGTGACGAGGTTGATACAGCTGGAACCACAACTGAGAATAACGCAATCAAGAGTAAGCAAGTTTTAGCCAACATTGGTAAACCAGAGAACACTCCAACAAGTGTTAGAAGGAAAGTTACTCCTAAGTAGGTTGAGTAATATTTTTTAAATATAGAGTTGTTTACAAAAGTAATCACTAGAAAGCCCCAAAGTAAGAAAACGCCAAAAATAGGAAGGTCACTGCCAAGCACAACTGACATATCAATTTGTGGTTTTTTAAAAATCCAAGAAAAAATTAAAAGAGGTAATAGAAACCAAGACAAAGACATGATTGACTTAATACTTTTTATATTTTTAAGATACATCCCAATAAAATAACTAAGTAAAAATGATACAAAAATAACTGTCCAAGGAATTTTTGTAGTATCAGCTATAGGCATAACAGGGTCAGGAATAATTCTTTCATTATTTTGATCAAGTTGAATAGTAGGAAGTTTTACAAACCAAAGAAGTGCTACTGGAATAAATAAATAAAAGAAAACCATGTCAGAGCTGTTTACAGTAAACTTAATATTTGTAAAGCGAATACTAAAAAATATTACACAGAAAACAGCAACCGGAATTAAGATTCCTAACCTTGTATCCATAGAAAAGACTTCTTCTGTTATGACCGATCCGTCATTTCCCATGAAGCTTGCATTTGTTGGAGCAATAATTGTAAAGAACAATACACCTAATCCCCCTTTAAAAAATGAATTGAAGACTTGTGAGCTTTTTACCCTATCATCACTTCTCCAAATACCAATAGATAATCCTGCAAGAACAAAAGTAAGTCCAACTGACAGCCAAACTCTAATGAAATCTTCCTCTGGATATGCTTGAACCATGTAGAGCTGCATATTATTTAAAACCGCAAGCCAATCTTTATCCGATGTTAATGCAAAACCAAGCATGCCTCTGAAAAAATTAATTACAAGATAAGTTGTAGCAACAGTTAAAACTGCAGATCCAACTGAGGAGAACAAGCTCTCTTGTAATGACTTTGCGTTCTTTTTTATTAAATCAACCATTACCTCTCCACTATCTTCATTTTTCTATTGTAATAATTTATTATTGTTGAAATAGTCAAGCTTACTGTACTGTAAAACGCCATCCAGATTAAAAATACTGGTAGTGTCTGTCCCTCTTGGTTATATAAAGTTTGACCTACTGCAACAATTTCTGGATATGCTACTGCTATACCTAAAGACGTGTTCTTGGCAAGGTTTAGATACTGATTGCCCATTGGAGGAAGCATTACTCTAATTGCCTGTGGTAAAACTACTAGCCTCAATAAGGCACCACGTCCAAGTCCAAGAGATAGACCTGCTTCAGATTGTCCTTTTGAAACTGCCATTATTCCAGCTCTTACTACTTCAGAAATAAATATCGCAGTATAGAGAACGACGCCAAGCCAAATAGCAAAATACCCCACAGACAGGCTCTTGCCGAATCCTTCAGCATATCTTTTAAACTTAGTAGTTCCAATTTGTTCGACTTTTGGTCTTGATAGTTCTAATGGTTTACTATCTGTTACTCGAATATCATAAGTTTTTTCTTCTACTTTTACAGTATCTCCATTAGATACAAAAACCTCTTCGATGACACCTGTATATTTTGCATAAATTGAAATCTCTTGATTTAAATCACCTTTCAGGTCTTTTGCAGTAGCTCTTGCTACAACATCACCTTTTCTAACTTCTGTACCAGGAACAGCAATCCAATCTATGATCTCAGCTCTCTTCATACCATCCAACTGAGGTTCTAATACAATTTTTGCCTCTGGGTTCCAATATAGTTTATTATTAACTCCTTCAAAAAATTGAGGAACCCCCCAATCTGCTTTGAAAACAATTTCGTCACCAACTAAGAAGTTAGAAAGTCCTAACCCTACAGAAGAAAACATTAAGACAACGACTAGCAATACGACTACTACATTTAATATAATTTTAAAGTAATCGTCATCGCTATAAATTCCCTGTGCTTCTTCTGATTTTTTGCTATCAATAAACTTCTTTGTAGTCCTAAAACCAATGAATACAGCAACCGAAGAAAAAAGTATCTGATAAAAAATAGCAGGTAAAAGATCAACGCCAGTTGAAATATATCCAGCTAAGAATCCGATAACGCCCATAACTCGATATCCTCCATACCAGCCAGCAACCAGTAATCCAAAAAAGATTCCAACTGACCAAAGAAAAGGCCTAGTTTCTCTACCTTCTCTTTCAAGGATTTGTACTCTCCACTTATAAATTTTGTTGGCCAAAATAAAAATAGCTAGTAAATAAACCCAGAATAAATATGCTGTAGGTTGTCTGTTTAACCAAGGAAATGCGATACCTTTTGCACTTACATGTAGATTGTAAGTTCCTACATCAAAAACTTCTAATCTAGGAAAAGTTAATACAAAAGCTTGAAAAAAGAAAATTTGTACTAACAGAGGAACATTACGAACAACTTCTAATAAACCTGTTGAAGTCTTTTCTACTATATAGTTTTTTGATAAACGAGCAATACCAAGAAATGTACCCAAAAATGTTGCTGCAAATATACCTGTAACTGTGACCCTTAACATGTTTAGCATCCCGACTTGGATCATCTGTCGACCTGAATTAGGAAGGGTGTACATTCCTTCTGCAATCGAAACCCCTGGTGTTTCTCCTAACCATCCCCATGAAAAAGCAATATTAGTTTGTTCAAGATTAACAACTGCATTTTGGATATAGCTCCAGATGATATAAAGAAGACCTACTAAAAATACTATTTGTGAAGCCCACTTAAGAAATACTACGTTCCTAAAAAACGAGAGTGTCTTAAGCACATTTTTCATAAATAAATCCTATCAGATTCAGTTTTGTTATTCAAAGTAAAAGGGGCTAAAAGCCCCTTTTACTAATTATAAATAGGTAAAAATTACCTTGCTGGTGGTGCGTAAACTAATCCGCCTTCTGTCCAGCGAGCGTTAGCTCCACCTTCTCTGTAGAGACCTAATGGATTTAGGTTTCGTGAGAAGATTTCGTCGTAGTTACCGATTTGCTTAACAACGTTGTAATACGCATCAGCACTAAGACCCATCTTTGTTTGAAGCTCTCCGTCATTCTTACCAAATAATCTACCCATTTCTGGTGCAGCATCATAGTCAAATGAGTCGATGTTAGCTCTTGTAACTCCATACTCATCAGCAATGATTGTTGCATAAACAACCCAGTTAATGATGTCAGCCCATTGGCTGTCATTTGATCTGTATGTTGGACCTAATGGTTCTTTAGAAATTGGTGATTGTGGGAAAATTGCCCAGTCATTAAGAGCATCATTAACTGCTCTTCTACCAACTAATCCTGAACCGTCTGTTGTTACAATATCACACTCACCTGCAATGAACTTGTCAATTGCTTCTGAGAATGCTTCAACTGTAACGAGCTCAATAGTAGCTCCTACAAGTCCAGCACCTTCTGTAATATTCTTTTCAGTGGTTGTACCAGCATTTGTACATACTCTTAGACCATCAATGTCAGCAAGAGTTGAAGATGAAGAAAGTCCATCAGAAACTCTACCCATTAATTGTTGACCGTCAAAGTAAGTTGTTGGTCCAAAATCATTACCAAGCTCAGTGTCTCGGCTTTGAGTCCATGTTGTGTTTCTTATTAACACGTCGATTTCACCAGCGCTAAGTGCTGTGAATCTTTCAGCAGCAGTAAGTTGCTTAAACTCAACTTTACTGTAATCGCCGAAAACAGCAGCAGCAACTGCATAACAGTAGTCAACGTCAAATCCTGAATAAGAACCGTCGTCCCCTACTTCAGTGAATCCAGTTGCACCAGTGCTAACACCGCACTTAAGGAATCCTCTTTCTTGAACTTGTTCAAGAGTTGATTCCCCTTCGTGGTCATGTTCTTCTTCAGTAGCTTCAACAGCAGCTTCTTCGGTTGTGTCTCCACAAGCGACGATTACCATTGCAAATACTAAAAGAAAAACAATTGCTTTTTTATTCAATGTTTATCTCCTTTTAATTAAAAGTAGACAGCTTCATTAGAAGCCGTATGTTATTAATTTAATATAGTTACATATATGTATCAACGAAAAATTATGTTAATAAACAAACTGTTTGCAATTTAATATAAATTCGCTAAGAAACTCCTACTGTTTAGAAGAAAACCGCATTATTATTTTATGTTGTATCTAAGGAGAAAAAATTGACCACTACCGTAGTTCTCGGCGCCCAGTGGGGAGATGAAGGTAAGGGTAAAGTCACAGATTTTTTTGCTTCAACAGCTGATTTTGTTGTCAGATTTCAAGGTGGAAACAATGCTGGTCACACAATTGTAGTTGGAGAAGATCAAATTGCTTTGTCTTTAACACCTTCTGGAGTTCTATATCCCGACTGTGTTCCAGTAATCGGTTCAGGGTGTGTAATAGACTTGGGCTTTTTAAAACAAGAGCTCAAAATGTTAAAAGAAAAAAACATAGATACTGAGAAGTTAGCTATTTCACCAAACGCTCATCTTATAATGCCCTATCACAAATTACTTGATGAGTTAATCGAAGAAAGTTTAGGAAAAAACAAAATAGGAACTACAAAAAAAGGTATTGGCCCTTGTTATGCGGACAAAATACAGAGACGTGGCATAAGGGTACAAGACTTGTTAGACCAAGAAGTATTTGAAAAAAAAGTAAAATCGAATATCGAAGAAACAAACCTCACTCTTACAAAAATCTACGAACGACCTCCTTTGGTAGCTGAGGAAATAATTGAAGAATTTAATGGTTATAAAGATATTGTTAATAACCATATAAAAGACACCTCACTTTTAATTGAAAATGCTATTAAAGAGAATAAAACAATTTTATTTGAAGGGGCCCAAGGTACACTTCTCGACATAGATCATGGAACTTATCCATTTGTAACTAGCTCAAATACATCTGCAGGAAACGCTGCTACTGGATCCGGAGTTGGTCCAAAAAATATAGACCGTATTGTTGGAGTAACAAAAGCCTATATATCTCGAGTTGGAAGTGGACCATTTATTACAGAACAAAAAAATGAGATTGGTGACTACCTAATCGAAAAAGGTGCAGAGTTTGGTGTAGTTACGGGTCGTAGAAGAAGGTGTGGTTGGCTTGATTTAATTTCTTTGAAGTATTCAGTAAGAGTTAATTCTTTAACTGAGCTATTTATAACTAAACTTGACGTTCTCTCAGGACTAGAAGAAATAAATTTATGTATTGGATATAAATATGAAAATGAGCTTTTTACAGATTATCCATATAAAGAGAGTATTCATTATAAAGCTGAGCCTGTTTATCAAGCTTTTGATGGCTGGACAGAAGATATTTCCTCTGTAAAGAATTTTGAAGACTTGCCAAAAAATGCACAAACTTATATAAAAGCAATTGAAGACTTTATTGAAGTACCCATTACGTTCATCTCTGTTGGGCCTGAGAGAACAGAAAATATAGTAATTTAAAATGATTGAGAGATATTTAAATCCAGAAATTAATTCTATTTGGGACGATCAAAACAAATTCGATACATGGAAATTGGTTCAAGAAAAATATGTTGAGACACTAGAGGAGTTAGACGTAGCTGAAAATGGAATCGCTAAAAAAATAAATCAATCAGTTGTTCAAAAGAATGAAGTGTATAAACAAGAGGAGATTACAAACCATGACTTAGCTTCATTTGTTGATATATTGCAAAAAAAAGTTGGTGAAGGTTCTAATTGGATACATTATGGATTAACAAGCTCGGACATAGTAGATACTGCAAATAGCGTTTTAATTATGCAGTCACTTGATTATATTAAGGATTTAGTAAACGATTTGCTTTCAACTTTACAGGAAAAAGCTGTGCAAGAAAAAGATACCTTGATTATTGGAAGAACTCATGGTGTTTACGCAGAAGAAACTTTTTTAGGAAATATCTTTGGCAACTGGCATCTAGAAATTGCTCGAGGATTGAATCGACTTGAAAATTCTAAAAATAATATTTCTTTTGGTAAATTAAGTGGCCCAGTTGGAAACCACTCAGTAGTAACTTCGGAAATGGAGAAGCTTACACTTAAAAAATTGAATTTAAAACCTGAACAGTTTGCAAATCAGATTGTAAGTAGAGACAGGTATGCAGAGGTTGTTAGCTCACTTGGAATACTCGCATCTACTTTTGAGAGGATTGCTACAAACATACGTAGCTATCAGCGTTCTGAGATATCTGAAATGTACGAATCATTTAAAGATGGGCAAAAAGGTTCTTCAGCAATGCCACACAAAAAGAATCCTATTGGTAGCGAAAGAATAACCGGGTTAGCAAGAATAATGAGATCTTATGTGAGCACTAGCTTAGAGAATATGGTTTTATGGAACGAAAGAGACATTTCTAATTCTTCAGTTGAAAGGATTATGCTCCCAGATGCTTTTCACCTTATTAGTTTTATGAGTATTGAGTTGAATTCAATACTAAAACACCTAGTTATAAATTATGAACAAATAAATTTGAACCTTGAAGATGCAAAAAATAAATCTGTAAGTCAAAAATATCTTTCATATCTTGTGAATAACGGGGTTGATAGAGATACAGCTTATAGAAAAATTCAAGAAGAAATTTTTAACAATTTATCTGCTGAAGAATTAAAAAAAGAGCTTGAAAAAGAATTTAAACTAGAATTTCCAGATTTAAAAAATCAAGTTAATAAAAACGTCGACGAAAAAACGTTTAAAGACAAATTTAAATAAATTGGATAAATTCAAATCAAAATTTCTTGAAATAAGAGAAGAAGTAAAAGATTTACTTCCAAACAATGAAGGTGTAATTGATGCCGTAATTGCTCCAGTGTTTTTTGTTGTGTTGGCTAACTTTGTTGATTTAAATACAGCAATCTTTAGTACAGGTGGATTACTTATTGTTTTTCTAATTTACAGAAGACTAAGAAAACAAGATTTAAAGTTTGTTTTTTATGGATTTGTTGGATCTGCTATTGCACTACTTCTGGCAAGACTTCAAGGAAGTGCTTCTGGATTTTTCATTCCTGGAATTATAAGAGACGCAACAATTGCAATCTTTGGATTAATTTCGATACTAATAAGAAAACCATTTACCATATATAGTTCAAAAGCATTTAGGAATTGGCCTAAAGGGTGGTATTTTCACCCAAAAGTACGCCCTGCTTATACAAAAGTTGCTATTATTTGGACCATTTATTTGTCTCTAAAGGCTGGTTTACAAATTTACTTCTTTAACAATCCTGAAATACTGGTTGTAATCAAACTTGCAACATCTAATCAAAGCACCTTAATTCTTTTAGTAATTTCATATATTGTCGGTCAAAGAAGTTTACAAAATTTAAATGGTCCAAGTGTTGACGAATTCGTAAATGATTCACCTGAACCTTGGATCAGCCAACAAAAAGGATTTTAAGGTAAAATTTTACTATGAATAATTTATCAACCTCTGAACTCTCGTCTCTTGCAATAATTTTTGGGATTTTAATCATTACTTATTTTGTATTGAGAAGCATCCTCTTTCCTACATTAAAAAAAATAGCAAAAAGAACATCAACGTTTATTGATGATTTATTTCTGGAAAAAAAATTTCTGAATCGACTTTCATATGTTCTAGTAATTATAGTTTTTACCTTTTTGACCTCATCTCCTAGATTTAATCTTGAAATATTTTCAAATCCATTAATTTCAAGACTTCTTGATTCATTACTGACTTTGTTTGTCGGTCTTACCATTCTTGAAATGCTTACTGTGTTCAATAAAGTTTCTGAAAATATAGATGTATTAAAAAATAAACCTATCAAAGGATATATTCAAATAATAAAAATAATTATCGCATCATTCATTGCAATAATTATTTTTGCAATAATAACTGGTCAATCAGTGGCTTATTACATAAGTGGTCTTGGAGCTTTGACTGCAGTATTGTTGTTAGTTTTTCAAGATACAATTCTTTCTTTTGTAGCATCAGTCCAAATTGGTCAAAATGACATAATTAAGATTGGTGACTGGATAGAGGTTTCCGAGTTTGGTGCAGATGGAGATGTTGTAGATATAGCTCTTCACACTGTAAAAGTGCAAAATTGGGACAAAACAATTACAACAATACCTACATCAAAAATTGTTAATACTTCTGTGAAAAACTGGAGGGCAATGTCTGAGTATGGAGGGAGGAGGATAAAAAGATCAATATTAATAGATATTTCTAGTATCAAGTTTTTAACAGCAGAAGAAACAGTCGAACTTCAAAAGCTTTCACCAATTAAGAGCTATATTTCAGAAAAAAATAAGGAGTTAGAAGAATTTAATAAATTAAACAGTGAGTCTTCTAACCAATTAGAAACTAGGAGATTAACAAATATCGGAACTTATAGAGCGTATGTTGAGAACTATCTGAAGCAAAGTCAAAATTTAAACACTGACACCATGACTTTTTTAGTTCGTCAATTACCCTCTTCTCCTGAAGGAGTACCTATAGAAATATATACATTTACGAACACAACAGAGTGGGTTGCTTATGAAAAAATACAATCAGACATTTTTGATCACTTATTTGCAATTCTTCCAAAATTTGGATTACGAGTTTTCCAAAGTGGTGTAATAGAGGCTGTGGCTATGAAAAACTTACCATTTAATCAACTGGACGAATAAATCTTCTAGCAAAGATAAGAACTCCAAATATTATAAAAATATAATTTAAATAATTTCCGTATTTGCTGTATAGAGTTTTTGTTTGTTTTACCTCAAGTTTTTCATTTAATGTTGTTGTTTCAAATAATTCAGTTTTAGAAACAACTTTTCCATTGTGATCTATGAACGCTGATTTACCTGTAATTGCTGCATGTACAATTGGTCTATCGTTTGAAATTGCATTTGCCCTAGACATTAATATAAATTGGTCCGACATCCCGCTTTCTCCATAGCTTGCTTGGTTAGTAAGGATTACAACCAACTCTGCACCGTCCAAGACACTGTTCCTAATGTATCTTTGAAAAGAACCTTCAAATGAAATAACAGTTGATATTTTTGTATCATTAACCATAAATATTTTTTGACCATCTCCCCTAATCATGTCACGAGGAACCAGTGCTAGTGGGGGAATCCAATCTAAATATTTTCTAAAAGGGATATATTCTCCAAATGGTACTGGATGCTGTTTTAGATATTGATCCACAATCTCTCCCTCTCTGTTAATAAAGATTCCGTAGTTTTCGAAATATTCTTTTTGTACAGGTCTGTCTCCCCCAATTAAAAAATATGAATCTAATCTCAAAGCTTGAGTAGAAACGTCATTTTGAACTCTACTGTGTACTCCCGGATCATTGTTAAATCCTGTTGAGCTCTCAGGCCAAACTACTAAATCAAAATTCCCTTCGAGAGATTGGGTTTGAGCTAAATGGCTATCATAAATTTTTTGTCTTTCATTGATGCATCTGTTTTTTGCACCAGGACAAGGGCTGTTTCCTTGAACGATTGTAATGTTAAGTTCTGATGTTTCTAACTGAGTGTATTGATAGTCATTAACAACATAATTTGAAATGAATATTGTGAAAATTATTAATAAAAATATGCTGTAATCCTTTAAGTAATTTTTTGGTTTGCTTTTTGAAAAAACACCAAGTGCAATTACTAAAGGAAGAGATTGTAGTAAAAGCGAAGATCCCGTTGGTCCAAAGTTTCTGAATGTCAAAGGTACTTCAAAAAATAATGGGCTATCTATAGGGCCTGTCAGTAAAACTGTTGATGGAAAACCCCAAGGAAATCCTCCAAAAGGAAAATATGCTCTGATCAAATCAAAGACTGCTAACGCTGCCAACAATACATAGAAATTATTTCCAGATTTTGTATTTAGATAAGAAAATAATTTTGAGAATACTCCATACATCAACCCCATTAAAAATGTCAACGGTATCCAGGCTTCAAGTCCTATTGATTGAATTCCTAATAGAATCACGCCGTAAGCAACGCACCCAAAGATAAACCCTGACAGAAAAGATTTTTTACTTGAAAGCAATGAATAATAAAAAAAATAAAGTGCAGGAAATATTAAATACCAAAAATCATAAGGAGGGAAACTTAAGAAGTAGAGCAAGCCGGCAATAATGGCGTTCATAAACATATGCTTATATGTTAATAATCCCCCTAGTTGAAATAAACTAATTTATGTTTCTCAAAATAACATAAAGCCCAGAAATAATGGAAAAATAAGTTACCGACTGGGCAATAAAACTGTCAGAGACTTTTGAGAAAAGCGAGCTAGAAACTCTAATGCCTACCAAAACAACTGGAAGAAATAACATAAATAAAAGTAGGTGGTCAACATAAAGATTGTCACTAAAAATTAAAAGAGACAATGTAATCAAAATGCCTATGCTAAATACACTATTGAGAGATGGCCTAAATTCCTGAGATTTAGTATTCCTATAAAGCAAAGCTACAGGAGGACCACCAATGGCTGCAATCATCCCAAAAATACCTGAAAAAGTACCTGCAAAAAAGGAATTCAAAGTATTTCTGTTAATTTCCCAACCAAAAAAAGAGCCTGCACCTGCTATAAAAACAATAAGCCCTACAGAGATTGATAAATATTTTTCGGATAAGTTTAATAATAATAAGAGTCCAATTGGTCCTCCTATTAATCGACCTAGAATAAGTGGCTTAACTTTAGATAAATCAACTTCGTCTTTTTCTCGGTAAAAAACTCTTAAAGCAAGTGGCAAACCAAGTAACGCGAGCAGTTGAGGCACCAGACTAGGCTCAATTTGAACAATTATTGGTGAAGCAATAACAGCAAAGCCAAAACCCAAAACGCCTTGAACGGCAGAGCCAATAAAAAGTAATATTGCAATAAAAATTACTTCAAATAGCGTTAAGTCAAACGGTAGATTCAACCAAGATCTTCTTCAATTAATTTAAGAATTTCTCCATCTTCTGAGTGTCTTCCAAGTTCTTTTTTTGAAAATAATAATTTTTCATTTAAATGAAATTCAAATACTCCACCACCACTTGGAATTAGTTGAATGTTTGTAACTTTGTTACCGTAAACTTCTAAGATATCTTCAATCGTACCAACTGCACGAGGTGTGTAGTTTCAAACTACACAAAATTCAAGTTTGATTTCCATAACTAAATACTATCATATAAAAAGTTAAAGGAGTTGAGTGTATAACTATTCAGATATATCTTTAGGAAAATTAGAAGAAGACTTAAAAAATACAATCGAAGAATGTAAAGATTTCGTTAGTAATATTAAATCTTCTGAAAATATCGATTTATCGAATTTTAATGAGCTGGAGAGTGCAATTTATGATCTTTCTGGACGCATTGCGTTTATGGGAGATGTACATCCAGATGAAAAAATAAGAGATTTTGGAAATGAAGCAGATTCAAAAATACAAAATCTTGAACTTGAAATATTTAAAGATCAAGATCTATACGAAAAGTTTAAAGAAATAGAAACTAAAAATTTAGATGTAGAATCGAAAACATTTTATAGAGATTTAGAAATTGACTTCAAAGATGCAGGACATGGTCTATCAGATGAAAAAAAGGATAGGCTCACAGAAATCGAAAAAAAGCTTATAGATCTCAGCATTTCTTTTTCAGAAAATATTGCAAAGGACAAAACTGAAGTCATGTTTTTGGAAGAAGAACTAAAAGGTCTGAGTCAAAACGAACTTAAAAACTTGAAGAAAAATAATGATAGTTTTGTTATAACAATGGCATATCCAGACATTAATGCTGTTATGGAAAACTGCAGTGTGAGAAATACTAGAGAAATTGTTTGGAAAGCTTTTAACAATCGAGCTGTAAAAGAAAATAGTCCAATTCTTGAAAAAGCTGTTCAACTAAGAAATGAAAAAGCTTTGTTGTTTGGATTTAAAACTTGGGCTGAATATAGATTGCAGAACAGGATGGCAAAGTCACCAAAAAATGTAGCTTCAATGTATGAGAGCTTGATTCCAAAATTACAAAAAGCAGCTGAAGTAGAAAAAATTGAACTTGCTATAGATAACATCGAAATTTCTGATATAACTCCTTGGGATATACGCTATTTTATTTCAAAAGAAAGAAGTAAAGTAAGCAGCATTGAAAATAGTGAATTAAAAAAATTCTTTTACATACATGATGTGAAAACTGAAATGTTTAAAGTTTGTGAAGAAGTATTTGATTTGCATATAAAACCTGAATCGAATGAAACTGCATGGCATGAAGATGTTGAGCTTTGGTCTTTATGGGAAAAAAATGGTCAACAGTTAGCATATTTTTATTTAGACCTTTATCCAAGAGAAGGAAAATTTACACATGCTGCAGTATTCGATATATCTTCTGGTGGATCTAGCAGACAAGAGTTGCCAATATGCTCAATGGTTGCAAATTTTCCAAACCCGAACACAGGAGATGGGTTAATGACTTTCGATGAAGTTGAAACTCTTTTTCACGAATTTGGCCATGTTCTACACAACGGAATTGGAAAATCAAAATATACGAGATTTGTTGGTGCAAACTGTGAATGGGACTTCGTCGAAGCACCGAGTCAAATTATGGAGCATTGGGTATGGAAAGTAGAATGTATGAAAAGAATTTCAACGCATATTGAATCTGGTGAATCATTGTCTGAAGAAATATGTGAAAAATTAAATAAATCAAAAAATATTGGAGTTAGTTTACTTACACTCAGGCAGGTTTCATTTGGTCTTGCAGATCAGCATTTACATGGTGAAAACTTTAAAGACAGCCTTTTAGAAATAGAGCATGCAGCTCAAAAAGTTACAACAATAACATATCCGAAAGATATCAATCATCTAGCAGCTTTTGGACATTTACTTGGTGGGTATGATGCGGCTTATTATGGTTATTTGTGGGCTGAAATAATCGGTGATGACTTATTTAGTAGATTTGAAAATGAAGGGGTATTGTCTAATTCTGTTGGTGTTGACTATAAAAATAAAATTCTAAAGCCTGGAGGAACTGTACCTGCTGAGAACATGGTTAAGGACTTTTTAGGTAGAAAATGGAATGATGAAGCCTTTTTATCCCAAAAAAACTTGTCAAAATAAAGTTGCCATCTAAAATAAAAGTGTTAAGCTTGTGAATATATTCACAAAGTATATAAAGGAATAAAATGACAGACGGATTAAAAGCTAGTCAAATTAAGGGCGGAATAAGGCCATCAAAAAGTTTTGACCAGGGCAGAGTATGTAAAGATGAATCTTGCAGTACTCAACTAAGTATATATAACAAAAGAGATCATTGCTTCAATCACGCTCCAGTGAAATATCCTAGAGTTAGAGGCAGAATTCTCCAAGAAACTGCTTAAGTTTTAAACTCCCCCCTAATGAAATCTCCCCCATGAGATTTCCGATAAGCCCCTATGAAAATAGGGGCTTATTTTATAAACACATCATTATTATTATTTAATTATGGAAACAAAATTTACTGTACCTGAAATTAGTTGTGGACACTGTAAAGAAACAATTGAGTCAACTGTAAATAGTCTCGAAAATGTTGAAGCTGTCAATGTTGATATTGATCAAAAATCAGTAGAAGTTAAGTCTTCCTCAGATCTAGATTTGTCTCTAGTTTCTAACATGCTCGACGAACAAGGCTATACGGTTGTCGAATCAAGCTAAATCTGTCAATTTAGATATTGATGGTATGACTTGTGCGGCTTGTGCTGCAAGAGTTGAGCGTGTACTAACAAAAAATGAACATGTATTAGATGCATCAGTGAGCTTTCCTTTAAAATCTGCAATTGTAGATATCGCAGATGATGAAGGTGTTGATTTTAATGAAATTATTAAATCAGTAAATAAGATTGGCTATAAAGCAAAAGAAGCTGCTGAAGATAACACTGAAAAAAATATCAAATTTAAAATATTTACCCCAATAGCTTCATTATTAATGACTGTTTCTCTTAGGTATTTTTTTGAAGCAGGCCTAGATTTAATTTCCTACCTTATAGGTTTTTTTGTTATTTTAATTCTTGGAAGAAATTTCCATATATCTGCATTTAAAAAAATTAAAAATCTTGATTTCAATATGGACACTTTGATTTCGCTTGGAAGTTTGAGTTCTTTGTTAATTTCTCTATTACCTGCTGAGCTGGTTTCTTCAGTGAGTTCTACATCAGGTGGAAATAAAATGTTTCTTGATACTGGAGCTTTTATTGTGTCTTTTTTGCTTATTGGTAAAGCAGTAGAAGATAGAGTAATAGAAGAGTCTGTGAAAACATCAGAGTCAATAAAAAGTCGTATGCCAAAAACTTTGATAGTAAATAGAGATGAAGGCAGAATTGAAATACCTACAAAAGATGTTAAAGAAAAAGATCGTTTCAATGTAATGGTCGGTGACATTATTCCCGTTGATGGTGAGATTATTGAAGGTGAAACTACTGTTGATGAAAGCCTTCTTACTGGAGAGTCTATTCCTTTAACAAAGGAAAGAGGAGATCAGGTTGTTGGAGGAAGTATTAATTTACAAGGAAATATAGAGATTGAAGTAAAAGAATCTTACCAAAAATCAACTTATAACATTATCGAAGACTTAATCAGAAATGCTCAGGGAACTAAGCCAGACATTCAAAAATCACTCGACACAATTACACAGTATTTTGTACCGGTTGTTTTATTTACTAGTTTTAGCACTTTTGCCTTCAAGTATCTAATTCAAGATGTTGCCTTGATAGACGCCTTAAAAAATGCAATAGCTGTATTAGTTATTGCATGTCCATGTGCACTGGGACTAGCGACCCCAATAGTTTTATTTAAAACTGCAACAGTCAGCAAACTAAAAGGCTTTCTTTTTAAGAATTTTGATATTCTTCAAAAGTTTGGAGACATAAATACAATGGTTTTCGACAAAACGGGTACTCTTTCCTCCGGTATCTTTAAAATTAAAGAAATTCAGATGCCTAATGAAACTATTCCAAAAAGTACTGTATTGCAGTTGATTGCAAGTCTTGAAAACTATTCTCAACACCCAATTGCAAAAAGTATTGTTTATCAAGCAGAGTTAGAGGATTTAACACTTCTTCCTGCTTCAAATATAAAAGAAAAACCCGGCGTTGGAATTGAAGGCATTGTTGAAGAGCAACTTATTAAAATTGAAAAAAACAAAGAGAAAAATGACTCTTCACTTATAGTTTCAATAAATGATCTGGATTATTTTTTATACCTAGAAGAGGAATCATCCGTGTCTAACAATTTTTTAAAAGAACTTAAAGAAGAGAAGAATATCGTAATTCTCTCTGGTGATAAAAAAGTTAATGTAGAAAAATTTGCTGAAGAACAAAACATAAAAGAATTTTATTCTGATAAAAGTCCTGAGGAAAAACTTGATTTTATAAAAGACATCCAAAAAGACGAGAGGGTAATTTTTGTTGGCGATGGAGTTAATGATTCACCGTCAATTAAACAAGCTGATGTTGGAGTAACTACCTCTTCTAGTAGCCAGATTGCACAAGTTTCTGGAGATATATTAATCCACAAAGGAGGTTTAGAAACTCTTAGTGAAGTATTTAATCTTTCAAAAAAATCAAAACATAGAATATATCAAAATCTTTTTCTCGCCTTTATATACAACACACTAATGATACCTATTGCAGTTGTTGGCCTAATTACACCGAATTTGGCAGCACTAGCAATGGCACTTTCTAGTATTTCGGTTGTTATAAACTCTTCAAGAAAACTCTAAAAATTAATCTTAAATAAATCTATCGCAACATTATTCTTCAAATATGGAAGATGTAGTTTGGTATAGAAAGCCACTTTTATCAGAACCTGTTGCAATACTTGCATTCGAAGGTTGGAGTGATGCTGGCAACACTGCCACCGGTTGTGTTGAGAACTTGAGCAGTACGTATGACGTTGAACCGTTTGCAGAATTAAACTCAGATTCATATTATAACTACCAAATGAGAAGGCCAATTGTTGAAGTTAAAGACTTTGGAGAAAGAAACTTTCATTGGCCCCAAACATCTTTTTACTCAATTGAAGACTACAAGTTAAAAAGTGATTTGATATTAGTTTTTGGTGAAGAACCATCAATGAAGTGGAAAGATTACTCAAGAAACATTTCGGATACGCTGCTTGAGCTTGGAGTAAAAAAAGCAGTAACTTTAGGTGCTTTTTTTGGACAAGTTGCACACACGCTTCCTGTACCAATATTTGGTGTTAGTGGAGATCCAACATTTCATTCAAGATACAATGTCTTAAATCCAAATTATTCTGGACCTACAGGCATCACTAGTGTTGTTGGGCAAACACTCAGAGATAACGGTATCGAGACTGCAGGACTTTGGGCAGCTGTTCCTCATTACCTAAGTAGTGGTGGTTATCCTAAAGGAATGAGTGCACTGTTAAATAAAACTTCCGATATCTTAAAAATTGATATTGATGATTCTGGAATTCAAAGTGAAGGACAACAGTTTGAACTAAAAATTAACAAGGCTATGGAAAACTCTCAAGATTTAGCAGAGTACGTTTCTAAATTAGAAGAAGCTGATGTTAGTATCGAAGATAATTTTTCAGAAGATAATCTTGTTCAACAAATTGAAGATTTCTTAAATGAAGAGAGAGAAATTTAACTAAACGCTTTTCTTCTTATGTCTATTTGATTTACGACGTTTACGATATTTATGTTTTGACATTTTTTTACGTCTTTTTTTAATCAAAGATCCCATAAATTAAATTTTTTTCCTTTTTTCCTAACTGCGAAAGTCTAACGGATTTTCATGATTAATTGAAAATCTTTTTAAAGTTTTTTATCAGTACCAAGATTTATTGCTTTTAATAAAGCGTTTTTACCATCATTGTCCTCTGGAGAACGTTTTAATGCCCATAATCCCCAAGTAATCATTGATAGTATTTCAAAATATTCAAACTTTTCGATTTCATCTTTTTTTTGAATATTAATTTCATTGAGTGCCTGTTGACGCATATTCTTGTCTAAGTCGAACTCATTTTGCCAAAATAAGTCTGCGTAATCAAAATACTTGTCTCCCATCGATGAATATTCCCAGTCAATTAGGTATGTTTGGTCATCATATACTACAAAATTACCTGAATAAAGATCTTGGTGACAAGGTTCATTATTAATACCAATTTCTTTAATTTTTTCAATAATCTCAAAACCAACTTCTTTTGCATCTCTCTCGATTGAATTAGAAATATCAGCAATTTCGCTAAACACATTGAGAGGTGAAAAATTATTTTCAAAAACTAAATCTGAATTGTGTAAATCAAACAGCTTTTTGAAGGCTTCCTTTCTCATATTTTCGTTTTTAAAATCAGAAGATTTATATGTGTATATATCAAAATATTTGGAAATTTTAACACCTGTATTTTCATCAAAAATTATATAAGGTAAAGTCAATCCATATTCCTGTGCCTTTAATGTATTTTGTTTTTCAGATTTTCTATTAATTACATCTGGGTTATCACCAGGTATTCTTAAAACATACTTTTCACTATCCAGATCTACTACATAGCTTGTATTTGTAATGCCGTCTAGTTCTGAAATCTCATATTTACTTTCATCTTTTGAATTTGAAATGCCATACTTTAAAAATATTTCAATCACTTCACTAGCTTTGATCATATTCATTATCATAATATAAGTTATGAACGATCCATTTGCACTTGATTTAACAATTATTCTTCTTTTGCTAGGTGTTGGAGCAGCTATGGTTGCAGGAAACCTCGCAGCTTTTTTTAACAAGAATCATAAAAGAGAAAATATGTATTTAAGAAGAACTATTTTTTTAACTGGTGTTGGTCTTTTAATAACTATCTGGTCTATTGCATCTTTAATAAACAGATAATTTTTTATAAAACGATTAATATATTCAAAGAGTAAGGGGAAAAATGTTATCAGATATAGACATAAAAAACTCAATTAAAAATAATGATATTGAAATATCTCCATTGATTGAGGATTATATCCAACCTTCAAGTGTAGATCTAAGAGTAGGAGCTGATTTTAGAGTTTTTGAAAACCACAAATATTCACATATTGACCCAAAAGCTCAACAAGATGATCTAACTTCACTGGTAACTGCAACGATTGAAGAACCATTTGTACTTCATCCTGGTGAATTTGTACTTGGAACTACGTTTGAAAAAGTTTCTCTTTCAAATAAAGTTGTTGCCAGACTCGAAGGAAAAAGTTCACTTGGAAGAATTGGTTTATTAATTCACTCTACTGCAGGTTTTGTTGATCCAGGATTTTCTGGATACTTAACACTTGAACTTTCAAACGTAGCAAATCTTCCGATAAAAATTTACCCTGAGATGAAGATTGGTCAAATTTCTTTTTATTATTTGAATTCGCCTTCAGAGTCTGAATATGGATCAGAAACTTATGGTAGTAAGTACCAAGGGCAAGAAGGGCCCACTCCAAGTAGAAGTCATACTGACTTTAAAAAATAATGATTCCAGGAATAGGTACACTAATAAATTCCTTTGCTGTAATTGGTGTTGGAATTTTAACAAGGTTTTTCGTAAAAAAAGAAATTAAAAATTTCGAAAACAATTTATTACCACTTGGTCTTCTTGTTCTAACACTTGGAATAAGGGAGTCGCTAAAAAGTCCCGAGTTTTTACTGACATTAGTAGCAGTATTAATTGGTGCAATTATAGGTTCTTTCTTAAGAATAGAAGAGAGAATAAAAAGTTTTGGAGAATATCTACATAATAAATTTGAAAAAGATAGTTCAGAAAAAAGTAAGTTTATTGAAAGCTATTTAACTGCATCTTTAATAGTAGTTACTGGGCCGCTTGCTATAGTTGGCCCCTTTCTAGATGTAGTCGAAGGGAATATAGAGTTACTTTTAATTAAAACAGCACTCGATTGTTTTCTTGTGCTTTTTCTAACTTCAAGTGGTGGAAAAGGAGCCGGATACTCTGGAATTTCTATTCTAATCTATCAAGGGTTTTTTACGTTGTGCGCATTAGGTCTTGGGGGTTCTATAGACCAAGTTGTAGCAGATTCAATTGCAGGTATTGGTGGAGTTTTACTTGTAGGTGTTGGAATTAATCTTTTGGGATTAAAGCAAATACCAGTTGGTAACTATATATTGAGTCTATTTGTTCCCTTCTTTATAACATTTTAAAAGTTCTAGTTGCTCCTTCAACTCCACTAAACAAACTTGCTATTTTTTCTGATTCTTGTTCAAAGGTTCCAGTTATATATTTAGGCTCTTGAATTGCAAAACACCTATTTTTAAAATCAATTTCAATTGGTACGTAAGGAATATTTAATCCTTTTGCTAAATAATAAAAGCCACTTCTAAATTGCTTAACAGGTTCAACTCCCCCTTCTGGAGCTATAACTAAAATGTAGTTATTAATAGTTTTAAATTCTTCAACAGCTCCTCTAATTAGCCCTTTGGAGTTAACACGATAAACAGGTATACCACCGAGCTTTAGCATCAAGTACTTTTGTAACCACCAGAATGGCCAGGGAATACCCTGCCTGTCTAAATTTTTAGATATAGTAAATAAACTTGGAAGCCTCGTAAATACCCAAGCTGCTCCAAAAAAATTTACTTTTAAATCTAATGCCCATACAGCTAGTAACGCATACCAGGCATCTCTCATAGCTGTATGAGGAATGCCTATAAGTATCATTTTTTCCAAATCAGGAATTTTTCCTTTAATTTCCCATCTAAAAACTTTTAGTAACAACCTTCCTAGAGGACCTAATATTTTTCTTTGTTTTTTTGCTAGTTTTTCATTCGTAGAAATCATAATTTTTCCACAAACTTAGCTATCTGCACTGCATTTAAAGCAGCACCTTTTAAAAGGTTGTCAGAGACTACCCAAAAGTTTAAAATATTTTTTGATGAAAGACCTTGTCTAAGTCTTGAAACCAAGACCTCGTCTTTGCCTTCTACATCTATTGGTGTTGGTAATGAATCATTCCAGACTTCTACACCTTCAAAATTATTTAGTAAATCAGTGCATTCCTCCAGGTCAACTTCATTTTCAAACACTGCAGAGCAAAAAGTTCCATGACCTGTTCTTACTCCAACCCTTGCATTAGATGGTTCAACAACTAAATCTGGAATCGATAATATTTTTCTTGATTCATGGACAAATTTCATTTCTTCATCAGAGTATCCGTTATCAGTTAAGCTTCCTGCAAGAGGAATAACGTTCCGAGCTATTGGATTTGTATAATAAGCCTGTTGATAATTTGCATCTAGCTTATCACCTAATAAGTTCTCTTTTTCCAATGATTTTATAGCTTCAGACCCTGATCCAGACACTGCCTGATAAGCAACAGGGGTCATGGAAGATAGAGTGTACCTATCATGTAGGGGCTTTAAAGCCATTACTAATCCCATTGTTGTACAGTTTGGATTAGATATTAGTTTTGATTCTTTTGTAATTATGTTTTCATTAATTCCATACACCACAAGAGGAACTTCATCGTTCATTCGAAAAACAGATGAGTTGTCTATAACAAACGAACCATTGTCTATGAAATTAGTTGCGTATTCTTTAGACCTTTCACCACCGGCTGAAAATAGTGAAATGTTGTATTCTCCAATATTTTCTTTATTAAGTTCTTTAACGGTTAGTTCTTTGTCGTTAATTTTTATTTTCTTTCCTTCTGAGGATTTTGAAGCAAAAAGTGAGTATTCAATACCTACATCGAAATACTGTTCACATAAATTTATAATATTTGTGCCAACAAGGCCTGTTGCACCAACAATTGCTATCTTCATTCTTTTTCTATGAATTCCTTATGTAAAGCTTCCAAAGCAGCGTTTATATCTTTACTGTCAATTACACAAGAAACTCTGATAGGGGATGTTGAAATCATTGAAATATTTATTGAGTTTTCCCCTAGTATTTTAAACATTTTCGATGCGACCCCTGATTCTGATTTCATCCCAGCACCGATTATTGAAACTCTTCCGACATTTTCATCAACATCATAACCTTTGGCTTTAAGTTCTATAGCAATATTTTTTAACATGTCTTCAACAGCATCCTTTTGTTCAGTAGGTGCGGTAAATGAAATATCGGTTATTGAGTCTTTGGACACATTTTGAACAATCATATCTACATTGATACCTATCTCGGATAATGAACCAAAAACTGTTCCTGCAATTCCAGGTTGATCTGGTACCTCAAAAAGAGTAAATTTAACTTCTTTAGTATTATGAGTAACTCCGCTAACTAATGCTTCTTCCATAACTTTCTCTTTTACTTCAGTACCTTCATTATTTGTAAACGTTGATTTTACAAGTATTGGTACATTATACCTTCTGCCGAATTCTACAGACCTAGCCATTAAAACTCCAGCGCCTGAAGAAGCCATTTCTAACATTTCTTCATAGGTAATTTCTGGAATTAATTCAGCAGAGTTGACTACTCTCGGATCTGCAGTAAATACTCCTTCTACATCAGTAAATATTTCGCATCTCTCTGCTCCAAGAGCAGCAGCAAGTGCAACTGCAGTCGCATCAGAACCTCCTCTCCCTAAAGTTGTTATTTCTTTAGTGTCTCTGTTAAACCCCTGAAACCCAGCAACAATTACAATGTCGCCGTTCTCTAAGCCTTCTTTAACTCTTTCACCAGTTATTTCCTCTATTTCAGCTTGTCCGTGTCTAGATGTTGTAATTATCCCAGCTTGTGAACCAGTAAGAGAAAAAGAGCTGTATCCAAGACTGTTTAGATGCATTGACAATAAAGACATTGTGATTCTCTCACCTGCTGACAGGAGCATATCCAGTTCCCTTGGTGTTGGGTTTTCTGAGAGATCGTTAGCAAGTTGAATTAATTCATCTGTACTTGAACCCATTGCAGACGGAACAACTACTATCTCATTACCGTTTTTCTTGCAATCGATAATTCTCTCAGCAACAATTCTGAGTGAATCTGTATCTGCGACACTCGTACCGCCAAATTTTTGTACTATTAAACTCATTGGAAACATTCTAATTAATTTATTAAAGAATTAAAGACCCTAGTACTCTAGTTTTATGAGTATAGATTTACATGTTCATTCAGTAAATTCTGACGGAACTGATTCAACTGAAGCTATTATTGAATCCTCTATCGAACTACAATTAGAGGCTATTTGTATTTCAGACCATGAATACCTCACTAAGGTTCCTCAACAAAACAATATAGAGATAATCCAAGGTGTAGAAATAAGTGTAAGTTGGGATCTTCTTGATGATACTAACAAATTTGGCGGTACTCATTTGTTGGTATATTTTCTTAATGAAGAGTCCCCCTTAGATAAAAAACTCATTGAATTGAGGCAAAATAAAATTGAAAGAAATTATTCAATTATTAATAATTTGGAAGAATTTGAAATTTATATTGATAAAAAAGATCTTGATAGCTTAGAGACAAAGGTACCTGGAAGGCCTCATATTGCAGAACTTATGGTTAAAAAAAATTATGTTTCAAACATTTCTGAGGCTTTTTCAAAATATCTTGGTAATGGAAAAATAGATGGGATTGATAATCACCAGTTGGGCATCAAAGAAATTATAAATTTAGCAAAGCAATCAAAATCTTTAGTGTTTCTTGCTCATCCTCATACTCTTATGAGCAATAAATTATATTCCAAGTCAGACAACTGGATAGATAATAAATTTCATAATTATATTCAGACGCTTAAAGATATGGATATTGACGGAATTGAAGTTTATTATCCAGGATACTCTCATAACACCATCAATACATTGCTAGAAGTGTGTGAAAATCAAAATCTTTTAGTATCAGGTGGTAGTGATTTTCATGGAAGTAGGAAACCAAACAATCTATTAGGTATAGGGTACGAAAATTCCCCAATAAAGGTTCCCTATGAATTACTATCTAAAATGAAAGAGTTGCATGCAAAATTATAAAAAATTAATTGGATCTATCTCAATAATAACTTTTTCTTATGCAGCAAGTAGAGTGCTTGGATTTTTTAGGGAAATACTCCTAGCTAATTGGGCAGGAGTGTCTGAAGCTACAGATACATTGGACTTAGCATTTATAATTCCCGACTTTCTTTTCTATCTCTCTGCTGGAGGTTATCTAGCAATCACATTGATACCAATAATGAGTAAAAAAGACAATGAAGAGTTAGAAAAATATTTCCTTTCGATTCTTTACGGACTTTCAATAGTTTTTGTGCTTTTTTCAGTGATAACATACTCTTTAAGATTTCAATTTGCAGAGTTTTTAGAGATCGAGTCATTAGATTTTTTTACAAAAGTATTTACTCCAATTATCTTTAGCCAGGTATTTTTCTTTATTGGAGCAATACTTATGTCGTATCAATATTTTCATGACAGCTTTAAATATGCGGCACTTGCGCCAGTAATTTATAACTCAACAATTATTTTATTTGGATGGATAAATTCATCATCCCCCGAAGCAACTGTTGAAGGTTTTGCTCTTGGAACATTAATTGGTTCAATAATAGGTCATTTTATAATTCAGATTTATGGTGCAAAGAAATCAGGATTAAATTTTTATTTTCTCTTTCCAAAAATAAAACACTTGAGAGAATACATTGTTATTTCATTCCCATTAATTATTGGTCAATCAATTGCAGTAATTGATGAGCAGCTATTTAGAATTTTTGGTACATTTCTTACGGCTGGAAGTGTTGCAACGTTTAGATACGCAAGGAGGATAGCCCTTCTTCCGGTTGGTATTGTTGCTCAGGCAGTTGGAGTGGCAAGCTATCCCTTGCTTTCTAGGCTATATCAAAAAAATGAAATTGATGAATTATCTAAACTAGTAAAAAAACAGCTATCTTATTTGTTTCTAATTGGTGGGTCGTTGATGGTTGGTGCAATTATAAATGCAGATTACTTAATAAAAATAATCTATGAACGAGGAGCTTTTACAAGTACAGATACAGCTCGAGTTAGCGGAGTATTTGTAATTATTTCTCTTGCAACAATTCCTTGGTCTATCAACCAGATTCTTACAAGATCGTATTATGTCCAGCAAAAATTTTGGTTTCCTGTAGTAACGGGTAGCTTTATTACTCTTTTAACTTCAATCATACTATTTAATGCTGCAAGTAATTCTCAGACATATGCATGGATTATAATTTTCTCCTTATACATATACTGCATAGTGCTACTCGTATCGATTAAATTTAATTCGGAAAAAATATTTAATAAAAATTTAGTAGTTGAGTTTTCTAAAATTATCTTGATTCTTTTTTTAATTTATTTTGTTTTTGGTGTCGCAGTTTCACTCTCTGGAATATTAAATTTAATTTTTAGCTTGTTACTTATACCTGTAGTGATTTTTGTCTCATTAAACTTGCTAAACTTTGAGTATATTAATATAGCTAAAAGAAGATAATGCAAAAATTTCCATTAAAAAAAGGTCTCTCTAGTGCCCAAGATTTGCACGATGAAATTAAGGAGTACATTGATGTTCTTATGGGACATATCAACCCACCAATAGCTGATGGTGTAGATACTTTATTCGAGGTTAGCAGTACTTACCTGGCTAGAGCAAAAGAGATAGAAATAAAACTTTTGGAAAGAGAAAGAAACACAAAAATCGAATCTGGTGATGAGTTAAAGAAATTTCGAACTGGTGAGTTAAGGAGCTTTATTGAATTATGTAAAAGTGCTCAAAATCAAGGCTCAAGAAGAATAACAGTTGCATTAAGTGAATTAAATCTTAAAGAAAATTAATCAATACTCTCAACATCAAAAATTTCACTAATGTTACTTTGTACATCTTTACTTGTTTGATTGTTATTTTGAAGCCCTTCATGCGGCTGTACAGCAACAGTTACTTCTACTCCCATTTTCTGGATAACATTTGATTTAATTAATTCAATAATTTCATCTGACTTACGAAGTTCAGATATCAAATATTCGTTTTCACTATCTATATATAGAGTTAAATTATTGGAATCTATAACCTCCGGTTTTACAAGTGTTAGGTAAGAGTATTTTCTTGGTGAAAGAATTTCCTTAGCTTCCTCTAGAATTTTTGGCCAATAAACATCAAAGTTCTCAATATCATTTTTAACAATTGGTTTCTTGGTATTTTCTTTTGTAGGTTTATCTTTAGCTACTTTTTCATTACCTAGTTTTTTTTTATCTGGAGATGTTTGTTGCTCTTCAGAAATTTTTTCTGTTACACCATGCTCTTCTAGCATATCAACTCTTCTACTCACAGACTTAATATCTATCGCCAATTGTGGTTTAATAAGTTTTACTAAAAATAGTTCCAATTTTAATTCTTGTGACGGTGAAGTTTTAATACTTTGATTAATCTCATCAAGCATATCTAAAATTCTTGATAAATCTTTTGCAGAAATAATATCATTACAATTTTTAATTAACTCTTTTTCAGAATCACTTAATGAGGTGAAGTTTTCATCTTCAGGCAGATACTTAAAGTAAAATAAATTTCTAAAAAGATCTGTTATTGAATTTAAGATATCAATTGCCTGTAATCCATTTTTATAATTTGCTCTTAGCACTTTGAGAACAGTTGCAGTGTCCTGAGTTCCCATAGCTTCTAATATTTGAAGTAAATCAGATATCGTAACCTTTCCTAAAATACTATAAAGTTGTTCCATGGTAGCTTTATTGCCAAAGGTTGAAAAAGTCTGTTCAAAAAGATTAATGGCATCTCTTAATGAACCATCACTCTGGTTGGCAATGTACTCTAAAACATCTCTAGATAACTTGATCTTTTCAGCCTTACTGATCTTTTCAAGTGAAGTTATAATGTCAGTATTTTTTATTCTTTTAAATGCTATCTGTGTAGTTCTGCTTCTAATTGTCTCAATGACTCTTTCTGGTTCAGTTGTTGCAAGTATAAAAATTACATGCTCGGGTGGCTCTTCAAGAGTTTTTAAAAATGCATTCGAAGCAGCATTGGAGAGCATATGCACTTCATCTAGGATGAATACTCTTTTCTTTCCTGGACTACTTGCAATAAAATTAACACTATCGTTAAGCTCTCGAACATCATCTACTTTATTGTGAGAAGCTGCATCTATTTCTGTAATATCAAATACTGGATCACATCCAATTGTTGTTGCAATAATACGTGCTAAAGAAGTTTTGCCGACCCCTCTTGGTCCTGAAAACAAGTAGGCATGACTCAAGTTACTATTTTTTATTTGTTCACTAATAAGTTGTACAGCATCAGGTTGCCCTACTAACTCCTCTAGAGAGCTGGGTCTATGTTTTCTGTAAAGTGCTTCTTGCATATAAATAAATGTTACTATCTTTTACTTTCCATAATGCATCATACAATTAGACTAAGTCAAATGAGAATAGGTGTTGATTTAGATGGGGTTGTGGCAGACTTTACTCATGGATGGACATCTCAATACAAAAAAGACTTCGGTAAAGAAATTCTAGAAAAAGATATTACCGAATGGGGATTATCAAAACCTCTCACTCACTTCGAGGAAGAAATTGATTTTTGGAATTGGGCAAAAGATTTTAATGGTTCTTCTATATTTAGAAATTTAAGAACATACGACAACGCAGTTGAGGTACTAATTGAGTTGTCCATGGCAGGTCATGAAATTGTAATCTTGTCCTCTAAACCATGGTGGTCAATTCACGATACACTTATTTGGTTAGGAGAAAATAAAATTCCTTCTAAAGAAATTCATTTTATTGAAGATAAATGGAACATAAACTGTGATGTATATATTGATGATGCGCCTCATCAGTTAGAAAACTTTGTTAAACATGTACCTGAAAAATTAATTCTTAGATTTGTTCGACCTTATAATAGACCAGTTACTGGAACAAAAGATTTAAACGACTGGATGGAATTAAGCTCTTTACTAGAGAGCTACAACTTGTAAAGTAGTTGTATGAACGATTCATTTATCCTTAGAGATAGGATATGGAGAGAGCAGAATGAGCGAGTTACTCTATCCAGCAATGCTACTTTTGCCTCCAACTCTTTAGGGAGATACGTGGATGAAGAACCAGATGCGTTCAGAACATGTTTTGAGAGAGATCGAGATAGAATTATTCACTCAAAAACTTTTAGAAGATTAAAACATAAAACACAAGTTTTTATAAACCCTGATGGTGATCATTTTATAACAAGAATGACTCATACACTTAATGTGACCCAAATTGGTAGGTCTATTGCTAAAACATTAGGTTTAAATCCAGATTTGACCGAAGCAATTTGTTTAGGACATGATGTAGGTCACTCACCATTTGGTCACACTGGTGAAGATGTATTAAATGATATGCTAGACGGTGGCTGGAGCCACTCTGAAAACTCTGTGAGAATGTTGTCTGTAATAGAACCTCTTAACCTAACAAAAGAAACTATAAATGGTATTGAAAAACATCCTTGGAGATATGAAGAACCACCTTTTTCTCCTGAAGGTTTAATTTGTAGATTTGCTGATAGAATTGCTTATCTTTCTCATGATGTAGAAGATGCAATAAGAGCAAATGTTTTAAAAGAGTCCGATATACCTAAAAGCATTACATCTGTTTTAGGTTCACCAGGTAAGACCTGGATCAATTCATTAATATCTGGTGTTTTCAAGGCTTCTTCGGGTGGTAGTTTACAAATGGACCAAGAAATTTTAAATGTGATGAATGAATTAAGAGAGTTTATGTTTGATAAAGTATATTTAAGAGAAGAAACTTTATCTCAAAGGTCTGAAGCAAAGAATATCGTTGAAGCCTTGGTTGTCTATTACGAAAAGAATCCAGATAAACTTCCAAAAAATTATGTTCAAAATCAAAGCGACATAGCTAACTCAGTAGACTACGTTGCAGGAATGACTGACAGATTTGCTATCTCTGCTTTTGAAAAAATTAATTAAATTTAGGCTTTCTTTTTTCCATAAAGGCAGTGACTCCCTCTCTTAAATCCTCAGTTAATAAAAAACTTGTATTCCACAATTGAACAAAATCTAATGCTTGATCAGTTGTCAAATCTTCACCTTTATCAAGAACTTGTTTAGTTCCCTGTACAATACTTGAAGCGTTGCTTGCAATCTCTTCGGCTAGCTTTACACCAGCCTTAAATAAGTCTTCAAAATTCTCATAAGTTTTACTTACAAACCTTATTTTTTCTGCATACTCTCCATCAAATATTCGACCTGTGAAAGCAAGTTCCCGAACGTCTCCCTTAGATACAATTTTTGGCATTCTTTGTAAAATACCAACATCTGCAACTAGTCCTAATTTTGTTTCCCCAATTGAAAATTTTGCATCTACAGTAGAAATTCTTATATCACATGCTGATATTAAAGCAGTTGCTCCCCCAATGCAGTGACCATGGGCTAAAGCAATAACTGGTACAGAAGTTTTTGATAATGCAGTAAAAGAGTCTTGCATTTTTTTAATTTGAGCCTGTAGTTTCTTTCTGTCACTAGGAGTGGAAGACATGTCTTCATTGATTTGAAAATCTGACATAAACATGGTTATGTCAATCCCAGCAGAAAATGAATCTCCTTTGCCTGCAACTACTATACATCTGACTTCATCATCAGAATCAAGTTCATTTATAATTTCTGGTAACCCGAACCAAACATCAGCATCTAGAGCATTTTTTTTATCTGGGCGATTTATCCAAACATACCCAACGTTGTTTTTTATTTCTTTTAATAATTTGTCTTCCATTTATATTATCTTAGTAAGATTGTCTAATGGATGTATTCGAAGCTTTATATACAACTAGGGCAATGCGCAGAGTCAGCGAAGATCCCATTCCAGAAGATATATTAAAACAAATGGTTGATGCTGGAATTAGAGCTCCTAGCGGTTCTAATCGTCAAGGCTGGAAGTTTATTGTCGTCACTGATCAAGAAATTAAAAATCAACTTGGAGATTCATACAGAGAAGCATGGGATTTTTATGTAAAAGAATTTTATGGAGGAAGTGCAGATATGGGTGCGTCCAATGTTCCAAATGACAAAAAAGCTGAACAAGTTGTTCGAATTAGTAAGTCAGCTGCATGGTTGTCTGAAAATTTTCATAAAGTACCAGCTATGTTTGTTGTGCTCTCAAGAAATGATCCAACAGGATCATCGATTTATCCTGCTATTTGGAGCATTATGCTTGCAGGTAGAGCACACGGAATTGGTACATGTTTAACAACTGTTCTTGGGATGTTTAAACCAGAAAAAGCTTTTGAGATTCTAAATATACCTAATGATAGAGGCTGGAAAATTGATGCCGTAATCACTGCTGGTTATCCATTAGGAAAATGGGGTGTGGCTGATAGAAATCCTGTGGATGAAGTTACATATCTAAATACTTGGGGTAATGAAACTAATTGGAACTTAGAAGACCCTCTTTGGAGTTACTAAGGTTTTTAATGCACGCCCGGAGGGAGTCGAACCCCCAACCTTCTGATCCGTAGTCAGATGCTCTATCCAGTTAAGCTACGGGCGCATTGCGGAGAGGGAGGGATTCGAACCCTCGAGGGAATTTCTTCCCCACTCGCTTAGCAGGCGAGCACTTTAGGCCACTCAGTCACCTCTCCAAGTCAGCGGAGGGAGTGGGATTCGAACCCACGGTATGGAATACATACAATAGTTTTCAAGACTATCGCCTTCGTCCGCTCGGCCATCCCTCCAGATGGTTTCTTTCTTTTTGCGGAGGGAGAGGGATTCGAACCCTCGAAGGGGATAAACCCTTACACGCTTTCCAAGCGTGCGCACTAGGCCAGACTATGCGATCCCTCCGAAAAAAAACCTGAGATTCTATTTTAGTTATCTCTTACTGTCAAAGAAAGAGGATAATATAGCTTCAGATTCATGGGAAAGAATATTATCTTTTATCTCGACATGATGGTTAAGTCGAGGGTCTTGTGGGATATTATATAATGAATATGCAGCACCTGCTTTAAGGTTAGGAGCTGCATAAATAAGTTTTCTAATTCTAGCGTTTACAATTGCTCCCGCACACATAGCGTCTGGTTCTAAAGTTACCGCTATTGTTGCCTCTTCTAGTCTCCAAGTACCTAGGATTTGCGATGCCTCTTCTAAAACTAATATCTCGGCATGAGACGTTGGGTTTTGATCTAATTCTCTTCTATTGTGATTTGCACAAATTAATTTATCGTCTTTATCAAATATTGCTGCACCAATAGGTACTTCATCAACATCAAGAGCTTTTTTTGCTTCATTAAGAGCTACTCTCATCTTCTCTTCGTCTGATATATATTTCATCTAATTTAATTATCTCAAGTGTTGATGTTAATATAACCAAATGTTTGAGTTTTTCATTTTTGCATTTGTAACTGCAATCACACCAGGACCAAATAACTCAATGCTTATGGCCTCTGGAATAAAGTTTGGTAGAAAAGCTTCAATACCCCATTTTCTTGGTATCTGGTTGGGATTTACTTTTTTATTTTTTGTTGGTGGGTTTTTACTTTCATATGTTCCTGCTCAAATTTTTGATTACCTCCAGTACTTTGGTTACGCAGTTATCACCTATATTGCCTATAGAATTGCCACAACTTCTTTGGATACGAATAAAGAAAACTCTTCTGTTGATAAACCTTTTACTTTCTTACAAGCATGTCTTTTCCAGTGGATAAATCCAAAAGGGGTTGTCATGGCTGTGTCAGGACTGACTGCCTTCAATATTACAAACAACCAAGGTGCTTTTATTTATTTTCTAGTTTTACCTTTTTGTGTTGGCATATGGTTGATTCTCGGAGAACAACTTCAAAATAGTTTAGAAAAAAATAAAAGAGTAGCTCGTGCAACGTACGTGGTGCTCGGCTTGAGTATGATTGCCAGTTTGTTATTAGCCTAGGTTTTTAACACCAATAATTTCAGCAACTTTATCAGAGAACTCAACTTTTCCATCTTCAGTTTGATTATTTTCAATTATAGCAATTAAAATTCTTCCAACTGCAATAGCTGTTCCATTAAGAGTGTGTAATATACTAGTTTCTCCTTCTGACTTTGCTCTTATATTTAGTCTTCTAGCTTGAAAGCTAGTTGTGTTAGAGCAAGATGTAACCTCTCTATATGTATTTTGACTTGGTATCCATGCTTCAATATCATATTTTTTAGCTGCAGAAGCACCTAAATCTCCTGCGCAAACATCTACAACCCTATATGGAATCTCTAAGGACTGTAACAGTTCTTCTTCTACTGAAAGAATAAATTCATGTTCGGCTTCAGATTTTTCAGGATTACAAAAGGAAAACATCTCAACTTTATCAAATTGATGAACTCTAAATATTCCTGTTGTATCTTTTCCATAAGTACCAGCTTCTCGTCTAAAGCATGTTGAAAATCCTGCATACCTTATTGGCAATTCTTCCATATTGATTATTTCATTTGTATGCAGTGCAGCAAGGGGAACTTCAGAAGTACCCACTAGATACAAATCATCATTTGGAATTTCATAAACCTGCTCTGCGTCATCAGGAAAAAACCCAGTACCATACAAAGCATTTTCTCTCACCAAAACTGGAGGAACTGTAGGAGTAAATCCTTTCTCTGATAATTTATTTAATGCCCAAGAGACTAAATTAAACTCAATTTTTACCAAATCTCCAAATAAATATGCAAACCTTGAACCTGAGACTTCAGAAGCTTTTTCAACGTCAATTAAGTTCAATTGCGAGGCAATTTCTAAGTGATCTTTTGGATTAGATATTTCTTTAACATTTCCAACTTTTTTAATTTCTAAATTATCTTTGTCAGATTTTCCATCAGGAGAAGTTTTGGAAATTAAATTAGGAATTTTTACCCATTGATTTAAGAACTCTTCGTCTTTTTTATCAACTTGTTCAAACAATAACTTTACTTCATCACTTAATTCTGATGCTTTGTTTAATAGTTCTTCTTTTTCATTTTTTTCAGCATTTGCAATTTGTTTACCTAATTCCTTTTGTTGAGAACGTTTTTGTTCTGCATTAAACCGTAAAGATTTTCTTTCTTCATTTAAAGAAATTAAATGATTCACATCTATATCTAAATTTCTTCTTGATATATTTGATTCTAAAACTTCTAAATTATCTTTTAATATTGCGGGATCTAACATAAGTTATCCTTCTGGAGGTATAAAACCAAAGATACTATATAAATTATCATTTAGGTTTTCCTCTTTTTCTACTTCTTCTAATTTAATAAACCATTCATGTAATACACCTGCTTCTATATTAATTGCATCACTATAGAAAATTCTGCTTTCTTGAGGACCTATCGAATCAATTTTTGATTGCTGCTCATGAATAGTTTCTCCAAATTCATCTGTTACTAAAATTAAAATAACTACATCATAAGCGTCAACATTTCCCTCGTTTGTAAGGACTACTTGAAGTTCTATTTTTTCATTTAGTAGTACAGAATAATCTTCCTCTGTAACTGCAATTGGATTGGGTTGAAACTCAGCGCCTGAAATTGATAAATTTCTTACTAAAAATAATCCACCTGTGCTAGATTTAGCTTTTTCAACAAGCAAATCAGCAAATCTAAATGAATTATCTTCTAGACCTACGTACTCAATTTCATAAAGCACCGGAAGAAACGTACCTTCTGAGGTTGCATTTTGCTTTGTTAAAAATAAGAATTCAGAGTAAGACCTGTCTCCAATTGATAAATCAGAAATACTTTGAGCAATAGATTCTTGAATTTTTTCTGAATTAGGATTGTCTATCAAAGTAATTATAGAAACTTCAAACATCTCAAGACCCTGTAGCCAATATGATGTAGCTAAAGATAAAAGTTCTTTTTCTTTAAGGGTCAAAGATACGTCAGTGTTATTAATTATTTCATATGCTTCTTTTGAGTTAGAAACTACTTTATCTATCTTGTTTTCAAAATCTTCTCGACTAATCTCAGAAAAATCTAAAAGATTTTTAAATTCTTCAGAAGCTTCAAGGTGAAGCGAAGACACAAGAGCAGCACTGTCTAAAAAATTATTAAATGATCTGGCCTCATTGTAGTTTTGATAGTATTGATATAACCCCAAAGAAATAATTGATGCAAAAACTATTAATAATACATTTTTTAAACTATTTCTCATTTAAAATCACTTTTTAACAAATACCTACTTGTGAGACATTCTACTTCTTTATTAAGTGTAAGAAAACAATTACATTTCACAACTAAGATTGTTGATAAGTGGAAAAATTAAAAATTGTATGGTCTGTTAAAAGCGAATGTGGACCAATAAGAAAAAAGAATGAAGATTCCGTTTTTCCAGATGTATCTGGAAGTGGTTTTGTGCCATTTAAAGCTGGTGTATTTGATGGCATGGGTGGACACAAAAAAGGCGAAGTTGCTAGTGAGTTAGCGTCTTCTGTTATGGAAGAAGATTATAAAAACCTTATTACCTACGTAGAAAAAGCTAATAAAGCAATTTATGAATATCAAGAGAACAATAAAGACTCTGAGGGTATGGGAACAACTATGACAGCAATAAAGATTGATGAAGGTGGTGTTTTGCATGTTGCTCACGTAGGAGATTCAAGATGCTATGTTCTCTCAAAAAGAAATTTAATTAAATTAACAGAAGATGAGAACGTTCCAGGTTATCAAAACGTCTTATTACAAGCCTTGGGGACAAAAAAGAAGCTATCAATTCAGACTAAAGATATTAAATTATTCAAAGGAGATGTGGTTTTACTGTGTACAGATGGACTTTACAACGAGTTGGGAGAAGAATATCTGAAAAAAAAATTACAAGAAGGCATTAGTGCAGAAACTTTAGTCAGTGAAGTTTTACTCCAAGAACCTAAAGATAACATAACTGCCATTATTATAAATATAATTTAACTATGAAAATTGGACAGATAGTAAAAGAACGATACGAAATCCTCGAAATTTTAGGAGAGGGTGGAATGGCTTTTGTTTATAAAGCTCGTGATATGCAGCTTGAGAGATTTGTTGCAATTAAAACATTAAAACCAAATTATGTAAATCAAGAAACTTTTGTAGATCGTTTTAAGAGGGAAGCAAAAACAGCAGCTAACTTAAATCATCCAAATATTGTACAGATTTTTGATTGGGGAATTGAAGACGAACCTTACTTTGTAATGGAGTATATAGAGGGAAACACATTAACCTCAATTATTTCGAAAAATAGAACGATTAGTTTAAGTGACATTTTATTTATTGGTGCACAGGTGTCTAGCGGTTTGCATGCTGCTCATCAGAAAGGACTTGTTCATAGAGATATCAAGCCAGGAAATATAATGATAACTCCGGAAGGAAAAGTGAAAGTTACAGACTTTGGTATTGTTTCACTTCAAAATGAAGAAAGTGATATTACAAAAACTGGCTCTGTACTCGGTACCGCAAGTTACATTTCGCCAGAACAGGCACAGGGAAAGCCAGTTTCTATTGAGTCCGATCTTTATTCTCTAGGAACCGTTCTTTATGAACTAATTACTGGTAAAGCACCTTTTAGTGGTGATTCTCCAATTTCAACTGCAACAAAGCACTTAACAGAAAAGCCAGAAAAGCCATCATTGTTTAGGCGTGATCTGCCAAAAGGTGTTGAAAGTGCAATTTTAAAGCTTCTTGAAAAAGCTACTTATGACAGATTTAAATCTGCTGAAGACTTAAGGGCAACACTGCTTCAGCAAAGAAAAGCACTGCAGTCTGAACAAACAAGAGAAAATTTAGTTGATCTTACAAATCCAAAAGTGAAATTAAGATTTACTTTACCTGCTCTAATTATCTCTATAGGAGTTGTTATTGGAACAATTTGGACATTGACACAGGTTTTTGATGGTCTACCTGTAGATGGTGGAGCACCTACTCTTTTAGAAGTTCCTGATCTAACTGGAAGCGAGCAAGCACAAGCTCTTACTGACCTTCAAAACTTAGGATTTAAAGTAGGTATTGAAAATTCCGCCGACGCCTCTGTGCCAGCTGGTTCTGTAATTAGAACTCAACCTCCATCCAATACAGTCGTAAATCCCGACTCACTGGTTACAATTATTGTTTCTGTTGGTCCTGAAGCGTTTCCAATTCCCTATATATTAGATATAGAATCAGAAAGAGCAATTTATATTGTAGAAGAAAGTGGCTTTACGTTAGGTCAAGTACTTGAAGTAAATGATGAGAACATACCAAGAGGTTTTGTTATCTCTCAGAATCCCTTAGCTGGAACAAAAATGAGTCCCGGTACCACTGTTGACCTAGTTGTTTCTAAGGGCCCTAGTCTTATAGTGATTAGTGATCTTTCAAGAAAATCACCAGAGGACGCAATTCAAATTTTAGAAACTTTGGGATTTGAATATGAACTAATAGAGGAATATTCAGAGGATGTAGAAATTGGATTGGTTTCAGGAACAATACCTGAAGCTGGAGAAATTGTAACCCCAGATGAATTAATTCAAGTAGTGGTGTCTCTTGGGATAAAAATTGAAGTACCTGAAGTCGAAGGGCTTGGCTATGAAGAAGCTTTAAGTGTTCTTGAAGAACTTGGCTTAGTTGCGACAGTAAGTGGAGATACTAACGGTATTGTTAGAAAGCAAATACCTAGAAAAGGTGAATTCTTAGAACCAGAAGGTGTTGTAGAGTTGACTTTTGAAAACTAAAATTGAAAAATTAAAAATTGATTTAATTAATTGGTATAAAAAAAATAAAAGAGACTTTTCATGGAGAAATACAACTGACCCTTGGCAAATTCTATTAATTGAGACTTTATCTCAGCAAACCCAGTTAGAAAGAGCTAACTTATATTTTGAAAAATTCTTTATAGAATTTCCATCGCCAAAGTCTATGGCGAATTCTTCGTTAAAAATAATTTTAAAAATGTGGTCAGGGCTAGGATATAACAATCGTGCCAAAAGGCTTTTTGAAGCTTCTAAAATTATCGAAAAGAAAGGTTTTGATCAGATTTATCCAAATTTTGAGATTCTACCTGGAGTTGGTCCATATACAAAAAATGCAATTCTTTCATTTGCTTATGGGGAAAAGGTTCTTGCTGTTGACACAAACACAGTAAGAATTTGTCAAAGATATTTTGGATTAAATGATACAAAAGATTTCTTCAAAGAAAATTTTGAACATTTTCTACTTAATGTAGATTCAAGAGATATTAACCAAGCATTTATGGATTTTGGGAGCTCTATTTGTAAAAGTTCTAACCCGAGATGTAACATTTGCCCAATAGAAAATAGCTGTAGTAAACATTTTTCTGTTAATAAAAGGGGTAAAGAAAAATTCAAAGGTTCAAACAGAGAAGTTCGAGGAAAAATAATTAAACTCTTAATAAACAATGGCCAAATAAAAAATCAAAAACTTTTTGAAGAAATTAATGAGGATTCTGACAAGGTCCAAAAAGCTCTAGAAGGGTTGAAAAAAGACAACTTAATAAAGTTTAAGAAAAATAATATTATTGAAATAAATTAGAATTAATACTAATTTGTAAAATATGCCAGTTTCAAAAAAAAGAAAACAAAATAGCAGACCTACGCAGTCAAAAAAGATTTCTAGTCAAATGTCAACAAGTAATGCTCCTTCACCTCGATGGTATACAGTTTTAATGTCGACCCTGATGATTGTTGGAGTTCTTTTAATAGTTCTTAACTATTTAACTTTGCTACCTGGATCTGTTTCAAGATGGTATTTGTGGAGTGGGCTGGGGTTGATTGGTGCAGGTTTTTTAATGACTACTAACTACAACTAGTAAGTTTTATCTAAAAGACCCTCATCAATTAGTTCCTCAAAAGTATCATTTTCAATTCCATTTATATCAAAATTTTCTATTATTTTTGAAATTTCACTCTTGCCGCCATTATCACTAAACCAACTTAAATGAGTTCTTCTAAGCATGTAGTCTGTTGGTTTAGCAATACAGTAGTGTTCGAAGCATTTCTTTAAATCATTTTCATTAAATTTATTTGATAAATCTAGAACCTCATCAACAAAGCTTAGAGGTGTCAGTTCAAAATTATCACTAAACAATAATTCCAAACTCTCTTTAGCTATAAGTCTAAATCCTGTAAGTTTACCTCCTGAAATTTGAATAAATCCTTCATCGACATTGTTAAAAAAATGACCCCTAGAAACATTTTTTGTCGATGTTAGTTGATTATCTATAAGAGCACGTATGCCTGACCAAGATGATATGTATTCAACATTATCAACATTGAAATATTTTTTTACGTGTCTAATAATGTATTCTTTGTCATCATTATTTGCATATGGCCTGTCTAGTGTTCCCGAAAAAGTTTCGGTATCTGTTGTGCCAACTATAGTGTTACCAAACCAAGGCAAAACAAACATGATTCTGTTGTCTTCAGTTTTTGGAAGCAAGATACCGTTTCCATTAATTTTTAGAGGATCATCTTTAAGGATAAGATGAGCTCCTCCACTAAATTTAATGTGAGAAGACTTTACAGAATAATCACCTGGCAAAGCGTGTACCCCTGTTGCCGCAATAATTTTATTTGCAACAAACATATGTTTGTTGCCATTTAATTTATTAATTGCTGTTATTTGATATTTTGAAGATTGTTTTTTGATGCCTGTAATTTCCATGTAGTTTATTGCAATAGCATTATTAATTTCCACTGCATTCCTCAATAATGTAACTACTAATTTTGAATCGTCTGTTTGTGCGTCTTGAAAAATAAAGCTTCTTTTTAATTTTTCTTGTTTAAGTAAAGGAAACATTTCCTTTGTTTTTGATTTATCAAAATTTATATGTCTCTGTTTTTTATTTCTGCTTCCAAGTAAGTCATACAGGGTTAACCCCAGCTTGAAAGCAAACGAAGAAATGAAATTATATTGGAGCATTTTAGGGAGGTCTGAAAAACCATCATCTTTATAAATTGGAGCAAGCAGCTTGAGGGGCTTATAAAGCCTCCCAAGTAATTTGATTAATATTTTTTGTTCTTGCAGGCTTTCTCTAACTAGGCCAAACTGTAGCTGAGGAAGATACCTAATACCGCCGTGTAAAAGTTTTGTACTTCGACCGGATGCACCTGATGCAAAATCATTTTTCTCTAAAAGAATTGAACTTAGCCCTCTTGAAGCTGCCATTTCAAGAGCAGCTGATCCAACAATCCCACCTCCAATAATAAGTAAATCGAATTCTGATTTACTTTCAAGCTCCTGTAACTGTTCAGGTCTTGAAAAGTTCATTAATCTAATGGCTCCATGGGGTCTTTACAGTGCTTTGGAGGTTCATTTGCCACAACAGACTGCCTATTTATAGTTAACTCTGTGCCGCATTTGTTGCATATAAAAGATTGCGATATTTCAACAACATCATCTGTATCTAATTCAGGAGGTATGCTGGCTAATGATGAAATGGAGTTTCTTAAAAATCTAAAAATTACTACTCCGATAAATAAAGCAATTAAATATTCCATTATGAACTAAAGTACCTAAATACAGCAATTGCAATTGCTACTGCTATCCAAACTAAAGATAGTCCTTTTCTATTAGCACTAGAAAGTGTCTGTTGGGTACGCTTTTTTTCAATTTCATCATTAATAGATTCTTTAAGTTTTAATAGCTCACTAACAGACAAGTTTTCTAAATCTTTTTTATCCATATATTTAGGTTACCTTATTGTGGAGATGATGGGACTTGAACCCACGACCCCCTGCTTGCAAAGCAGGTGCTCTTCCAGCTGAGCTACATCCCCTCGCATTTATATTATGCACTGAATCTTACAGTAAATGAAAAAAAAATTTAAATATTTCCATTGATAGACTATTGTTAATTAGACGTATGGGCCTATAGCTCAGCCTGGTTAGAGCGCATCCCTGATAAGGATGAGGTCGTTAGTTCAAATCTAACTAGGCCCACGAGTACCCTTATTTAAACTAATCCTCTTATATACTGTTGCCATGAGTTTTCAAATAATGGGTTACCTTGCAATTTTTTTTACTACTGTTTCTTTTTTACCTCAAGCGATAAAAACATTAAAAACAAGAAGAGTTGAAGACTTGTCGTTAATTACTTATCTATTTTTATTTCTAGGGTCCCTATCTTGGTTTCTATATGGCAATTATTTAAACGACATTCCATTAATGGCTACAAACTCGATGACAACGATTCTGACTGGGCTAATTCTTTTTCTTATTGTGAAAGAGAAAAGATCAACTATTTAAAAATTTTTTAATTTCAGATAAATTCTTATAATTTAAAACGTCTTCACTCATTGAATTTATACTCTCTAGAATTACTTCATCCCATACATTTTTTAGGGGGACCACATCTACCTTTACTAAAAATAAACTTGAAGATTCATCTAATGGTGTCGAAATTTGTGTTTCTAATCTGAAATATAAATTTTCAAAATCATTTAATAGCGGTCTTCCTTCACTAGGGTGATTACTTAGCCCAGGAACAGTAGTTACATTCCACACCCATCTTCGTATAGTTTGCTTGTTCATATGTTGTGATAATTTCTCACTTGATTTAAGTAATAGGTCGTTATCTGCAACTGGTTGGTGTAATTTAGAAAGATCTGCTTTTAACTCTCTTCCTGGTATCCAGCCACTTGGAAAACAAAAACATATAGCTTCAAGCTTTCCATTATGCATGACAGCTAAATCCTCTTCTATTTGCACTGCGGTTTCGTATAAAGATTCGGTTGCTTCTAGCCCCAAGGTTTGACTGACTTTTTGGTTTAAATCAGAATTTTCAAATTGTTCTGTTTGTCCATATAAATCTTTTCCATATTTTTCAAGCTGTAGTTGTTTCTCAGACAGATATTTCTCATTTGGATATGTATTAAAAAGTGGACCATCATATTTTTGCATAGACGGATTGTTTGAAAATGGTACTTTTATGAAGTCAATATTCATTAATATAAATTTAATAAAAAAAAGGGGAGCTTGTGTCTAATTTAGGAGCATTAGTAGTTCATGGATTATTTGAACATGAAGGACGTCACAAAGACAATGTTGAGTGGTTAAAAAACTTAGGTATTGAAACGTATTCATTGAATCTTCCTGGGCATGGTGACATCGATGAAAAAGGTCATATAGAAACTTGGGATGAAAATATTGAAGGGTTAGTTATTGCTTACAATAAAATTGTAAACAAAGATATAAAAATCATTTTTGCTCATTCCTATGGCTCTCTTGTGTCAGTATCTGCAATTCTTAGAGAAAAAATTGACCCTGATTACCTAATACTGTCAGCGCCTCATTTTGATGATAATTATCCAAAATTCGTTAAGAATATGTCTGGTGCTATGGCCAAGGTTTTTCCAAAATTACGTGCGCCTTCACCAGTAAATAAGAGAAATTTGTCTACCGATAAAGAAACCGTAGATAGTTACTTTAATGATCCGCTAGTTTTTAGAAGTTTGACTTTTAAATTCGGTAATGAAATAACTACTGAACAAAATTTTGTTAATGAAAATATAGAAAAACTAAAGATTCCTACATTAGTTCTACATGGAGATAAAGATAAGATTGTTCCAATTAAAGCGAGTGAAAATATATCTAAACTTGAAAATGTGAAATTTATAATCGTCGAAAACTCAAAACATGAAATTTTGAATCAAGATACAAGAACTTTTGTATTGAGTGAAATTCATTATTGGTTTAAAGAAAATAATCTGATTTAAGTTCCTTATTGCAAAACACTTGCAATAAGGATACTAAGGGCTTATACTTTTTCCTATGCACGTACCTGACGGATTTATGAATGTAACTATGTCTGCCGCTACTGGAGTAATCAGTTTTGGCACATTGTGGGCATACATTAGATCAGCAAAAGATTTAATTGCAGATAAATTTATTGCCTTAACAGGAATGATGTCTGCATTAATATTTGTTCTTCAAATGATAAACTTCCCTATAGCCGCTGGTACAAGTGGCCATTTACTTGGTGGTGCGCTCGCAGTTATAGTTTTAGGACCAAGATTGGGATTAATTTGTCTATCAGTAGTAGTTATTATTCAATCTCTACTTTTTGCTGATGGGGGTCTCAGTGCTTTAGGAGTGAATGTTTTAAATATGGCAATTGTAACTAGTGCAACTAGTTGGTTTATTGTTAAGTACTGGATAAAGTTCATTGGAAAAAATAAAACCTCTATTGTCTCTGTTAGTGTACTTGCAGGAATTTTGAGTGTTGTGTTTTCATCAATAGCTTTTACAATCCAATATGCAATTGGTGGAACAATATCAATACCGGTAGGAACAGTTTTGTTGGCCATGGTCACAACACATTTCATCATTGGTTTCGGTGAGGGAGTAATTACAGCTCTTATTATCACTCTTTTAATTCGAGTAAGACCTGATTTAATTTATGCATATGAGAGAAGTGATGAAAACACAACCAAAGTATCTTTCTATGGTCTATTTATTATTCTTATTTTACTTTTAAGCCTTGTCACACCTTTTGCATCGTCATCTCCAGATGGCTTAGAATCCGTCGCGGAAGAGTTTGGCTTTACACAAACAGATGGAATAGTTTTGCTTCTTGATGACTATGGAATTAGTGCTATAAATAATGATTTTATATCAACTGTTCTTAGTGCTTTACTTGGTGTCACTGTTTTGGCAATCATGTTTAATTTGATTATTTCCAGAAGAAAGAGTGGGAAAAATTCCTAAAATTTTTTTTGATTTTTTAATCTTTTTTAGATAGATTTAAATTACTTTTTATGAAGAAAATCTTTATAGATGATCATTATAAGAAGTATAACGAGATAACCCTTGAGACAGGAAATCTGGAAACAGATTGCGGAGTTTTCAAGGGTTTTCTCATTTACTGACTGTTTCTGAATTTCCTTACCGTTTAAAATGTGTTTACTTAGTATTTAATTCTCTAATACATAATATGTTCAGTTATCAAAACAAATGCTCCCTTATTTGTTGGTATACAAAAATCCCAGGAACCTTGTCTCTTGGGGTGTTCAATTTTAGAAAACTCGCTAATATTTTTATAAAATGGTGAACCAAAATAAATTCCAAATTTTACAGAATGAATGTAGCGCCTGTGTTAAATGTTCTTTGTCTAAAACTCGAAATAATGTTGTCTTTGGAAGGGGTAATCCAAACTCGAAACTCTTTGTGATAGGTGAAGGACCTGGTCAGCAAGAAGACGAGCAAGGATTAGCATTTGTAGGAAGGGCTGGAAAAATGCTAGACAGTGCTTTTCAGTCTGTTGGAATTGACACTAATGAGGACTGTTATATATCAAATATTGTAAAGTGTCGACCACCAAATAATAGAAAGCCGTCAGCAAATGAAGTCGCAGAGTGTTTGCCATGGTTAAATGAGCAAATTGAGTTGATTAAACCAAAGGTTATAGTCTTGGCTGGATCTACAGCAGTTCAATCGTACCTAAATATTGATGAGCCAATTTCTAAATTAAGAGGTACATGGATAGTTAGAGAAGATATCAAGTATATGCCAATTTTTCACCCATCATATCTTTTGCGAAATCCTTCAAAAGAAAAAGGTAAACCAAAATGGTTGACTTGGCAAGATCTAAAAAAAGTCAAAAAAGAAATTAGCTCAGTTTGAAAATTCTTCTTTAGTGTTTATTAACAAAGATATAAATATAAACACTGCAGCCACAATTACATTTGAATTAAAAGATTCATTTAAAAAAACAACTCCTGCTGTCACTCCAACAATTGGTACTAAATAATCTACAGATGCAACTTGTAATGCACTGACTCGTCTAATGAGCCAGGTGAAAGCAGTAAATGCACTTAGGTTTGATACAACTAATGCTGCAACTCTAATAATTTGAGAAGTTGATAATTGCTGTGGTGAAATGTCAAAAATTAGATAAGCAGCGATACTCAAGATAATTACTAAAGGATATTGATATGTGAGCCACGTCGCAACTTTATATTTAGGGGCATATTTTCTATTAAGTACTGTCGCTAGAGCAATACACTGTACCCCACAGAAGGCGAGACTTCCTCCAAGGAGGATATTTCCATCATTTAACAATCCTGTTTCGCCTGTTACAAATAAATAACAAATCCCAACAAACCCAGTTGCGATAGCAATATATCTAAGTTTTGAAATTTTTTCTTCTTTTAAAAGTACTTTCAGCCATAGAGCGGTGAATATAGGAGCAGAGCTAATAAGTAGAGTTACGAGTCCAGAAGAAATATATTGTAATGCATAAATAAAAAACCAACTTACAGAAAAAACAGAAAAAGTTCCAGTTATAGTTGCTTCTTTAAATATCGTTATTTGAAATTTTTCTCGTATGAATAAAAAATAATTTAAAAATAATATTGTACCAATTAGTGTAACTCTTAATGTAACTAAGAATATTTCATTTATGCCTTCAATTAATAAGCTTCTAGAGAGTACATTTCCTGAACCCCACATAACAGCAGCAACCAATATTGCACATGTAGCCTGTAGCAAAGTTGGTTGTTTTAAGTTAGTTGTTTTGGTTGAGTTCATTATTGAGATAGTAATGTGTCTTAAAAGATAACTTTTACTTACAATTGCTAGTAGTATTTGGGTAACGGGAGCAAAAGCTGAGAGGGTTTAAAAGACCGACCGTAAGAACCTGTTAGGTAATGCTAACGAAGGGAACTCGGACTCAAATCCCATTACTTTTATAGGAATGAGGTATGTATGAACGCAAATGTAGTTTATTTAATAGTTGTATTGATATTGACTTGGATCTACTTTCAAACAAGAAGTTTGAAGTCCAGTGAAGATGAGTATTTTGTATTAAATAAGTCAGAGGGTGTACTCGGCTTAAGCTTAAGTTTTTACGCAAGTGGAATGGGTCTTTGGATTCTGACCTCTCCAGCTGAAGTTGCGTGGTATGGATTAGGATATGACATTTATGGTTATGCTCTTTCAGCAGCCACACCCTTTATATTGATTTATATCTTTGGTCCTAAAATTGCAGATTTGTTGCCGAAAGGAGCCACCCTTGCACAATTTGTGGAAACTAAATATGGCAATATTGCTCAAAAAATTGTTTCAATAGTAGCAGTGATATATATGGGGGCTTTTTTAATAGCTGAGTTTGCCTCAATTAGTTTTGTTTTTGAATCTATATCGTCTGTACGTGGAATTTTAATAAGCTTGCTTATTGCAATAACTACACTTGCATACCTGTTCAGACATGGTTTTAAAGCTTCTTATTTTACTGATAAGCTTCAAAGTTATGGAATAATTTTACTACTAGCCATTGTTCTTACCATTTGGTTAAGTCAGAATAGTCTTTCTAAATTAGTCACTTATGCAAATGCAGGAGGACTTGGCTCTTTTGAAACTTTTAGTCTCAAATCTGCATTAGCTGTAATAATTGCTGTAACTGCAGCTGAGGTTTTTTCGATGGGTTATTGGCAGAGAACTTTTTCAGCAGAAAACTCAAAAGCGATAAAACAAGCAAGTATTTTTTCTGGAATCGGTGCATTTTTAACTATTCTAATTTTAGGAATTGGTGGTGCAGTTGGTGCAGGAAAAGGGATAGAATCACCTGCATTAAGCTTCATTGAACAGCTTGATTTAAATAATTTTACAATTATATTGCTCGTTTCCCTGGCAACGCTGCTTGTAACATCGAGTATTGATACTTTGGAAAATGCAATTGCATCAACTATTTCTCTAGATATTCTTAAGAAAAAATCTGAAGAAGCTAAATTAATTACTTTATTAGTTGTATGTATTGCGTTAGTGATTTCAATTGAAGTAACGAGTATATTTAATGTATTTTTAGTAGCCGATTTGTTTGCAGCTTGCCTTGTGTTTCCAGCTTTCTATAGAATAAAAAAATCTAGCAAGGATATTCTGCTTATAATTCCATTTATCGGATCCTTGATTTTCGTTTACGTCTATAGGTATTTATTTATAGACCTCCAAGTAAACCCAGGTGGAGTATTTATTCCTACAGACCTTTACGGCCTAGCTGACCTAAACACTTTTGCTATTGGTTTGCTTTCCTCAATGGTTATTACACTTGTGGCAGATAAAGTAATCAAATAGAATTAGTTATACATGAAGCCTACTGATTTAAACTCTTTCAATACCTTGTCTAACCTAGTTGGGAAAGGTACCACTTTAGTGGTACAAAGCACTCGAATGGACTTTGAAACAAACACCTATATAAGTGAACTATGGAAAAGAAGTAATGGACAGTGGAAAAGTTTTAAGACAGGTAACAATAACTTTAGTAATCCAAAATTTGGGGATAAAGAAAATACCGTTTTTTATATAAAAACAAATAGGTCTGTTCAAGATAAAAGTAGATCAAAAAAAGCCTTATCAACAATCCATATGCAAGTAGGCCGGTCTATAGATACTATCTTTGAAGTTGAAGGAGGTATAAGTAATTATTCACTAAGTAAAGATGGAAAGTCAATGTATGTGATTACAAGTGAGTGGAGTAAGGAGTTTAAAAATATTGAAGATAAAAATTCCGAGCCTATGTACTATGAAAACCTTCCTTTTCGATTTGATACAAGAGGCATAATTTACAATAAAAGATCTCACGTCTATAAAGTAAACATTCAAACTAAGAAATTTACCAAAATTGTTGATGGTGATGCGAAAGATATTATTTCTATTGAATCAATGGTGGAGGGAGAGAAAGGTTTAGTGCTTTCTTTTGACCAGTACAACTCTAAAGGAACCATGCTAGAAGAGAAAATTGGAGCAATAGAGGGTTCAAAAATTAAAGAAATTTATTCGCAAGGCAGTATGGGAAATCTTTTCTATTACGAAGATGGACTTCATGCAGTAGGCATGAGAAAAAGATTTGACTGGCCTACAAATACTACTGTTTTAAAAATTTCAAACACTGGAAAAGTATCTTATAAGTATCGTTTATTTGATAGAAATATAGTTAAAGCAGAAGTGAATGAAGCTATCCTCTATTTCTTGTACGAAGATTCTGGAAAAACTTTACTACGAGATGGAACAAACAATGTAGATCTAATAAATTCAAAAGTTACCATTAAAGATTTTGCTTTTAACAATGAACAAACGTTCGTAATAGCAAATTCATTTTCAAATCCTGATGAAATATACGAGTTGAATAATGGTCAACTTACAAAAATTTCTAAAGCTAATGAATTTTTTACTAAAAAAGTTAAAACTTGGGATTGTCAACATCAAAGAATTGATACTGGAAAATCTGAGATAGATACTTGGGGAATTTTTGTAGGTAAAGATAAGCCAACAATCTTAAATATACACGGTGGACCTGCAAGCCAGTATGCATTTACCTTTTTTGATGAGTTTCAAACTTATGCTTCGGCTGGTTTTAATGTTATTGCTTGTAACCCAAGAGGGTCAAGTGGAAGGGGTCACGATTTCTTAAGAGACGTTTGTGGAAATAAATGGGGTGTAACTGATATGCACGATGTTATTACTTCATTTAAAAGTATGAAAAAAATAATGGGTATTACAAATAAAAATGACGGAATTATGGGCGGCTCATATGGTGGTTTCATGACGTCTTGGATTATTAGTCATCATCCGAGTATGTTTAAATCTGCAATTGTTGAAAGAGCGCTTCTCAATTGGGAAACAATGGTTGGAACATCAGATATAGGAATAGGTTTTCCTGAGATGTATTTGCTCGATGATATGGATAAAAATATAAATTTATACAGAAAAAAAAGTCCTATCACTTATGCATCAAATATTAAAACTCCTACCCTCATTCTTCACTCACAAGAAGACTACAGGTGTCCAATAGAGCAAGCGGAGCAGTTATTTTCTAACCTTAAAAGAAGAGGTGTGAAAACAGCAATGCTAAGATTTCCAGGTGAAAGTCATGAACTTTCTAGATCTGGAACGCCAAATCACAGAAAACAAAGATTTGATCACGTCATAAAATGGCACAAAGATAATTTAACTTAACTTTCGTCTTCACATCCGCATTCAGGACACATCATTTTTCACCTCCCTTTTCTTCTAATCTGATAATTGCCCTATTTTCATCGGGTCCTTTCATAATCATTTTTGCCATCATTCCATATTTTTTTCTAATTAAATCTGCAGCCTGCTTTTTTAGATCTACATCCTCTATGAGTGATGCTTTTAAGTCTATGCTTTCTGATAGCTTTTTAGAACCACTTTGGTTAGTAATGTAAATTGTTGCTTGGCCATTGTTTCTAACCCTCTTCACTTTTCCTGCATTTTGACTTGTTGTTATAACTAGTGAATTAGAAAAATCTGCAACCCATACTGGAGTTGTGATAGGTGTTTTATCTCTTTTATAAGTTATAAGATTTATATATTCAACACCAGTGAAATCTTTAAGATTCATAAATTCATTTTAAAAATAATTTAACAATAGTTCAGGAAGTTGTTTAAATCTTCTTGCCGTATCATCTTCTGAAAAAAGTATGTACAAAAGCAGTAAAATTAAAATCACTCTTGTTGGAGTTATTTTTCTAAACATAGAAATATGCTAAATATTTTCAATATAAAAAAAAGGGATTTTTTTTAAAAATCCCTTTTTTTCTATGCGTTATCTATTCACAAAGATTTATGTTGGAGTGTCTCCTTCATTAAAATCTATAAACAACTTGCCTGCATAAACAGGTCCCATATACGCTATAGTGCTTCCATCAAACAGTTCGGTCTCTGATTCGCTGTCCAACACTGCTTGTAGTTTTTCAACAGCTGAATTCATGTCCTCTTCAGAATCCCAAAAGTTCCAGCTAATTGCGCTGCTTCCATCAAAAATAGCTCCTGTTACTTGAAGGCCTTCTGACTCTTCATAGATTGGTTCCACTTTTTCTTTGAGAAAGCTTAAGACTGCATCTGTGTCTTTCGCAACACCAACAACCAGCCTTAAATAGCTTGGTCTTGTGCTTTCTTTGGCCATGGTCTGGTAGACCTTGCCGTAAACTGCATCACCTTGGTAAACTACAGGAGGTGCTGCCATCATGCCAGCTGCTTCTGACAATACTCCTTGTATTTTTTCTTCTACTGCTTCTACAGCTTCTTTACTTTCATAAGCAGCCATATTAATACCAGAAGTCTCACCTGTAATAGCTGCCATCATTGTTAGAAGTCCAGGTGTGCCATCAAACTCTGGCATTACATTTTCTTTAACAAAAGAAATTGCTTCATCTTTTTTTCCGTCTTGTAGAGAAGGTATTGTTATTCTAAAATACACGATCTACTCACCTGCTCCACTAAATGCAATGCTTATTCCATATACAAAAACAGGGAAAAGAACTACTCCTCCAAGTATGAATACTGGAACAAAAGCAGCTAGTGGTATCAAACCAAACAATGCTCCAATTTGAACAGCTATCACAAGGTAAGCAGCGCCTTGTCCTGACATTCTTCCCCACGATGGAACACGATTATTTACATCAGCACTTATTAAACATAAGGCCCATATTCCATATAAGAGGAATGTGACAAGCTGTCCATTATTTGCAACAGCATTTGCTTGGTCTGGCGATAAAACAGAGTCAAAGACACTGTTTGCATTACCTGTTGATGACAGTGATCCTGTTAGTTGAATTACTGCAGCAACAAATAGTATTGCACTGACAATCCTAAAGTATGGATTGTTGTCTCCAAATAATTTTTGAGTTAACGAAATTGTAAACAAAATTCCAAAAGTTTGAACAAATGAAACTATATCTACAATAGCTCCGTACTGAGTACTATAGCCAACCTGATCTGGTCCAATAAGCAATGCTTGAACTGCAAATACAACAATGGTTCCCAATGCAGCAATTCTTGCCATTAAACTACCAAGTTGAGCTTCTTTACTAGTTAACATAATTTCCTTTCTATATTTTTCCTACAGGAAAATCAACATAGTTTTTCCAAACGTTGCATTCTCCTGTTAATTCTTGAGGTGCTTCTTTAATTAGATTTGTAACTGCATCTTGTACAACATCTGCAATTACATCAGATGCTGCATGTGCAGCATCATGACTAATCCAAAAATTGAAACTAAAACCACTGTTGTCGTCAACTTTGCATGCGGCAGTAGCAAATATGCCATCAACATTTTCATATGCGGGATAAACAGTGTTTGTCATAAACTCTGCAACATCATCATAAGTTTTACCTTCTTGAGTTCCACCGCCTAATACAAATCTTGCAAAAAATGGTTCTTCACCATCTTTTGGAACCATAATGTATTGTTGTCCTGCAACCATTGGCCCTTCAAGTATTGTTGGAGGCTCTGTAATGAAATCGGCTAATCCTGAAAGGTTTTGTTGAAACTCTGACATTGCAGCTTCTTTTGCTTCATTGTTCGCCCAAGTAGTCCATGCCATAAGCTGGCCAGCATTATTAATGCAAGCTGCAGCACCAAGAAGTCCACTTACTTGATCGTATACAGGTATTGCTACATCCCTAAAGTAATTTAAGGCGTCTTCTGTCATCCCTTCTTTAGGGTTAGCTAATCCTAGTCTTACATACATTATCTATCTCGCCATGCTAGCAATGGTCCAACACCTAGGCCTAAAATGAATGCAAGCCAAATGACTAATCCAATCGGCATTAATGCTTCTGGTAACTCGTAGTCAAAAAATGCGCCAGCACCTGAGATTACCATTCCAATGGCTCCACCCACTAAGAGGCTGTATCGATAAATATTACCAATTACACCTTCTGATACCGCATATAAAGCAATCATATTTAAACATATAAAGAAGAAAAATGGAGCAAATTCATTTCCATCACTTCCTAATAGTAAAGTGTTAGCGGTAAAGATCGCTGCAGCAAGAAAGGTTGTTCCCTCTCTCCAATTTTCTGGTACATTGTCACCAAGCAATGGTTTAATGGTTAGAAAAACACCAGCTAGGCTTAAACCCCAGAAGAAATTTACTAATTTTTCTCCAGGAGGAGCTTCCATTCCCATTAATCCTGTAGTTACAAATCCTAAAATATTAACTATTAGAAATAAGTAACCTGCCTGTTGTGCATTTTCTTTATCTGTTGATGCAAAAAATGATTTCATAATTTATTTCCTTTCTTTTATTCTGCGCTTGAGGCAGCTTTATCACCCCAAGCAAAGTAGTTACCTACACTTGTTCCAACTACCAAAGACAACCATCCAAAAAGCCCTACTATCTGTACTGCTTCTGGAAGCTCATAGTCAAAAAATAAATCTGCTGAAGTTCCAATAGTTATGATTAACGCACCAAAGATGGTTAGGTATTCATAAATTGGGCGAAAGATACCACTTCCTCTTAAAGTTAATCCATAAATTAATGAGTTAAATGCCCAAAAAAAGTAAATTGGTAAAAAACCATCTTCAAGTTCAGTAATTTCAAGAAAAGTACCAAAAATAATAACTGTAGCTAATATAGTTGTTGCCATTTTCCAATATTCTGGAACATAGCCTTCTGCAAGATAATAGCCAGCAATAATAATAGAGATTAGTGAAAATCCCCATATAAAGCTAAACAAATTATCAACTGCATCTAAAGCTGTTGACCCTGATAACTCGACTCCGATACCAACCAAATTAATTACTAAAAAAGTTAGCGCATTTTGTCGAGCTAAATCACCAATTGGCTGTGTGAAAAATTTTTTCATAAGTTAACCTACCTTCCATAAGCTCCCTTTATTTAATTGTGATGCAATTTAACTTCCTTAAATTACAAGGCAATTCTAATAAGTAAACTTTGTCGATGTATTAAAAATACAAAATTTTATAGCTTCCGTTAACAATTTGTTTACTATTTAAGTGTGGATAAATCTAAAGTAAGAAGATTAAAAGAACGTGCTTCATATGACCTAAATGAACTTTTTTCATTCTTGAACAAAACATATTTTGTAACTGTGTCGTTTAACCAGAAAGGAACTGTGTTTTCTATTCCAATGCTACATGCAATTTATAATGAAAAAATTTATCTTCATGCTGCTGTTGGCTCAAGAATTACTAAAGAATTGTCAAATAATTCAAATGTAACGTTGTCTGCAACAGATGTTCATGGAATAGTTTTATCTAAAAGTCTTTTCCATTCTTCTATGAATTATCAGTCAGCAGTTGTGTTTGGTAATACTAAAAGAATTAGTGATGAAACAGTTATGTATGCTGCTTTTGAAAATATGGTTGATAGATTTTTTAAAGGAAGGTTTGAAGATGCAAGAAAGCCTACAAAAAATGAATGGCTGCAAACTGCAATGCTTGAATTTACAATTGATGAATTTTCACTAAAACAGCGCACTGGTATGCCTAAAGAAGAAGAGTCAGATAAAACCCTTCCAATTTGGTCAGGAGTAGTACCTGTAGAAACTAAATTTGTAACACCAGAAGTTGATAAAAATCATTCTGCTGATATTGATCTACCTGATTATTTAGAGTCTGTCTAAAACTAAAGGTTTTACTTTTTCTCCAATTAATGTATAAGTTTCCATTAAATCTTCATGTGTGAGACCTGCGTTATCTATCTGAAAAGTAAAACGAGATAAGCCTCCTAAAGCTTCACTATGTCTAACTAATTTTTCTGCTACTTCCTCTGGTCCACCAATAACATATGCACCCAAGTCGCCGATTTGTTGCTCGAACCTCTCCATAGTAACTGGTGGCCAGCCACGCTCTTTTCCAATTTGATTGAACCAAATTCTATATCCTGGATAATACCTTTCAATAGCTTCCTCTTTTGAGTTTGCTACAAATCCGAGTGAATGAAGACCAACTTTTAGAGAGGTTTTATCATGGCCTGCTTTTTCTGCAGCTTCATAATATAGATCAATTAGTGGTCTAAATCTATGAGTTTCTCCACCTATAACAGCAACCATTAAAGGAAGACCAAGAGTTCCTGCTCTTACAAAAGATGCTGGTGTTCCACCAACTCCAACCCATACGGGCAGTTTTTCTTGCAATGGTCTTGGATACACAGTCTGATTTTCTAGAGGAGGTCTAAATTTTCCAGACCAAGTAACTTTGTTTTCATCCCTAATTCTTAACAGAAGGTCAAGCTTTTCGGCATAGAGGTCGTCATAATCATTAAAATCTAAACCAAAAAGAGGAAACGCTTCTGTGAATGAGCCTCTTCCCGCGACAATCTCTGCTCTTCCATTTGAAATTAAATCTAATGTTGCATAGTTTTGAAACAACCTTACTGGATCCATTGCGCTTATTACAGCAACTGCACTGGTTAGCCTAATGTTTTCTGTCTTTGCTGCTGCAGCTGCAAGAATATTATGTGCAGCCGAGTCTAAAAACTCTTCTCTGTGGTGTTCTCCGAGACCAAAAACATCTAAACCTACTTTGTCTGCATGGACTATTCTCTCAATTAGCTCAGACATAGCACGAGCATCGTCCTGAACAGTACCACCTTCATTAGTTTGAGTTTTTTTTGCAAATGAATCTATACCTATTTCCATAAAAATTAAGAAATATTTTTTAAAGTTTGTACGAGACTTTCTATGAGCATTTCAATATGGTCAATTTGGACACTTTCATTTGGTGCATGTGCATTTCCTAGTTCTTCATCAGCAGCGCCAACTAGTACCAATTCTGCATTAGGAAACTCTCTAACAAAATCATTTGCAAAAGGAATAGAGCCACCAACACCAATGTAAGCAGTCTCATTTTCCCAGATTGAATTAAAACTGTTAACTAATTCTGTTGTAAATGGTTTATTAGGATCTGCAACTACACCCGATCCTTTGGAGTTTGGAATAAATTTAACAGAAGCATTCCATGGAATGTTTCTCATTACATGCTCTTCAAGCATTTTCATAGCATGCTCTGGGTCTTCAGTAGGGGGAAGTCTTAAACTGATTTTTGCACTTGCTTTAGGAATAACTAAATTTACTGCGTCCTTAACAGGAGGTGCATCAATAGCTAGAACATCTAATGCTGGCTCTAACCAGAGTCTTTTTGAGATACTTTCTGTATCAAAGAGGTTTATTTCATCTGATCCAAGCATTTTTTTCAAAAACGATTCTTCTAGCTCAGTTACCTGCATATCTGTAGGAGTTAAACCTTCGATCATAAGTTCTCCTTTTTCATTGTGGAATGAGGCAATAACTCTACTTAACACCATAAAAGCATCGGGAACAACCCCTCCGCCAACGCCAGAATGTATCGGTCTCATTGGTTGATCAACTTCAATAATTGCATCAACTAGGCCTCTTAATGTGGTCGTAATAGTTGGAACGCCAATTTTTACGTTTCCTGAATCAGCAATAACAATGACGTCAGCTTCTAAAGCTTCTCTATTCTGTTCAATAAAGTCTGACATTGTAGGAGATCCAATTTCTTCTTCTCCCTCAATAAAAATTTTGATATTTACTGGTAAATCGCTTAAGAGTTGTTTTACAACATTGTAATGGACAACTACTCCTGATTTGTTATCACCTGAACCTCTGCCATAAAGTCTTCCATCTTTTACTACAGGGTCAAATGGTTCAGTGTCCCACAAATCTACATCCCCTACTGGTTGTACATCATGGTGAGCGTAAAGAAGAACGGTTTTTTTAGAGGGGTCAATTTCTGTGTGAGCTACAACAGCTGGCATTCCTCCTGCAACCTTGATAACTTGAGTGTTTAATCCCAGATCTGCAAATAAGTTTTGTACAAATTGTGCTGAAGCATCAACATCATCTCTATGGTTTTTGTCAGAGCTGATAGATTTTATCTCTACCATTTCAGATAATAACTTAACTATTTCTTCTTGAGCCATAGGAATATTGTAAGGTTAAAAAATATTTACTCGTAGGAGATAGCTTCGAGTATGTTTTGTCTTGCTGCCCTAATAGCAGGAAGTATTGCTGCAATTACTCCCGCAATTATTGCAATACCAATCCACAAAAATGTTTGCTGAATGGAAACTGCAAATACAGTAAATCCTTCATCGGCTAATGTCTGAATCAAACTCCAAGCAAAGAATATTCCTAATCCTGTACCTAGAGCTGCACCAAATATTGAAATAATAGAAGACTCAATAAAAATCATTCTTCGTATTTGTTTTCTATAAGTTCCGATTGCCCTCATTAACCCTATTTCTCTTGTTCTTTCATACACTGATAAAGAGAGTGTGTTTGTGATACCAAATAGAGCTACAAAAATAGATATGGAAAGGAATCCATAAATTACGTTAAGAAGTAATTGTATTTGATTGTTAGCTTCTTCAACTAAACCATCTTCATCTCTTACTTCAACGCCAGGGTATTCATCAACAATTGCGTTTATTTTCTGTTCTAGTTCCGGAGTTTTTTTATTTACATTGAAATACAATTCTGTATCAAGTGATTCGTCAGCAAAAAAAGTGTTATTTTCAAGAAGTACAAAAAATTCAGCCGGTGGTTGAGTGGTCCAGTCAAATATATAGGTGACAGTAAAAGTTTTTTCTCCTTCTTCAGGAATTGTTAATACAACCTCATCCCCTACAAAGAGCTCTTCTCTTTCTGCTGTTTGTTTAAGTATTCCTATTGCATCTTTTTTTAGAAAGTCTTTTCTATTTCCGGATATATCGTCTGTTTTTACAAGATCAAAGACAGTTTCGTCAACGGCACCAAGAATAAGTGGTCGCTGGTTGTAGCCAACAACAGTAGCTCTTGTTCTGGAAAGTTTTGTTACTTCATCTAGCTCTAGAAGCTCTTCCGATAAACCTGTCGGAATTCCAGGTGAAACAAACACATTAGAAGCACTTACTTGATAGTCCGCAAGTATTACCTCACTTATTAGGGACTCAGCCTGTGCCTTAAATGAAGTCGTTATAACATTTGCCAAAGATATCAATGTTAGCCCGATCATTAAAGCTGATGCTGTTGAAGCAGTTCTTCTTGGTGTTCTTTTTGAATTCTCAGTAGCCAATTTACCAAGAATTCCAAAAACTAAGTTATAAGCTTTATCAAAAAGAAAAACAAAAGGTTTTGTAATCGATGGGGTTATTACAGAGATTCCAATAAAAATTACGCCTGCACCAAAACCTACTTGTTGTAGAGAGGTCAAGGTTGGTAAATCTAAGAAATCGTACAAAACACCAAATAACATTCCAAACCCAGCAACAGAAATGAGCGAACCAAAAACTAATCGAATAAGTAAGGATTTCCTTCTAGGTGTTGAAACACTGTCTCTAATGGCTTCCATTGGACTTACTTGAGAGGCTTTTCTAGCTGGAAGTAAAGAGGACAAAATTGTAACTGTTATTCCAATAATTAATCCTGTTATTGCAGCTTCTGTTGTTAAAACTAGTGGTCCGTCTGGTAGTCCAAACTCAAAATATTGCAATCCTTCTTTCACTGCAACAGCTAAACCAATACCAAGAGCAATACCCAAACCAGATCCAATTACAGACATAAACAGAGATTCAGAAATTACTAATCTATAAATTTGTCTTTTTGATGTACCTAGAGCTCTAAGTAGCGAAAGCTCTTTTGTTCTTTGGAGTAAAAGGATTCGAAATGTATTTTGAATGATAAAGGCGCCAACAAATATTGCGATACCAGCAAATACATTGAGTATTGTATTAAAAAAATCTAAGCCTTGTTTGATAGAATCAGCTTGTTCAGCTGCAGCTTCTTGAGCGTTTATTACATTTAAATTTTCTGAATCTAAGTTTGTTATTTCAGTTTTAACATCATTAATGTCAAAATTATTTTCTATAACTACATTTATTAAATCTACTTCGCCTCTTGAATCTAATAATTTTTGAGCAGTCCTAAATTCAAACAATGCAAAGGTTGCCCCACCTGGTGCACCTACATTAGCAAACTCTGCAATTCCCACAATTGTAAATGATGCAGGAGTTGCACCAGCCAAAACTGTCACTCTATCTCCAACAGAAAAATCATGATTTTCTGCAGTTACAACATCCATGACTACTTCTTTTGTATTAGTTGGAGCCTCTCCTTCAACTAATGACCATTGCGCTGCATATGGATTGCTATCCCAAGCAGCTCCAAATGTTGGAGCAAATCCATTAGAAATTAATACTGTTTCGCCATCTACAATTTTTATGAACTGAGCAAAACCCAATACTTCACCCCAAGCCGCTTTTACACTTGGTAGATTTGAAATCTCATCAATTCTTTCATCAGGTATTTTCTTAACTTCAAACGAAATTGGCCCTTGACCACCATCACCACTAAATCCCTCGGCAAAATCCTCTTGTATTGGCTGTACTACTAAGTCAACTCCCTCGTAAATGCCTGAGAATAAATTATCAAATGCAGATTTATTACTTTCCGAAAAAATATTCGAAGCAATAATGACTGCTACACCAAGAATGATCGATGATGTTGTTAAAAATATTCTTACCGGATAGGTTTTTAAGTTTTTCCAGGCTATCAGAAAAAGGGGGCGCTTTGTAAATCCAAACATCAGATGTTAGTTAAAGCTGTAACCTCTGCAACAATTTCTTCTTGTGTTGGTTGTTCTAAGTCACTAGCAATTCTTCCATCTTTAAGCATTATTACTCTATTGGCATAGGAAGCAGCGTAGGGATCGTGTGTAACCATAATGATTGTCTGGTTAAGCTCTTCAACTACGGACTTCATGAAACTTAAAAGTTCTTTGCTTGATTTTGAATCTAAATTTCCTGATGGCTCGTCTGCAAAAATTACTTCAGGCTTTGTAGCCATGGCTCTAGCAGCTGCTACTCTCTGTTGCTGTCCACCGGATAATTCATTGGGCCTATGTGTTAACCTGTCTCCTATATCTACTGTTTCAATTACTTGTTTTACCCAGTCCATATCTGGCTTTCTTCCAGCAATAGATGCTGGTAATGTGATGTTTTCTTCAGCAGTTAAAGTTGGGATTAGGTTAAAAGCCTGAAATACAAAGCCAAAGCTGTCTCGTCTAATTTTTGTTAATTGTTTATCATTTAAAGTTGATATGTCATCTTCTTTTAGAAATATCTGACCAGATGTTGGTCTGTCTAATCCTGCTAAACAATGAAGTAATGTTGACTTTCCAGAGCCAGATGGACCCATGATTGCTGTAAATTCGTTTTCTTTAAACTCGACATTGATTTTGTCTAACGCTGTGACACTTGTTTCTTTTTCTCCATAAATTTTTGTTAAATCAATAGAGTGAATTATTTTATTCATGAACCCAATACTAGGTTATGAATGGATATATTGATATTTCGACATTTTCTGTTAACAAAAAATTTACAATTATAATTTTGAAATTTTAAAAAAAACATCTACATTAATAACAATGTATAAAGTAACAAACTGGAACTGGTGGACGCTACATATGTAGGTGCCTAGTTCTATGTTGTTTTGTAAAGCCGGGCACAGCCCGGTTTTTTTATTTTAGGAGGAACAATGAGCGAACAATATAAATTTTTATTATCAGAATCTGAGATGCCAACACAGTGGTATAACATCATTCCGGACTTGCCAAATCCACTACCACCACCATTGAATCCGCAAACAATGGAGCCAATTGGTCCAGAGGATTTAGCTCCCTTATTTCCAATGGGTTTGATTTTACAAGAAGTGTCTCAAGATTCTTTTATAGATATACCAAAGCCTGTTTTAGATTTATATAAGCTTTATAGACCTTCCCCTTTATTTAGAGCAGTTCGACTTGAAAAAGCTCTAGGTACAAAATCAAGAATATATTACAAATACGAAGGTGGATCCCCGTCTGGCTCGCATAAACCTAACACTGCAATCCCCCAAGCGTTTTATAACGCGGAAGAAGGTGTTACAAAAATGGTTACGGAAACAGGTGCTGGTCAGTGGGGTTCTGCTTTGGCTTTTGCATGTCAGGCTTTTGGAATTGAGTTAGAGGTATTTCAAGTAGCTGCATCATACTTAGCAAAACCTTACAGGAAGACCATGATGGAAATATACGGCGCAAAGGTATATTCAAGCCCGTCTGAAAGAACAGATATTGGTAAAAAGTTTCTTTCGGAAGACCCTGAAACTCCTGGAAGTCTTGGTATTGCAATTTCAGAAGCTATTGAAGTTGCAGCAAAAGATGAAAAAACAAGATACGCACTAGGAAGTGTGTTGAATCACGTCCTAATGCATCAAACTATTATTGGAGAAGAAGCCCTAAAACAATTGGCACTGGCTGACGACTATCCAGATGTAATAGTTGGCTGTACTGGCGGTGGTTCTAACTTTGCCGGTCTTTTTACACCTTTTGCTAGAGAAAATATACAAAATAACAAGTCTACGATTATTAGAGCTGTTGAGCCACAGGCTTGTCCATCTTTGACTAAGGGAACGTATGCATATGATTTTGGGGATTCAGTAGGAATGGCCCCCGTAGTCAAAATGCATACCCTTGGTCATTCTTTTGTGCCTGATCCAATTCATGCTGGAGGTTTAAGATACCACGGAATGGCACCTTTAGTCAGTGCAATGTATGAAGAGAAATTAATCGAAGCAGAAGCAATAGGACAAAAAGAGTGTTTCGAGGCTGGTCAACTATTTGCTAAAACAGAAGGCATAGTTCCTGCTCCTGAAGCAACTCATGCAATTGCGTCAGCAATTAGGGCAGTGAAAGATGCCGACCAAAATTCTGAAAGTATTGCTGTATTGACAGCAATGTGTGGACATGGTCACTTTGATATGAAAGCTTATGAAAACTTTTTGAGTGGACAGATGGTTGACTACGAATTTCCGTCTGAAAAAGTTCAAGTAGCTTTGGAGTCAGTAAACAAATAGGTGAGAATGGATGATCAAATAAATTATGGTAATAAAGCTAAAAACCTAGAGTTTGTAGCAAACCATACGGATATAGAAATTCCATACTTTAGAGAGCTTTCTTTGAAAGATTTAGAAAATATTAACGAGATTCTCAATGATTTTTCAGAAGAAATAATGATAAGAAGCAATAGTTCTAATGAAGACTTAGAGAGCTCTTCTAATGCAGGTAAATATCTTTCCATCGGACCAATCAGCAAGAAAAGAATAAATGATATTAAAGAATCATGGAATCAAGTGTTAAATAGCTACGAAAAAGATGTGAATCAGACCGTGATTTTGCAAGATTATGTAAAAAATGCAAGAAGCGTATCTGTGCTTACATCTTTTAAGGTTGGGACAGACTCTCTTTACAGATCATTTTCAATTTATAGTGGTCCAGAAACTGATGCTGTTACATCTGGAAAGTACAATCAGATTAAAAATTTTTATGTTCATAGATCAATAAACAAGTTACCAAAAAAATATGATGAATATTCTATATATCTAAATATTTTGACAAAATTAGAAGATTTATTTGGGAACAAACATTTGGACATTGAAATGGTTTTGAATAACAATTCTTCTCCACTGCTTTTGCAAGTACGGCCTCTGATGGAGAGAAAAGTTGATAAGGATTTGATCTTTACAGAGAAAAAAATAATTGAGCAGAATATAAAAAAATTTGAGGCTTTAAAAGATACTACGGATGATCGTTTTGGCATAAATCACCTTTTTAGCAATATGTCGGACATGAATCCAGCAGAAATGATTGGAAAAAAACCTGACAATGTTGCATTTGGCTTATATAAATTTATGTTTACAGACTCAACATGGAATATACAGCGCGGTGAATTTGGTTATAGAAAATATAAACCGGCTAAATTAATGGAGCTTTTCAATAATGTGCCCTACATAAATGTTAACCATAGTTTAAATAGTTTTTTAACTCGAAGCTTACAAGTCGATAGCTGTGAAAAAATAATACAGCATCAATTAGAAAAATTGAAAGAAAACCCGCATTTACATGATTCAATTGAATTTAATATCTCTCGATCATCATATGTGTTTGACTCTGAAGATGAGTTCGCAATTGAATATAAAAAAATTATTAGGTCAGAAGAGATTGAGAAATGGCATCAAGATTTAATTGATATTGATAGCTTTAACAAATCAACTCTAGAAAAAAACAATAAGACTATGTTGAATGCGTTCTCTTTGCTTGATGGGAATTTTGAATACTCTAAAAAAGAAAATATAAAATTTATTAGAGACAATATGGCATTGCCATTTACACATCATTCAAGATTGGGGTTTGTGTATTTTGCTCAATTAAATAATCTTTTGAGAAAAGAAGTAATTACCGAAGCACATAAAAACTCATTATTGTTATCAGTAAAGTCGATAAGTACGAAAATGAAGGCGGACGCTTATCAGGTCAAAATTGGAAAACAAAGTCTTGATAGCTTTTTAGACATTTATGGACACATTAGGGCAGGTAACTATAATTTATCTTCATCTAATTTAAGAAATAATTTAGAGTTCACTGAGCTGTTGATTCAAAATAGTGAAATACATGATGAAAATATTTCATTGCAAAAAGCTATATTTACAAATATTGATAAATATTTTAAATTTAACAATATTCCATACACAGCATCATCGTGGATTGAAATGTTTCAGACTGCTATTGCAACAAGAGAAAATTCAAAATTTTATTATACAAAAGGAATTGACGGTATTTTAAATGAAATAGAGGAGCAAAATATAAGTGATGAAGAACTTTTTCAAAGACTTAATATTGAATTTAGCCAAGAAAATACAATTAATTTAGATCTTAAAAACACATTAATGCCTGACTTAATCTCGTCATCCGATGATTTTTATTTATATGAGGAAATGAGCAAAGAAGGGAATTACATTGGACAAGGAACAGTTTCTGGAGAAATTTTGCTACTTGACCATCATTCAAACCAACCTTACGACCTTGATAATAAGATAGTAGTTATCCCAGCAGCAGACCCAGGATGGGATTGGATTTTTAATTATAAAATCAAATCATTGATTACCCAGTATGGAGGTCCCAACTCTCACATGGCAATAAGGTGTGCTGAACATAGAATTCCAGCAATTCTTGGTATTGGTGAAAATAATTTTTCAATAATATCTACATCACAAAGCTTATCAATAGATTTTTCAAATGAAAGTTTTGCAATTGTTTAGATATTTAAAATATATTTGTTGTTTTGGAATCAATCCAAAAAAAGAGTGGTTATCTCCTTCCACTCTGACACTTTAGGGCCTGTTTTGTAAACAGCAATAGTGTCAAAAGTGAGTGTTATAGGGATGAGTTTATTAAGCTCCCCTAAGTCGAAAGATTTAGGTAACTCATCCCCGTAACACAATGACATATGGGGTACCCAAAGACTTGGCCAACCTTCTATTTTTGAAACAGCATTAAAAAAGTATGAGTTGTCTGATGATTCTAGATACAGTTTTTGAAAGTAAGTTTCTCCAGTAGATATCTTATCGAAAGTAATATTACATTTTTTATTGGAGAGCAATTGAAGCACCCCCATAGCTTTTTCATGTGAATTAATTTTTGAAACTAAAGTTACGTGTGGAAAAAATGAATCTTTTTTTTCATCTCTAGCGTATCGTTCAATTAAGTTGTAAATTTTGTCATTATGTGTAGAATTCTGAAGCCAAATTGAGTACATTTGTTATTGAATTTTTACTTTTTTTAATTTATTTACAAAAAAACAAATTATAAAAATTCCAGTAGCAACCAGAGACATTGTTGGGCCTGAGGGCAGGTTGTAAAAATACGATAGGTAAAGTCCAGAAACTGAAGAAAATGTTCCAAAAATAATGCTTACGTATATTGAAAAGACAAATGTATTTGTTACTAGTTTTGATGCAGCAGCAGGTATCAAGAGCATGCTTAAGACCAGAATAATTCCTACTGTTTGAAGAGAAGCAACAATTGCTACAGATAAAACTACAAGAAAAAGATAATTCAAAAAATTTGTGTTTAGCCCCTTGACTTCAGCACCGATTGGATCAAACGAGTAGAACAGCAACTGCTTGAAGAAGACAACCATCAAGCCAACTACTACAACACACATTGAAACCACTATAAAGACGTCAAACCGACTAACTGCTAGTATCTGCCCAAACAGTAAATCTTCTAAATTTATTGTTACATTGAGTACTGATATGAGGACAAACCCAAGAGCAAAAAAAGAAGAGAAAATTATTCCTATAGCGGTATCTTCGCCAACATTTGAATTTTTAATAATGTAACCTAAAAAAAACGCAATAAGAACAGATGCAGGAACCCCCAACTCGGAGATACTAAATCCAAAAAACACACCTACAGCAATAATTGGAAGTGTTGCATGAGCCATTGCGTCAGCCATAAAACCCATATTTCTATTTATGGCAAAGGGCCCTAATGTTGATAGCATTATTCCAGATGCTACAGCAGTAATGATTGAGCGAATCATAAATTCATACTTAAAGGGTTCAACTAAAACTTCAATCATTATTTTTCTCATGGTTTTCTGATGCATGATATTTAAACATCTCGTAATGTGACCCATACATTTCTTCAATTACGTCTTCAGTTAAAACTTCGGCGGGATCTCCGTATGCGCAACAATGCCTGTTAAGACATAGCACTTCGTCAAAATTTTTTTCAAGGTTATTTAGGTCATGAGTTGCTACTAATATAGTTTTTCCGTCTAAGTTTATATCATTGATTAAACTCATTATGTCTTCTTGGGCTCCTACATCAACCGCACTAAATGCCTCGTCTAATAGTAAAATATCTGCATCTTGGGCCAGACCTCTTGCTATTAAGACTCTTTGAAATTGTCCACCAGATAAATTGTTTATATTTTCATTTATCTTTTCTGAAAGCCCAACGTTTGTAAGTGCTTCTTTAATTTTTAAATTTATTTCTTTTCTTGAAAACAGATTCAAAGTATTTTTGTTAATTAAACCCATTTCAACGACTTGTTTCACAGAAAGTGGAAAATTTCTATTTATTAAGTCTCTTTGGGGAACGTAGCTTATTGTCCCTTTTGCATCTTTTGGGCTCATTCCATTAATTTTGAGGGAACCGTTGATTACGGGGACCAGCCCTGCAATAGCATTAAATAAGGTAGATTTGCCGCCTCCATTTGGACCGACGACTGCTACTTTTTTTCCTTTTTTTATTTCAAAAGTGACATCATCCAATGCAGGATTGTTTGCGAGTTGAACACAGCAACCATCTGAAACAATGATTGCTGTGTCATCAAATATATTTTCAGTTGTTTTCATTGTGATATCTTTCCTTAGATAGCTGAAAGTTATCTACAATCAACTTAATCCGTATTTGAAAGATTCTCCACAATTAATTCAACAGCTGTGATCAAAAACTCTGGATAGGTTTGACCAGGCCTTAGGGTTTCTACCCATAATCCCTCTACAGCTTTTATTCCTGTCTCAGCCACAATTGTTTCAGCATAAACTGATGGGGCTTCTGCCTCAATAAAGATTACCTTTATATTATTATCTTCAATTACATCAATCACACCTACAAGCTGTGATGGTGAAATCTCATTTGAAGAGTCTAAATCAGGAATAATTGTTGACAATACTTCGAGTCCAAACTTAGCCTCTAAATAACCTAAAGACTCATGTGTGGTTATGAGCTTTCTATTTTGTGAAGGCACTGATGAAATTAACTGAGAAACCTGACTAGTTAAGCTTTTTAACTCTGATACATAGGCTTCTCCAGCAGCTTCGTAGTTCGCTGAATTACTTGGATCAAACTGTACTAGCTTTGACTCTATAAACTCTGCTGCATAGGCGACTCTATTTGGGTCAAACCAAAAG
>CACHJT010000001.1 GCA_902580215.1 uncultured Candidatus Actinomarina sp. | reverse complement strand
TTCTACTGTTTAGGCCTCAAGGAATATTTGGAAAGAAAGAAAGAATTTCGTGACATCTACCAAAATTTCATTTAGATTTATTTTTGCTTTATTTGTCACTGCGTTTTCAATTTATCTAGTATTTTTCCTTAACCCAGATGGTGCTTTAAGAATTCTTTTAAATTTATTAACATTCGCGGGTATTTACGGACTTAGTGCTATCGGATTAAATGTTCATTTTGGATGGACTGGACTATTAAATTTTGGTCATGCTTCTTTTATGGGAGTCGGTGCTTATGTTACCTTACTTTTAATGCCTCACGCAGCTGGTAGAGAAGGTGAAGTTACAACTACAGGTTTACCATTTTTTGCAGCATTAATTATAGGCATTATGGCTGCTGCTTTATTTGGATTATTACTTGGCCTTCCAGCTATAAGATTACGGGGTGATTACTTAGCAATTGTAACAATCGCTGCAGCAGAAATTTTTAGACTACTAGTCAGAGATCTAGAGTCAATCACAGGCGGCGTATACGGCATAATAAACTACACGGAAAATTTTCAAAAATACAGACCTTTATTCATTGATAATTTTTCAGAAAATTTAGGATTTTCACCTTCACAAGCTTGGGTATGTTTAGCTGCATGGGTTTCCATATTTTTTACTGTATTGTTACTTAAGCGTTTAAGCAACTCACCTTGGGGTCGTGCATTAAGAGCCGTAAGAGAAGACGAAGATGCTGTTAGAGCAATGGGTAAAAATGCAGTTTGGCTAAAACTTCAAAGCTTTATGCTTGGCGCAGGAATTGCTGGTTTATCAGGTGTTCTACTCGCATTTAATTATGGTTCTCTTGAAACAACAGTCTTTATTCCGTTATTAACTTTTTATGTATGGGCAATAATGATTTTGGGCGGAGTAGGTACAATTACAGGACCAATATTTGGATCAATTATATTCTGGGTAATTATTTCAGAGACTGACAGATTGGCCTATCTATTATTCGAAAATGCAAATGGTCAACAATTAGCAGGTGTAAGGTTTCTCTTAGTCGGAGTTTTAATTATGTTTCTTATGATATTTAGACCAAGTGGGTTATTAGGAAAGAAAGAAGAGCTACTTTTAGATGTCAAATAATCTTATTTCTGTAAATAATTTAAAAAAATCTTTCGGTGGCTTAAAAGCAGTCGACGTCCAAGATTTATCTTTTAAAGAAGGTGAGCTTACATCGATAATTGGTCCAAATGGTGCTGGTAAGACTACCTTTTTCGATTTAATCTCTGGATTTCAAAATGCAGATAGTGGGAGTATTTTTTTAAAGGACAAAGATATTTCAAATGCACAACCCTATAAAATTGCGAGAATGGGCATGGTTAGAACTTTTCAGCTTACAAAAGTTTTTGACAGAATGACAGTTATGGAAAATCTATTATTTTCTGGTTCAAATATAAAAAATGACTCTTTTTTAAGATCATTTATTAAATTAAATTCTCAGAAATTATATGAAAACAGTCTTAGAGAAAAAGCTAATGAAATAATGAATGATTTGAATATTGGACATATGGCAAATTCTTATGCAAGAGAATTATCAGGTGGCCAAAAAAAACTATTAGAACTGGCAAGATCAATAATCAATGAACCAGAAATTTTGCTTTTAGATGAGCCATTGGCAGGGGTCAATCCAAAGTTAGCCGAGGATATTTTATCTCTCATTACAAAATTATCTGATAGCGGAATCACAATAGTCATGGTCGAACATAATATTGAAGCCGTGATGAAGATTTCTGAGAGAATTGTTGTACTAGCCGAGGGTTCACTTATTGCTGATGGCATACCTAATGAAATTAGAACAGATAATAATGTAATTGAAGCCTATCTTGGAAAAGCTGATGAATAAAACAATTTTAGAGTGTAACGGAATTGCAGCAGGTTATGTAAAGGGTTTAAATATTCTGCAAGGAGTTGACTTAGTTGTTCATGAGGGTGAAATTGTTTCAATCATTGGACCAAATGGAGCTGGTAAATCAACTTTGTTAAAAGCAATTATGAGTTTAATTAAAGTATCTGCAGGTAGATTTTATATAAATGGAATTGAAAAAACTAATCTTTCAACACACAAAATTGTCACGGAGGGAATAGGCTATGTTCCTCAAGTAGCAAACGTATTTCCTTCTTTAACTATTGAAGAAAATCTAGAAATTGGTGCTTGGAGTGTAAATAATAAAAAAGAATCAATAAAGAATATTTATACGAATTTCCCAATGTTATCTGAGAGAAAAAAGGATAAAGCTGGAAACTTATCTGGTGGACAGCGTCAAATTCTTGCTTTAGCTAGGGCTTTAATCACTTCACCTAATCTCTTATTGCTTGATGAACCATCAGCAGGGTTATCACCAGTAGCTATAAACGAAGTATTTGATTCTATCAAAGAAATAAATGACTCAGGTGTCTCAATATTATTAGTTGAACAAAATGCTAAAAGAGCACTTGCGTTCAGCGATAGGGGCTACGTTCTTGATCAGGGTAGGAATGCTTATCAAGGAAAAGGTGAAGAACTACTTAATGACCCTCGAGTAATTGATTTATATCTAGGAAAGTTATAAAAAAAAAGGCCTGATTTCTCAGGCCTTTTTTTAAATCTAATTAAAGATTATGAACCGAAGTCTACTGATTTTAGAACTGGGTTAGTATCACCCTCTGTTGTCCAAATATCGTATGTAGCAGCAGTAGGATCACCAACTGCATTTAATTCGATTTCACCAGATGCGCCAACATAGTCAACATCAACACCGTCTGCTGCAAGTGCTATACATGCAACTCCGATACATTTTTCACCACCAGATGATGCAGCAACTAAACCAGAAGCAATTTCTGGGCCAGTTACACCATTAGCAGCAGCTGATATTGCCATTAACATAACAGCATCATAAGCTTGTGGAGCAAAGATGAATGTTGGTGAGCCATCTGCAGAAACTCCTGCATAAGCTGCTTCAAATGCATCTTTTGCTTCACCTGCAGCTGAACCTGGTGCTGTACCCTTGAATCCATCAAGTGCAGTTCCAAGACCACACAATGATGCAAGACCAGCATCTTTAACACCGTCAGTCATGTACCAAGGTGTGTCAAGAAGACCTTGTTCGAATGCAGGTTGAAGAACACCACAACCAGTTTCTGGGAATAAAATTCCAACAATAGCATCTGGAGCACCTTTACCAACAGCTGTTACTTCAGAAGTAAATTCTGTAGCATCAGTTGCGTGGTATACGATAGTCTTTACTGTTCCACCAGCTGCTTCAAAAGCTGCTGCAGTAGCCTCAGCAAGACCTCTACCATAAGAGTCTGCTCTAGAAATTATAGAAACTGTTTGAACTCCATCTTCTACTAAAAGAGATGCTAATACATCACCTTGAAGAAGATCTGATGGAGCAGTTCTTGCATAAAATCCTTTTTTATCAATTTTTGTAAATTGAGGACTTGTATTTGATGGAGACACCATTACAACTTCTGCTGCAATTGCTGTGTCAAGAATAGCTAGTGAGGTACCGCTACATGCAGCTCCCATAACACCTTGAGCACCTTGGGCAATTACATCATTTAAACTTGTAAGAGCTACAGCTCCATCACAACCACTATCACCTTCAATAAGTTGAACTGGTTGTCCGTTTATACCGCCAGCAGCGTTGATTTGCTCAACAGCAAGAGCTGCACCTAGTGCAATACCAGGTCCTAACGATGCAAGGTCACCAGATAATGGCATTAAAGATGCCAAAATTAATGGATCACCAGCAGGCGCAGGAGCAGCTGTAGTTGTAGGGGCTTCAGTTGTTGCAGGTGCTTCAGTTGTTTCAACTTCCACTACTGCATCATCACTTCCACCATCACTACCGCCACAAGCCGCAGCAACAAGTGCTAAAATCGCAATCAAAGCCAAAGCTTTGCGATTCTTCATATATAATTTCCTTTCAGTCACTGAAATTAAAAAATCCTACTAATTTGTAGGAATTATTAAACAATAGCGGATATTTAGTACTATTCAATAGCAGAATTAAATAATTTACAAATAAAATGAATAATAATGAGTGAAATAATCGAAAATTTACTAATTGATTTATCTAATCAACAGTATTTGGACGTATTTATGTATATTTTCATGCTTTATTTCCTCTATTTAGGATGGAAAAAAGGAGCAGTTTTTCAAATATTTTATCTATTTTCACTTTTAATTGCTGTTTCCCTAAGTTTTCGATATTCAGATGAGATTGGTGCATACATTAGCAGTTGGTTAAATTCAAATCTACAGTTGTCAGAAGTATTTGGGGGCATAATAATTTTTGTATCAATATTGACTATTGCATCATTTCTACAAAATTTGTTAAATAATCGTATAAAGACTTCAGATTTAGGAAGCAAAGCTTTGGGAGCAGCCATATCACTTTTAGTAAGTAATTTAATTCTGACTTTAATTTTTACTGCACTAAACATTGTAAATCTTCCAACCTTATTTGAAAATTCGGTAAAAGAATCAAATCTTGTTAATTTCTATGTAAGCCCTGAAGGATCTCCTCAACAAACTTTAGAAGTGATTATCGGCACAGATTTGTTAAAAGTTGTAAATAGAATTAATTATTTAACCGGGAAATCATCTGTAGTCGTTGATGATGATGGTTGTCTGGAAATTCCAAGATATAATGAATCCAATCTTCAGTCTCGACAAGATTTTTCTATAGAGATTTATAACTTACTTTCTCTAGAGAGACAAAATGAAAATGTTGATGGACTTGAGTTAAATCAAATATTATCCAATGTTGCTCAAGCTTATGCATATGAAATGTATGTCGGTGGTTTTTGGTGTCATCAGAATCCAAATAATGGTGAAAGTGTAAATGAAAGACTCTCAAAAGTTGGCTTTCCTTTTACAACAGTTGGAGAAAACTTAGCAATTGCATCTACTGTAAGGTCAGGACATCAAAGTTTAATGCAATCAGATTCACATAGAAATACTATTTTAGATAATGAATTTCGCAGGGTAGGTATTGGAGTAGTATCAGGACCGATTGGACTAATAATTGTTCAGGTTTTTTCATGAGTAGTATTGATATAAATTCTTTCGTAAAGATTTTAACTAATGGTTTAAAGTTTTACCTAAAAAATGAAAAAGTCAAAATAGAAGAATCTGATTTTCAAATATTAGAGAATGAATTATTTTCTGAATTTTCTCTTCCGTATATCGACCAATCACAAACCCCAACTCAATTTTTAAACGAGTTTGTAAAAAATAAATATGATGTGAAGAAAATTATTACACCACAAAATTTAGGACCTGATGCACATGAACAAATTATGTTATGGGGCCTAACTAAAGCAAGAAAATTAAATGATTAATTCTGTTAGAAAAGACATATGGATTAATTCTTATCCAATATTTCTATGGCTTGCGTTGGAACCAATAGTAGGGTTAATTGATTCAAAAATAGCAAGTATTATAAATCTAGATACTCTCTCTGCTATTGGGATTGGTGAAACAATTTATTTTGTTTTCATCTGGGTGTTTATATTTTTAGCGTACGGAACAACACCACTTGTATCATCATTAAATACTAAAAATGAAGTAAATAAATTAAATTATTTCATAAAGTTTGGAAGAAATGTATCTATATTATTAGGTTTAATTTCATTCTTAATTCTTTATTTAAGTAGTGACTATTTTATTTCTACATTTGAGCCAACCAACAAGATCAAAGTTTTGTCATCTGACTATCTGATTTTTAGGTGTGTTGGATTACCATTTTACTTAGTAAATATGCACTCAACAGCTGTTTTAAGGGGCCTTAAAGTAGCGAAGATCACTTTTTATAGTGCTTTTATAGTTTCAGCTTTCAATATAGTTTTTAGCTTGTTTTTTGGTTTATTCTTAGGTTTTGGTGCAGCTGGAATTGGTTTTGCAAGCTCACTGGCGTTCTTTTGTGCGTCAATTTATTCAACTGTCGTATTAAAAAAGCACCAAAACACCCTTTCCTCAACAAGTGAAAATGTTGACAAAGTTAGCATGAGAAAGAAATTTTTCAGTGTTGGTGTTTATATACTCATTCGGTCACTATTTTTGACTCTTTTCATGGCCTACTTAAGAAATAGGTCTTCATTAATGTCAATGGAAGAAATTGCTCTACAGCATATTCTTTTACAACTTTGGTCTGTTGGATATATTTTTGTCGATGCAGTTGCAATAGCCTCACAAACTTTAATTTCTGAATTAATTTCAAAAAAGGAAAAATATCAGAAATCTATATTACAAAAAGAACTAATTTCTGTAACAACTTTAATTTCGATCTTTCTTACCGTAGCAACAGTGATATTTCTTGAAGATTTTGTACAGTTATTTGCTGCTAATAGTTTTGATTCATTGCTAAACACAAATTTAAAGTTAATGGTAGCTGCAAGTTTATTTATTGGTTGTTTTGCATTTCTTTGGGATGGAATATTGTTAGGACTTGATAAGTCAAAAGAGTTCTCACTGTTAACGGTAATTTCTTCAATTTCAGGATTTTTAATTTGCAGCTATCTTTTAAGAACTGAAAATACTATATCAACACTTTGGTTGAGTTTAAATGTTAGTTTGGTAATTAGAGCAGTATTAGGATATGTGTATCAAAAATAGTCTAGTCAACTGCTTTTAGAACTGGTCTATCTAGGTAGTAGCTCAAAATTTGTAATTCTTGGGAGAGGTCAACTGATCTTATTTGTACATCTGGTACATTTTTGAGAAGTACGGGTGCAAAGTTGAGAATTGATCTTACTCCACATCCAATTAATTGATCTGCAACACCTTGAGCATATTCGCCAGGAGTCGCAATTATTCCAATTGCTACATTGAATTTTTCACAGTACTTTTCTAAATCACTTAAAGGTTTGATTACTAAACCTGCAACTTGACTATTAATTTTCTTGGGATCATCATCAAACAGTCCAACAATTCCAAAACCTTTTTCTCTAAATCCTCCATAATGTGCCAGAGCGGAGCCCAAATTACCAATACCAACAATTACAGCACTCCAGCCTTCAACAAGGCCTAGTTCAAGCTGAAGTTGATTTCTAAGAGTAGAGATATCATAACCAACACCTCTTGTGCCTAGCGTACCAAGATATGACAAATCTCTTCTAACTTGAGCATCATTTACTTTTGCTAGTTCAGCTAACTTACTTGATGAAATACCAATATCATCATCACTAACTTGATCTAGACACTGTAAATACAGCGGCAATCTCTTTACCGTAGCTGGTGGTATTTTTTTATTTTCTTTCACTAATGCACAATCTAATTAGATACTGAAATTATATGTAATTATTTAAAGTTATTTATTAGCTTTATTTAGTTTCGTATTAATAGAAATACAATGTAAGTTAGTAAAATATGGAAAAAAGCCCTAAAAATTATGATGTTTTAATAATTGGTGCCGGACCAGCTGGTGCAAATGCTGCTATTTCGTATAAGAACTTAAACCCTAACTTAACAGTTGCATTAGTTGATAAAGCAATATTTCCAAGAGACAAGTCATGTGGGGATGCGATTGGTCCAGGAGTAATAAGTGCATTAAAAAGATTTAACAATGAACATATTTTAGATGGTGAGCCGCAAGTTGTTTCAACAACTCTTTACGGTCCAGATAATATTGGTATTCAAAATTATATTCCTGAAGTAAAAAATAAGGAAGATTCAATTGTATATGTTATTCCTCGAGTAGACCTAGATAATAGAATATTGGATTTAGCTAAGGATTGCGGAGTTGATGTTTATGAAGGATATAGTTTTGTTGACTTCACTTCTAATTTAGACAAAAGTTTAAATGTACAAATTAAGAATGAAAATGAAAACTTAGAATTTTTAACAAAGATTCTTGTAGGCGCTGATGGAGCAAATTCAAGAATCAGAAAAAAATTAAATTATAAATCGAATTCTGATTGGCATAAAGCCATAGCCATAAGAGCGTATATTGATAGTCCTAACTACCTAGAGATATTCAATGAGAGGACGCTAATGTTCGAAATAAATGTATCAGCAGACAAGGGATATGCTTGGGCATTTCCTAGCAAGGGTAATTTGTTAAATATAGGAATAGGCGTTCCGGTAAGCATATTTAAAAAAGACAAATTAGATATTAATGTACTGCTTGATAATTTTGTATCTGAGCTTGAAAGCAGAGGAGTAATTGTTGAAAATATTAGAAAACAAAAATCATATTTACTTCCTTTTGCTTCATCGAGACCGAAGCGAAATAAAGATCTAAATATTGCATTAATTGGAGATGCAAGCTCTATGATAAATCCGATGAGTGGAGAGGGAATATTTTATGGCATGGAAGCTGGTTATTTATTAGCTAAAAATACACATGAAATAATTCATTCATCAAAATTAAGTGATGGAATTCACTTATACGAAAAAGAGTTCAGCAAAAGATTCAGAAAACACTATTTAAGTTGTGCCTTAGCAAGACTAATTTTACAGAGTCCATTTATGACCAAAAGATTGTTAAGAGTTGCCTCAAATGATCAGGATACAATTGACTTTGTTGTGGAATTACTATTTGACGAAGCCTATCTAACGTTAAAAGAAGTCTTTAAAATAGCTTACAAATTTATAATTCCAACAAAACTATTAGTACTTAGTTCAAAAAACTAATTAGCGAAATAATTTAACATATTATTGGTAGTACAATAAGAGTATAGCTTGTGAAAAATTTCACAAATATGGAGGGAACATGTTAGATTGGCTTCCGATACTGGTTATGCTGGTTGTTGCAGTTGGTTTTGCTTTGGCTTCACTTGGTGCCTCATATATATTATCGCCAAAAAAAGCAACGCCTGAAAAACTTGCACCCTATGAATGTGGGATTTTTCCGGAAGTTGAACCATCTCAAAGGTTTCCAGTAAAGTTTTATATGGTTGCAATGCTTTATATTGTTTTTGACATTGAAATAATATTTTTATTTGCATGGGCTACAAGGTTCAATGATTTAGGATGGTTCGGCATAGCTGCCATATCAATATTTACATTTTTTGTTTTAGAGACTCTTTACTATGTTTGGAAAAAAGGGGTACTAGATTGGAATATTCCACGTAGAGAGAGATACTTCAAAGAAGAATTGCAGGAGGTAGCATAATGTACACTCCTGACAATATCTTTACAACGACTATTGATAAAGCTGTCAGATGGTCAAGAACTCAATCAATGTGGCCAGTCACATTTGGACTTGCATGCTGTGCAATAGAAATGATGGCTGCTGGAAGTGCTAAATATGATCTAGCAAGATATGGAATGGAAGTTTTTAGAGCATCACCCCGACAAGCAGACTTGATGATTGTAGCCGGAAGAGTATCTCAAAAAATGGCACCAGTGTTAAGACAAGTTTATGATCAAATGGCTGATCCTAAATGGGTAATCGCTATGGGCGCTTGCTCTTCAACTGGTGGAATGTTCAACAACTATGCTTTAGTTCAGGGTGTAGACCACATAGTTCCAGTTGATATTTATGTTCCCGGATGTCCACCAGGACCACAGTCGCTTATGCATGGAATTTTAACTTTACACGACAAAATAATGGATGGAGAGATAAATAGATGAACCCTGAAATTATTAGTACAACAACAGAAGAATATAAAGAACTAATAGAATCCCTAAAAAAAGATGGATTTGAAATGATGGTAGACCTAACAGTAGTTGATTGGTTTAGAAAAAAAGAACCTAGATTTGAAATAGTTGTTCAATTTTTATCAACTTCAAAAAATTCACGTAAGACAGTGAAAGTATTTGTTAATGATGAAGATTTAACAATACCTTCAATAACTGACGTATACCCTAGTGCAAATTTTTATGAAAGAGAAGCCTATGACATGTTTGGTATCGTTTTTGAAGACCATCCAGACCTAACAAGAATCTTAATGCCTGATGATTGGGAAGGGCATCCATTAAGAAAAAATTATGGATCTGGAAGAATACCAGTCCAGTTTAAAAATGCGCCAAAGGTTGATTAAGTGAAAAATAATAAAATTAAAAAAAGTAAGCTCAGTAATTTTAAAAATAAATTAGATTTTTGGGCTACAAATTCAGAAGAAGGTGGTTGGAATATATCTTCAACTGACGAAGGCTCTCAAAAAATGCTTGAAAACGAAAATGAAAAGCAAATAAAAATTCAGACAGGAACCGAAGTAGTTGATGATTTTGTTATTGATGAGGATACATCTGACGATGAAAGAATGATAGTAAACATGGGACCTCAACACCCTTCAACCCATGGTGTTTTGAGACTTCAGGCAGAGCTTGAAGGAGAGGTTGTAAGACGTGTTAAGCCAATTATTGGATATTTACATACAGGTATGGAAAAAACTGGTGAAGAGTTAAATTATTTTCAAGGTCCGACAAACACAACAAGAATGGATTACCTTTCCCCATTGTTTAACGAGTTAGTTTTCTCTCTCACAACTGAAAAACTTATTGGTATTGAAGTCCCAAAAAGGGCAGAAACGATAAGAATTTTGATGACCGAACTTAATAGGGTTTCGTCACATTTAGTTGCTCTTGCTACTGGCGGAATGGATATAGGAGCTTTATCCATGATGATTTTTGGCTTCAGAGAAAGAGAGTTAATTTTAAATTTCTTTGAAAAAACAACAGGGCTAAGAATGAACCATAACTATATAAGGCCTGGTGGAGTAGCAGCAGATTTACCTGATGGGTGGCAAAAAGATGTTGAAGAAATTTTAAAAATAATACCTGAAAAGCTAAAAGATTACGACGACATGCTCCTAGACAATCCTATTTGGAAAGGAAGGTTACAAAATGTTGGAATCCTCACTACAGAGGAGTGTTTTGCTTATGGCGTAACTGGACCAAGCTTAAGAGCTTCTGGGTATTCTTGGGATTTAAGAAAGTCTCAACCTTACTCGGGAATTGAAAATTATGAATTTGACATTCCAACTTTAAATGAAGGAGACGTATTTGCTAGATGGAGAGTAAAAGTATTAGAAATTTTTGAAAGTCTAAAAATCATTGAACAAGCAATGAACAATATGCCAAAAGGCCCGTATAAAGTACAAGATAAAAAAATTACGCCACCCCCACGCAAAAGATTAGATGAATCAATGGAAGCTTTAATTCATCATTTTAAAATTTATACGGAGGGTTTTAAAGTTCCAGAAGGCGATGCATATGTTGCCGTTGAGTCACCTAGAGGAGAGCTAGGTTGTTACATAGTTTCCGATGGTTCAGCAAAGCCTTACAGAATGCATGTCAGAGGACCTTCTTTTTGTAATCTTCAAGCACTTCCTGTCATTATGACTGATAGTCCAATTGCAGATGCTGTTGCTGCAATAGCTTCCTTAGATCCCGTGATAGGAGACGTGGATAGATGAGTTGGGATGATAAATTATTAAAACAGGCAAAAAAAATAATTAAGCTCTATCCTCAAAAAAGATCTGCACTAGGTCCTCTTTTGCATTTAGCACAAAGTAAGGATGGCTATATTTCTGATGACTCCATAACTGTAATAAGTGAATTAGTTGGTATAACAGAAGTACAAGTGAAATCAGTTTCGACGTTTTACTCAATGTATAAACAAGAACCTACTGGAAAGTACTTATTAAGTGTTTGTAAATCAATATCATGTGAGATCAATAATTCAAGTGAAGTAATAAATAAAGTTCAAGAATTTACGGGCTTAAATAATAATGAAACTGATGAAGAAGAATTATTCACCTTTGAGGCTGTGGAATGTATTGGCGCTTGCGGTGGAGCTCCAGCAGTACAAGTCAATTATGAGACAGTTGAGGGTGTAACTCCTGAAAATGCTATAAATTTGTGCAAATGGTTAAAAGATACAAAACCAGATGTTGTTGTAGCTGATGAAATGCAAGAAAATTTCGGAGGTATAAAATCTTTTGATTGGGCTATTCAAGATAACTCTGGTGCTACCTCCACTGCTCCAGGCTTTCAAACTTTAAAGACAACTAAGGCAAAAAAATGAAAGAAACCATTCTTCTTACAAAACACATGCGAGATAATCCGGAAGATAGCCATCTAATTGATAGTTATGAAAAAAACAATGGGTACTCGACTGCAAAAAAAACAATCTTAGAAAGCTCTCCTGAAAAAATATTAGAAGAAATTAAGGCATCAAATATAAGAGGAAGAGGTGGTGCAGGATTCCCAACCGGAGTTAAGTGGGGATTTTTGGCTGAAGATGAAGATCGATATTTAGTAATAAATGCAGACGAGTCAGAACCAGGTACATTCAAGGATAGGATTTTACTGGAAAGAGATCCTCACCAACTCATTGAGGGCATCATCATTACTTGTTTTTCAGCAAACATAAAAGAAGCTTTTATATACATAAGAGGAGAGTATGCAAAGCCTGCTAGAAGAGTTCAGCAAGCAGTAGAACAAGCATATCAAAAAGGATATTTGGGAAAGAATATATTCGGTTCCGAGATCAACCTTGACATAGTTGTCCATCTAGGAGCAGGGGCATATATATGTGGTGAAGAAACCGCACTGCTCAACTCACTCGAAGGCAGAAGAGGAGAACCAAGACTAAAACCTCCTTACTTCCCAGCAGTAAAAGGTTTATATATGAAACCAACTTTGGTAAATAACGTTGAAACAATTTCCTCTGTACCTTGGATAATTGAGAATGGTGGCGAAGAGTACAACAAGTTGGGCGTTGAAGGCTCTACAGGTACTAGAATTTTTAGTTTGTCTGGACATGTAAATAACCCAGGAAACTATGAAATTGAAATGGGCAGTCCTTTTGGTGAATTTGTAGAAACACTTGGTGGAGGTATAAGAAATAATAAAAAAGTTAAAGCTTATATACCTGGAGGTGCTTCTGCACCATGGTTTAGAGGAGATCAGCTAGACATAAAAATGACAATTGATGATGTAGCAAATAACAATTCAATGCTTGGATCAGGTGCTGTGGTAATGATGGATGAAGATACGAATCTTGTAAGTGCGGCAAAAAGCATAGTTAGTTTTTTTGCACATGAATCATGTGGCCAATGTACTCCATGTCGTGAAGGAACAACGTGGCTTGAAATGATACTAGATAGGATAGCTAGTGGTAGAGGGAGAACTTCTGATATGAATTTACTACTTGATGTATGCGATAACATCTCTCCAGGCTTGTCATGGCCACCTAAAATGACCACAATTTGCCCCCTTGGTCCATCTGCAGTCTCTCCAATTACATCACTAATGAATGATTTTAGAGATGAGGTAGAGAGTTTAATTCCTACGAAAGTTCTTTTATGAGTGAAAAAGTTAATTTAAATGTTAACGGTATAGATATTGAGTCTGATCCTAATAAGTTATTAATTGAAGCATGTGAAGACTCTGGAATTCACATTCCAAGATTTTGTTGGCACAAACGCTTAGATCCCGTCGGCATGTGCAGAATGTGTCTAGTTGAAGTTGAAACACCAAGAGGCAAAATGTTGGTGCCATCTTGTACAACTGAAGTTAGTGATGAAATGGTTGTTGATACAGAATCTGATGTCGTAAAAAAAGCTCAAGAGGGAGTTCTTGAATTTTTATTGATTAACCACCCTCTTGATTGTCCTATATGTGATAAAGCTGGAGAGTGTCCGCTTCAAGATCAAACAATGGCTTATGGCCCAGGAGAGAGTCGTTTTGTTGAGGAAAAAAGACATTTTGAAAAACCAATAAATATATCTGAAATAATATTGCTTGACCGAGAGAGATGTATTTTATGCGCAAGATGTACACGGTTCTCAGATGAAATTTCAGGTGATCCGTTAATTGAGTTTATCCAAAGAGGAAATAAAACAGAAGTTAACACTTTTCCAAATGAACCTTTTAAGTCATACTTTTCAGGTAATACTGTACAAATTTGCCCAGTTGGTGCTTTGACTTCTACATCTTATAGATTTAAAGCAAGACCATGGGACCTAAAATCTACTAGATCAACTTGCAACGGCTGTTCTATGGGTTGTTCAATAGAATTAAATTCATCACAAAATAAGATGTTAAGAATTCTTGGTGTCGATAATGACGCTGTTAATCAAGGCTGGTTATGCGATAAAGGACGATACAATTTTGAGTATTTGAATTCTGATTCAAGATTAAAAACACCTCTTAAAAAGATTGATAATGAATTAGTAGAAATCGAGATTCAGGATGTATATTCTGAACTTTCAGAAGTTATAAAAGACAGACAAACAAAAGTTAATTTTTTACTTGGTTCAAATTTAACAAACGAAGACTATGTCGCATTTAGAGAATTTTCAGAAATTATTTCTCAATCTGAAAAAAGTTTTTATTTAAATGATGACAAGTTGCACCCAGGACTTTTTGGCGAAAATGTAGATCTAGCTAAAGTTGACGATTTAAACTCATCTGACGCAATAGTTGTGTGGGCTGAAGATTTGAAAGAAAAAATTCCTGTTCTTTATTTAAGAATTCGCCAGGCAGTAAAAAATGGAGTTAAGTTAGTTGTTTTTGGCCACACGAATGAGACCTTAAGTGACATCGCAGATGTATTTTATGGTAAAGAAACAGTCTCAGAAAATTTTGAGATAGTAAAAGATATTTCAAAATTGAAAGAAATTAAAGATTTAGTAATAGGTAAAAATATTACAGCAATTTTGGGTAAATCAACGCCACATCAGTCTGATACAAGTGTCACAAAATTATTTGAATTCTTAAATTCAAATTCAAATTCAAAAGTATTAAATGCCTATTCAAAAGGCAACACTTATGGAGCCTTTCAAACTTTAGAAAATGTAAAAGGACTAAATGATTTTGTTAATGAAATTTCGGAAGAAAACACAGACCTATTATTTATTGTTGGCGCAGACCCTGTTGGCCGCTCTGTATATTCAAATCAAATAAAATCAATTATCGAAGGCCTTGATACAGTTGTAGCATTAGACAATTTCAATCATGAAACTTCAGAACTGGCAAACTTTTTGATACCAATGAGCTCAACACTGGGTGAAAAAGAAGGTACTTTTACAAATATTGAATTTAGAACTTCTCGCATTGATAAACTTGTCCCATCTCCAGGGCAAACTGTTAGTGATTGGGAATTTATGACCAGTTTAATGAATTTTGCAGGACTAACAGTTGAGACAAATAGCTTAGAGAGCCTTAATAAAAAAGCTTATGAAAATCTTGACTCTTCTTTAAGTCCAGTGTTTGATAATTTAGATAAACCATCAAATTTAGATGGAATGGTAAATGTTTCTAAACCTAAAATTTCTTCTACTGATAATAATTCAAATGAGGCTAAATTTTTTACGGGAGAAAAACTTTATGGGGATTCTGCTACTGAAAGACATTCTGATAGCATTTCTCTATTAGGTTCAAAAAAATACATTGAAGTAAGTGAAGGTGTTGTTGAAAAATATAATTTAACTTCAAGTAAATGTATATTAATTCAAGATGAATTTGAAGTTGCAGTTAGGTATGAAGTTAATAAAAGTTTTCCTAATGACCTAATTTATATCCCAACAAATAGAAGGGAGTTAAATAAGTTTGACTTCTCAAGGGAAATTATGATCATACCTAGTCAGGTGAAAGAAGCATTAAATGTCAACTGAATTAATTATTGCATTAATTAAATCAAATATTGTTTTGGCTGTCTTGTTGACTAACACAATATTGTTGATATGGCTTGAAAGAAAATTAGTTGCTGGAATGCAGTCTAGAGTAGGGCCTGATAGAGCTGGTCCTTTTGGGATTTTACAAACTGTAGCAGATGCAATTAAATTATTATTAAAAGAGCAAATTATGCCTCTTAAAGCTGATAGAGCAATGTATCTGTTGGCACCAATAATTGCATTGGTACCGTCATTTTTAATTTTCATGATCATTCCATTAGGTCCAGACTTAAACATTGAAATTGGTGGTAAAAATTATATTGTTGATTTTGTTGGTGCAGACTTAAATGTAGGTGTTCTTTATTTCTTAGCTTTGTCATCAATTGCTGTATATAGTGTAGTTTTAGCCGGGTGGTCTTCTGGATCTAAATACCCACTTCTCGGCGGTGTTAGAGCATCCGCACAAATGATATCTTACGAGGCAGCTATGGGATTATCTCTAGTACCAGTAATCCTATATTCTGGTTCACTATCTCTTGTAGATATAGTTAGTAGCCAATCAGGAAACTTATCAACAACGATTCCAATTCTTAGCTCAATTGTTTCATTTATTCCTAAATGGAATATTTTTCCTCAATTTATTGCATTTGGAATATTTTTCATAGCTGCTGTTGCTGAAGTAAACAGAGCCCCTTTTGACTTAGTTGAAGCAGAGCAAGAATTGGTTGGAGGGTTTCATACAGAATACTCTGGATTCAGGTTTGCTATGTTTTTCTTGGCGGAATATATAAATATGTTCAACATGTGTGCAATTACTGCAACCTTTTTTCTAGGTGGGTGGCTTGGTCCTACTTTTGAGGGGATTTTGCCTCCAATATTATCTGCAATTATGCCAATAATTTGGTTAGGAGTTAAAACGTTTGCACTTTTATTCATATTTGTTTGGATAAGAGCCACATTACCAAGGCTCAGATATGATCAATTGATGGAGCTTGGGTGGAAAAGGCTTATACCAGCATCTCTAGTTTGGCTAATATTGTCCGCTATTGTTCTAGGATTAAGAGAGTTTGGTTTACCTTGGAGTTAAGTTATGAGTGACAGTTTTGGTTTAATAAAAGGATTGAAAGTAACGTTCAAAGAATTATTTAGAAAATCAGTTACCGACAAATATCCAAAAGAATTTAGAGAAAAGCCCCAAAGATTTCACGGTCGCCATGTTTTAAACAAATATGAAGACGGCATGGAAAAGTGTATAGGTTGTGAGCTGTGTGCGGGAGTTTGTCCAGCACAATGCATTTATGTTCGAGGAGAGGATAATCCAGAAGAGAACCCTGTTAGTCCAGGGGAGAGATATGGATTTATTTATGAAATCAATATGCTCAGGTGTATTTATTGTGCGTTATGTGTGGAAGCCTGCCCTACTGAAGCTATCACTATGACTTCTCTTTTTGAGATGAGTGTTGCTAACAGGTCCGAGGCAATATTTGATAAAGAGGTATTAGTTGTAAAAGATGATGGAACCCCTAACACTCATGAGGAACAAACTAAGCTTACTAATTTTGATGATTTAAATACATCTGATGGATGGATGAGAGCAACTTCTCCTAATGGAAATCCAAATTTTCAAAATGTAGTAAATTGGTCAGGTTCACTCGGAGTTGGAAAGAAACCTCCTGAAGAAGGACAGACATTGGAGGAAGAGTAAGTTGGTTGAGGCGCTTTTATTCTTTGCTCCAGCAAGTCTCATTATCATAGGCGCACTCATTGTTATATTTGCCAAAAACCCTGTACATAACGCTATGGGTTTAGTTATGACACTGGTTTCCTTAGCAATAATCTACATAACTTTAAATGCGACTTTTGTTGCAATGGTACAAATGTTAGTTTACGCAGGAGCAGTTATGACTCTATTTTTGTTTGTAATAATGATGATAGGGGTAGATAAAAAAGAACAAACTACTGACTCTATTAAAGGTCAAACATTTTTAGTGAGTGGAGTATTTTTAATTCTTATTTCCCTTTTAGCATATGTTGCCATAAGTTCAGACTTCAAGTGGGATCTCTGGTTCCCACCTGTTGAGTTTGATACAGAAGGAACACCACAATTAATTGCAGGCGTACTTTTTACAGAGTGGATATTTCCATTTGAAATCATTTCTTTACTTCTCATTGTTGCTACCGCTGCAGCTATAGCTTTAGCTTATGATACAAAGAAACGAAATAGTAATGCTTGAAGTAACTACCGACTGGTATCTTACACTTGCAGCGATTCTCTTTTCAATAGGGTTTCTAGGAATGATGATTAGAAAAAATGCTCTCATTATGTTTATGTGCATTGAATTAATGCTCAACGCAGTAAACTTAACTTTTATTTCTGCATCTAAACATTTTGGACAGGTTGATGGTCAAGTCTTTGTATTTTTTGTTCTTGTAGTAGCAGCAGCTGAAGTAGTAGTTGGCCTTGCGATTATTGTTTCTATATTTAGAAAGCAGTCATCTGCATCAGTAGATGTATTGAATGTATCAAGAGGTTAAATTGGAATTAATTTTTCTTCTCCCAATCTTTCTGCCTTTTTTAACTGCTATCTTCCTTTTTCTAAACAAAAAACTATTTAATGAATTAATTACAAACTTTTTTACTTTAAATAGTGCACTCTTGTCATTTGCTATTGCCGCTTATTCATTTATTGTCTTAGGGCTTGATAAATTTAAACCTGTAAACGTTGAGTTGTTTCAATGGATTTCTAATCCTGACATAAGCATTGGTTTTACTCTTGATGGACTATCTGGAATTATGCTGATCTTAGTAACTGGACTATCTTTTGTAATTCAACTTTTTTCCACTTCTTATATGGAAAAGGACGAAAATCATTGTAATTATTTTGTGTATTTTAACTTTTTTGTTTTTTCAATGTTACTTCTAGTCATGTCATCAAACTTCTTAGTGATGTTCTTTGGTTGGGAATTAGTTGGTTTGAGTTCATATCTCTTAATTTCATTTTGGTCTAAAAAACCAGCTGCTGCAAAAGCCGGTAATAAAGCGTTTGTCATAAATAGAGTCGGGGACTTTGGATTTTTAATTGGATTAATGATTATTTTAGATACTTTTAATACGTTTGATTTTTATAAAATTTTACAAAATACTAGTGGAATAGCTGAGTCTACTATTACGGCTATATCCCTCTTTTTATTGCTAGGTGCTTTTGGTAAATCTGCTCAATTCCCTCTTTTTAGTTGGCTTCCAGATGCCATGGAAGGTCCAACTCCTGCAAGCGCTCTTATTCACGCAGCCACAATGGTTACTGCGGGAGTGTTTATGCTTGTCAGGATATCTCCCTTATTACAACACTCAAAAATAGCTAGCTTATTGATTATAATTTTTGGACTTATAACAGCACTTCTTGCTGCATTTTCTGCCATAAATCAATTTGATATCAAAAAGGTATTGGCATATTCAACAATTTCTCAGCTCGGATTTATGTTTATTGCAATTGGAGCAGGTGCATATGTCGCTGCAATTTTTCATCTAGTCACTCATGCATTTTTTAAAGCACTTTTGTTTCTTGGTGCTGGTGCTGTAATTCACTCTATGCACCACGAACAGGATATTAGAAAAATGGGTGGACTTAGAAAAAAAATGCCAATTACTGCATCAATGATGGGAATAGGAACTCTTGCAATATCAGGCATTCCTCCTCTTGCAGGTTTTTGGTCAAAAGATGAAATACTTGCTTCCGTTTTTGTAAATGGAGGTATCTATTATGTTTTTTGGGCTTTAGCATTAGGTGCGGCTTTTCTTACAGCATTCTATATGGGTAGACATTGGTTGCTAATTTTTGAAAAAGATAATGGTTTTGAACACTCAGATGTTGCTGAAGCACCAAAAGCAATGACAAGACCCCTACTACTTTTAGGTATATTTTCTATATTTATTGGTTTTATAAATACACCATTTTTTCATGGTCTTGAAAAAGTTTTACACGTGACTTTAGAGAATGTTGAAGTAACGCATTTACCAAAGGGCATTACATTAGTTGTGTTAGCAGTACTCTCTATTGGTGCTGGTTTCACAGGACTAATTATTGCTTTTCTCTTATTTGGAATGGAGCTTCATAAAAGAATTGACTTGAAAAAATTTAAACTTGAAAGTCCTATCAACCTAGTTAAAGATCTTTCCTCAAACGTTTTGTATTTAAATAAATTCGGTAATCTTTTCTTTGTCTCCGGCATGAAGAACCTTAGTCGTAAAGTAGCAGTTGTTGTTGATGGAATGTTGATTGATGGATCTGTTAACTTCGTATCAACTGCATTTAATAAAAGTTCAAAAATTACATCTACAACTCAAACTGGTTTAGTGAGAAATTATGTCGTTTATTTTGGTTTATTTTTACTACTTCTAATTGCATTGTTTATTGCTACACCATTGGTGCCAAGATGATTTCTATTATGTTCTCTTTGTTGTTAGTTCCACTTTTTAGTGCAATACTTATCTTTTTGATTCCAAATTCAAGAAAAGAGACATTTAGACCAATTGGAATTGCCTTTTCTTTAATAACGTTAACTCAATGTGTTTATTTGCTATTTGGGGAATATGCAAAAACAGAATTTACAATTTTATCAACTTTTCAATGGATACAGTCTTATGGAATTAATCTACATTTCGGACTCTCTGGAATGTCAACTCTTTTGTTATTGCTTAGCTCGTTATTAGTATTTGTTTCATTACTTTCTATTGGCAAAGATCACTCTGAAAGCAAAGGATTTGTTGGATCATTGTTAATGTTACATTTTGCAATCAACGGTGTATTTATTAGTGGTGATTTAATTTCATTGTTTATATTTTTTGAGGCTTTACTAATCCCTATGTATTTCCTGATGGGAATATGGGGAGGTGAGAATAGAAGATACGCAACTATAAAGTTCATTCTGTACACTGTTTTTGGTTCGGTATTTATTTTTATTGGAACAGTTTATACAGCAGTTCTAAGCTTTGGAGTTAATGGTAGGCTTGCTGTAGATTTTGAAACATTGTCTTCATTAAGTTTGCTTGAGTCACAGTCAAAAACTTTATTTTTATTATTTACATTTGGCTTTTTAATTAAAGTGCCTATATTTCCACTACATACTTGGTTGCCGGATGCACACGTAGAAGCTCCAACTGCTGGAAGTATAATGTTGGCAGGAGTGCTTCTAAAAGTTGGTGCCTATGGAATACTAAGAGTTTCCATACCATTTTTTACAGAAGGTTTTTTAGCTTACAAAAATCTGATTGCAATATTGTCTGTAATTGGAATTATTTATGGTGCTATTGTTGCAATTGCTCAGATCGATATCAAAAAGCTGATTGCTTATTCATCAGTTAGTCATATGGGATTTGTTATGCTTGGAATTTCAGCTGGTGGATTTTTAAGTATTGAGGGAGCAATCATACAAATGATAAATCACGGTATCACTGCAGGTGCTTTATTTATGCTGGTTGGATTTATATACGAAAGAAGACATACTCGAAAAATTAGTGACTTTGGGGGAGTCAAGATATCTATGCCAAGGTATGCAGCAATATTTCTATTTACATCATTCGCCTCGATAGGCCTTCCTGGTTTAAATGGTTTTGTCGGAGAGTTCATGATTCTTATGGGAAGCTTTAACAGCTACAAAATTCTGACATCCTTTGCAGCATTTGGTGTAGTTTTAGCTGCAATATATATGTTATGGGCATATCAAAGAATGTTTACTGGACCTATTAAATATGAAGAAAATGAAAGCTTAAGTGATCTCAATTCCCGTGAAACAGCGTCAATAGCTCCATTAGTTTTATTAATGTTATTTATTGGAATTTATCCGAACTATATTGAGAGTTTTGTAATTCAAGAGGCAAGTTTTTTGAGTGATACTATAGCAATGTTTAAGGACCTAAAATGACAACAGTTTCTGAGATATTAGGAATAAATTACGTAGTAATTGCACCTACATTGGCACTATTGCTGACAGTTATTGTTTTATTATTTTGCACAATTACCATTTCAACTCCAATGTTCGTAAAAAAATATGTATCGTTTGTTGGAATCTTGCTAACTTTATTTACAATATTTTTAAAGTTCGGTTTGTTTCTCACTGATGGCGTCTCTTCTTATTTCACAGAAAAAATTCTTCTTGATGAGTTTGCCCTTGTTGGAAACGTACTTGTTGGAATGGTTTTGCTTTTTACTTTTAATTCTTTCTGGAAAACTTCAGAATTAATAGAAGACAAAACTACTGAAGCTTTAATACTAATTTTAATGTCCGCATCTGGATTTTTATTAATGATTGATGCTGAGAACTTCATAATGTTATTCATAGGTTTAGAAATTGGTTCAATTAGTTTATACGCTTTAGCTGGACTTAACAGAGGAGATCAATTAAGTAATGAAGCTGCTTTGAAATATTTCTTACTTGGTTCACTTGCTTCGTGTATATTTGTATATGGTATTGCGCTAATCTATGTCTCACTATCAATAATTGGTGTGTATGAAACTAGTATTGCAATTAGTTTCATAGGACCAGATAATGTTCCACTAACAACATTTGTTGGATTGATATTGATAATTGTTGGATTGTTATTTAAAGTTGCTGCTGCACCTTTTCAAGCATGGGCACCAGACGTATATCAGGGTTCTCCTACTGGATATGTAGGATATATGGCAACTGTTGCAAAGGTTTCATCATTCATAGTCCTTGCAAGACTCGTTGCAGTCTCTTTAACATTCATTATTGATCAATTTGATTTATTTTTTGGTGCGGTTGTAATCTTGTCTGTACTCGCTGGAGCATTATTTGCTGCAAATCAAAGTGATTTGAAAAGACTAATTGCTTATAGTGGAGTTATTCAATCAGGCTTTATACTTTCTGGCATATCTTCAGGAGTTTATGGAATAAGTGCATCAACGTTTTATTTAATAACTTACATTATTCAATTAATTGGAATCTTTACAGTTTTTTCAATAATAAGCGGTCAATTGAGTTCGGACTTTCAAATCTCAAATATCTCAGGGTTATTTAAGGAAAATAAATTTATAACAATTACATTTTCAATATTCATGCTTGGCCTTGCAGGATTACCATTAACAAGTGGATTCGTCTCAAAGTTTATCCTTATTACCAATCTTTGGTCATATGAGAGATATATATTGGTAACAGTCTTAATGCTGACTACAGTTGCGGGATTTTATTTTTACTTACGACCAATATGGGTAGCAGCAGTTGAGAAAACAGAAAATGTAGTTGAAAAAATACAAGTTAAAAACTCAGACAAACTACTGCTAGGTGCATTGGCTGCTTTAACTATATATTTTGGATTACTTCCAGATACGCTTGTTAATATAACTCGGTGGATGGTCGAAGGTTATCTCTAATGTACACCAAAATAATTCCACCACCTGCACTTAATCATCAGGGTGGTTGGGATGAAATGTTGATGTTTCTAGTGCCTGCTTTACTATTAACTTGGTTAAGAAATAAGCAAAAAAATGAAAATTTAGATGAATAGCTTAATAATTAGTAATTATCCAGATATAAAATCAAGTCATTAATTTTTGAATTTATATTGTTTTTATTTTCGTTTTCCAAATCTATTATCAGCTCGTCAATGCTGAAATAAAATTTTCCAATAAACTCTTCTCTTTCTTTATTGCTAAATCCTAACTTTTCTAACTCCATATCTAAATCTTTATAAACACCACCCATCAGCTGAAAATTATATTTGCCAGCAAGAAGTATATAAGCTGCATATATGTTTCTTCCAAGGGTAAAGTTATCGTAAGTAAATTCAGTCCAAACTTTAAAAATAGTTTTTATATTTTCTTTTGGTTTATCTTGTAATTTTTCAAGATAGCTTTGTCTCCTTTTTTCATAAACATGCTTGATTACATCAGATAAAAATTCTTCAAACGAATGAAAATGTTCATAGATAGTTGTTTTAGAAATATCTGTGTATTCTTTTATAGAATTTAGGGATATTTGGGTAAGTCTTTTGGTGTTTAATAGCTTTTCACCAACTTCAAGGAGTTCATAATGAATTTCTTCATATCGATTTTTAGCTATTACTTTTCTTTTATCCATGATTAAATATTTACTATAAGCATAAAAATAAGTTTCTTATAATTAAACTTATCGAAATTAATCGGAAAATAGTAAGGTCAATTTATAAGTTTTATTGTATACAATAAGAATAATGATAGAAATTAAAAATCTCACTATGAGATACAAAAATGGAAAAGGTGTTGGAGATATCAATATCTCTGTTGATAATGGCGAGGTTAAAGGGCTTCTTGGTCCTAATGGGGCTGGAAAATCTACAACAATGAGAAGTCTTATGGGATTTTTAATTCCTTCTGAAGGCACACTCTCAGTCGAGGGAATTAATACAATTGAAAACCCTGTTGAGGCAAAAAAAATAATAGGATATCTACCTGGAGATCCTCAACTTCCACAAAATTTAAATTCTAAGTCACTATTTAAACTTGGTGCAGACATGAGAGGTCAATCAACTAACTATGCAATGGAATTAGCAGAAAAGTTTGAATTGGAAGTTGATCAAACTCTCAAAGAATTATCTAAAGGTAATAGGCAAAAAGTCGCCTTAATACTTGCAGTACTGCATAAGCCAAAGGCATTAATTTTAGATGAACCAACTTCAGGCCTAGACCCCTTTCATCAAAGAACTTTTTTTGAAATTGTAAAAGAATTTGCTAATGATGGTGCAGCAATACTTTTATCATCACATATTATTTCTGAGGTTGAAAAAGTTGCCGACTCGATGGCTGTTTTAAGAGAAGGTGCAAAAGTATATGATGAAACATATGAGACATTTTTAAATAAAGCAAAAGAAGAAGGTCAAGATTTAGAAGATGCTTTTTTCACATTCTATGACAGAAAAGAGGAATAATGTTTAACTATTTCAAATATATGATTACAGTCCCAAGAAAGTTTATCTTAAATTGGGCAATTTCTGGCGGGGTTTACTTATTAATACTTCCACTAGCTTTTGCAAACTCAAGTGTAGAAAGTTTGCTTATTGACACACAAAGAGAAGCTTTTAGAGGAATGTCAGAAAATGAAACAATGATGAATTTATTGGGAATTTCGGATTGGGACAATGTTTTTACATTAGAAGGAATGGTAACAACTTATTTCTTAGTACCATTTGTTCCACTTTTAATTGGCACTGCCACAATAATTCTTTTAAATAAATTAGGTTCAAAAGCAGAAGAAGATGGGACTTTTGAATTTGTTGCAGCTTTACCAATGACAAGAACTTCTGTGTATTTAACACAATCAATTGTTGCTGTTCTATTCGGTTTATTTGTCACTTTTGCATGGACAAATATTATGTTTATTCCAATTGCAACTATGGAACTTAGTCAAACACTTGATTATGTTCCACTTATGAAAGCAACACTTCAAGCCGCTTTGGCTGGAGTTACTTTTGGTGCTCTTGGATTTGCACTCGGAGCATTTACTGGAAAATCTTCAATGGCTTGGGCTTTTGGTGGAGGTTTAATGGCATTTGAATATTTAACTAACTCACTAGCTGGAACAAATGATTTCTTTCAGTGGTTTGATGATAACCTTTCATCTTTTGGAGCATATGGTAACCCTTATCAAGATGGATTATTTGCAGAAGACTTGTTACTAGTCATTGGTAAAATAATGATATTTTTGGCAATAGGATTTATAGGATTTAGAAATAGATCTTTAAATCTTAGATAAACAATTTCCTACAAAAATTTAATCAACTTAATATAAACTTATGCCAAATTTTTCAAGAACAGTAACAGTGAATACAGATATAGATTCTGCTTTTGGTTTTTTATCAGATTTTAGAAATTTAGAAAAATGGGCTGAAGGTGATGAAGGCGAGCTTATTACAAAAGAACCTTTAAGACAAGGTTCAGTTTTCAAAGTAAAAACACATTTCAACAATAAGCCAAGGGAATACAATTATGAAATTATTGAATGGGGCCCTCCTTTAAGAGTCTCTTTACAAGCTAGTACTTCTATATTTACAATTGTTGACACTATCTTTTTATCAGCAAATTCAAAAGGTACTGAAGTTACTTATTCTGTAGACATTAAATACAAATTTCCTTTTTTTGTTTTGGGAATCTTTGTAGGACCTATTTTTAACAAATTAATGGATAAACAAATTAAAAATCTTGAGGCAGTCCTTGGTCCAGTTCAAGACTAGCTTCCTTGTATTAATTTTATTTTTTTCTGTAAGTTGTCAAGCAGAACAGGAGAATGAAGTGACTGTTGAATATGGAGAGTTTCCAGAGATAAATGGAAGAGATTTAAATAAAAGAGACAAAGTTGTACCAGATGATTTTGTTGATAAAAATCTAATTATTATTGTAGCGTTTCAACAGTGGCACCAGCCTTTGGTAGATGAGTCAATATCTTTATTAGAAAACAATGGATTTGGTGATTCACATAACATTATTGAAGTACCAACTGTACAAAAGAGTTCAAAATTATTTGAAGTTTATTTAGATGGAATTATGCGAGCGGGAATAAGAGATGACAGAATCAGAGATAGGACAATTACTGCCTATGTCGACCTAGACCAGTTTTTAACAAATTTAGACATACCTTCTAATGAAACAATATATTGGTTTTTGATTGAAAAAGATAGCAAAAATATTCTTACTCGAGGATACGGAATTATTGCTGAAGAAGACTTAGATTTAATTAATTCTTTTTAAATATATATAGTTGCTAGGTACACAACAACTAAAGCAAGTATTAACATTACCCCATTAAAAGCACCTCTTAATGCAGCACTAAGTTTTGTAGCATAGCTATGTAATGCAATAACAACACCAGCTAACCCAAGAAGTGATACTTCAAGTAGCCAATTTGAAGTTGTGCTTTGTTCTAAAAAGTAAAGAGTCAATCCGGACACTAATGCTAAAAAGTATGATGTCCAAGAGACTGAACTAAAATAGCCTCTTAAAGTATCTGTAGTTTTTTTCGATGGATCGATTTTATAAAGCTGAGGTGCAAATACTGCCCAAAGAATCATTGATCCAAGCCAGACTGACAAACCAATCATGTGTATGTATTTAATAATTACTTCCATAAAAAAAGACTACCATTAATAAATTCTTTTATGATATTGATATGAATGAATACAAAGCATTAGTTCAAAAAGAAATGGGTTTATTCACAGATCTTGAATTTACAACAATGGATTACCCAAAAATCAAAGATAAAGAGTTAATAATAGAAACCAAAGCAGCAACTTTAAATTATGCTGATCTTTTATTATCAAGTGGGCTGTACCAATCGAACCCAAAACATCCATTTGTACCTGGTTTTGAGGTTGCAGGATACGTAAAGGAGTGCCATGAAGAGAGTCAGTTTCAAGTAGGAGATAGAGTTGTAGCAGCAACCACTGTATTTAGATCTGGAAGACATGGAAGTTTTGGTGATGTTTGTGTGGTGTCCGAAAATCTAACTTATAAACTTCCTGAAAATATTTCATTTGAAGTAGGTGCGGCAATTCTTATGTCATATCTTACTTCAGACTTTGCACTGCACAGAAGAGCTCAAATAAAACCTAATGAATTGGTATTAGTGAATGCAGCAGCAGGTGGAGTGGGATTGTCAGCTATTCAACTTGCTAAGATATCTGGCGCAAGAGTTATTGCCGCAGTAGGTTCTGAAAAAAAGAAAGAGTTGGTTAAACAATTTGGACCAGATTTAGTAATAAATTATCAAGAGGAAGATTTAAGAGAAACTGTGGAAGCAAAATTTGGTAAAAGACCAGTGGATATCTTTTACGATCAAGTTGGAGGCGAACCATATGAACAAGGATTACGGCTGCTTAGTTCTGAAGGCCGAGCACTGATAGTAGGCTTTGCAAGTGGAAATATTCCCTCCCAACCGCTTAGCTATTTACTTGTTAAGAATATTTCAATTATGGGAGTTTTCATGATCAGTTTCGAAAATGATGATAAAAAATATCTTCAATCAAGGATGGAGTTAATATTTGATTTATACACTAATCAACAAATTGAACCTGTCTTTAAAACTATTAAATTTGATGAAATTGTCGAGTATCTTGACATGATTGGAAGCAGAAAAACTGTTGGAAGAATAGTTGCTGTTCGATAGCAACTATAAATTAAATAACTAATATATAAGAAATGGCAAAATTATATTTTTATTATGCAGCAATGAATGCTGGAAAAAGTACAACTCTCTTACAGTCTGCACATAACTATGAAGAAAGAAATATGAGAACTCTTTTATTCACACCAAAACTAGATGACAGATTTGGAGAGGGAAAAATTGCTTCAAGAATTGGTTTGGACAGGGAATGTGAAATTTTTACTGCTGATGATGATCTATATGTTTGGACTGCACATGAACATCAGAGGGAAAAAGTATCTTGCGTACTTGTTGATGAATCACAGTTCCTTAGCCCAAAACAAGTGCTTCAATTGTCTTTGGTTGTAGATAAGCTTAAAATTCCTGTTCTTTGCTATGGATTGAGAACAGATTTTCGTGGAGAACCTTTTCCAGGAAGTGTATATTTATTAGCCTGGGCTGATGAGATGACTGAAATAAAAACAATTTGTAAATCTGGCAAAAAAGCAACCATGAATGCAAGGCTAGATGAAAATGGGAATAGGGTTACTGAAGGAGATCAAATATCTATAGGATTGAATTACGAAGCTCAAGCAAGAGATGTATTTGAATTAGATAAAGTTTCACCAATAGGCTATCAAATCCCCGAAGCTAACTAAATTTAAGCTTCGTTTTCAAGAGGTGGCTCTGGTCTAGTTGCTAACCATGTGCAAAGAGCGATTCCAAAAGCACCAAAAATTAAGTCTCCAACAAGTGAAAAAACAAAGTAGATAGTAAATACAAAAGTTGGAATAATCATTGAAATGGCTAGCTTCTTAGCCCTTCTTGAAAGACCTCTGTATGTTTTCCAATTTAAAATGATTGGACCAAAAATTCTGTGGTTTTCAATCCAAAATGTAAATCTTTCTGAACATTTTGAGAAAGCCCATGCTGCAATCAGTATAAAAACAGTTGTGGGAAGACCAGGAATTACAATTCCAACGTATCCTAAAGATAATGACAATATACCTATCGTGAAAAAGACTGGTTTATGAATCTTAATAAATAAATTTGGGAAAAATTTATATAAGATGATAAACAAAAATATTCCACCACCAATATAACTAAATAGTTCATAAGGTATATTTGACAATAAATTACTCATAAGTCAATTATAAAAAATCTCTGTATAATCATAAATTGAATCAACCGACAAATACTCTCTCAGCAATGTACTGATCGAGACCAAAATATTGATTTTTTGTAATACTGACAGTAATTGAATACTTGTTTGTATCAGAAATAAAAATATTGTTTCCAGGCAACATGTGATTTTTCTGTAGAAAATCAATTACATTGTTATCTTTTTTAAGCTCTTCTGAAATTTTTAAAATTTCATAATCTTCATTTGGATCAACATCCAATAAATTTTTCATGGGAACTTCTTTATAGTTTGAATAAGGAATTGGGTTACCAAAAGGACCAGTAGTTGGATTACCCAAAATTTTTAACATTGCCTCTTCAGTAGTAGGACTTAGAATGTTTTCCCATTTTTTCGTTTCTTTGTAAACTTTGTCCCAAGGTAAGTCAAGGACTTCTGAAAGAAATCTCTCAATTATTCGATGTCTGCGTGAAATTATTTTTGCTAGATAAGCACCTTTTTTAGAGAGCTTTAATTCATCTGTTAATTCAATAAGACCATTATTTTGCATTCTTCCTATAACTTGAGAAACGTTTGCTCTACTAACACCTAGCCACTCTGCTACTCGGGTTTGCTTTACTTCAATACCAACTTCATTAAGATGATATATTGCTTCAGCATGAGAATAAAAAGAATTTGGTAAACTTTCTATTTCATCTTGAGAGAGAATATTTGGGTTTTTAGTATTCATTAGTTACATGTTAACAGTAATTAACAAATAATGATATTTCTAAAATGCTGGGCAACCAACCGCGAAGGTCAATCCAAAAAAAAGTAACCAAATTACTGGTTCATATTTTCTTACAATCTTAGGATCTTTTTGCATTATTAATATTTTACTATTTAATGTATAATATCAGTAATATGATGTGTCCTTACGCTTACTTACTTGCTGGCTTTATGTGGTTTGTCCGCAATGGGGGAAAGTTTATTTTAAGATCGTTTAATTTTAAAAGGCTTTCTAAATCAGGTAGCGTAAACTAATTTTCTCAACACAGTTAAATTTCTTAAACTTAAATCTGAATTCTATAAATTTTTAATTTTTTTTTAATAAATTAGCATTAACTTATAATGTTAAGTACTATTAACAAAGTAAATTTGAAATTTGAGGTAAATGTGAATAAAAAATATAGTTTAGTTTTAGTTGCTCTCACAATAGTTTTATCGGCTTGTACTACTACAGCTGGTGAACGTGGTCCGGCTGGTGAACAAGGTCCAGCTGGAGAAGTCTCTCAAGAAGAAATTGAAGCTGCAGTTAATGCAGCACTAACCGAGGAAGAAGCAGAAGTAAGCGGGACGCTTGTCATCTATAGCGGAAGAAAAGAAAGTTTAGTATCAGAAATTATTGCTGAATTTGAATCTACTTCGGGGGTAACAGTCGAGGTAAGATATGCTAAAAGTGCGGAGTTAGCAGGAACTCTTAAACTTGAAGGCGCAATCAGTCCTGCTGATGTTTTCTTTTCTCAAGACCCAGTAAGTCTTGGAATTGTCGCCAAAGAAGGCCTGTTTGAGAGACTACCAGCTGATATTTTAGATAATGTTCCCGGTTGGGCTGTAGATAAAAATAATTACTGGGTGGGAACATCTGGTAGATCTAGAGCTCTAGTTGTTGATACTAGAGACGTTCAAGATTCGGAGTTGCCAAATGATATTTATGGTCTTGCAGATGAAAAGTTTAGAAATCGATTAGGACTTGCTCCAACCAATTCTTCATTTATAGCAATGGTTGCTTGTATGGTTGAGTTGGACGGTGAAGAAAAAGTCTTAGAATGGCTAACCACCATAAATGGACTTGGATATGCTGAATATCCTAAAAACTCACCACAAGTTGCAGCTGCTGCAGCCGGTGAGCTAGATATTGGAATGATTAATCACTATTACACATTGCGAGTGTTGGCTGAAAACGGAAATGAGCCAATTAAGAATGTATATTTGGATGAAGGATGTGGAGCAATGGTTATGCCTGCTGGTGTTGGTATTTTGTCTTCAAGCCAAAATAAACCAGCAGCGTTAGCATTTATTGAATTCCTTCATTCAAAAGCGGCTCAAGAAACATTTACAAATACTGTTTACGAGTTCCCTCTTGTTACAGGTATTAAGCCTAATGCTTTGCTTCCAGACATTAATAGTTTGAACTCTCCTTCAAACCTAAATTGGTCAGCGTTATCTCTATGGCAGGAAAAAGCTGTAGAGTTGATTGCTCAGGCAGGATTTTGATTCTTCATTTAGTATCAAAATGAGTCAAAAATTCTGGCCAGGTAATTCTGGCCAGAATTTTTTTCTTTTAATAACTGTAATTTTTATTTATCCTTAATAGAGTGAAGGCACCAAAACCTCTGATAGTAACAAATACTTTTATTTTAATTTTATTTTTGATGCCTATTTTTTATATGTTTTGGCGTTTTGCAAATTTTTCAAAAAATTTGTCTGAATTTTTGCAATCATGGGATGTTCTTACATTATTTTTGAATACAATATTTTTATTTATTGCAGTAATTCTTACAAGCCTATTTTTAGGTTTATTAATTTCTATTCTTATTGTTCGATATGAAATTCCTGCTTCTAAGTTATTGTTTACTCTTACAATTTTACCTTTAGTAATACCGTCTTACATAGGTGCTTTAACATATGTTTCAGCATTTTCACCAAGGGGATTATTTGTAGATATTTTTTCAACTTTTGGGATAAATGAAATATCTGGAATTGATGGTTTTATTGGAAGCTGGATTGTACTTACTTTGTTTACTTATCCATATGTTCAATTAATTTGCAGTAGTGCACTTAGAAATTTAGATTCAACAGTTGAAGATGCTGCTAGGTCACTTGGAGTTAAAAAAATAAAGATGTATAGAAGTGTTGTTTTACCAAGATTAAAAAAACCTATTATTTATTCATCTCTTTTAGTTGGATTGTATGTAATTTCTGATTTTGGTGCTGTTTCTTTAATGAAATATGGAACATTAACAAAGGCAATTTACTCTTATTACACAATAAATATAAATGGTGATCCTGTAATTTTCTATTCGACCTTGTTGATATTTATTGCTTTAATAATCAGTTTTGCTCAAAGGGGAAGTGAATTGAGTAGGTCAGCTAAAGTTTCTGGAACACCAAGAGAAATTGTAAAAGCTAAATTGTCTCACAAAAATAAAGTTTTAGTTTTAGCATTTTTTGCTTTAGTTATTTTATTCAGTTTAGTTATACCAATAAGTGTTCTTTCCTATTGGTTAATTCGAGGTATGTCACAAGGCAATGCTGTTAATAACGTTCTATCAGGCGTAGTTGGATCACTAACAGCAGCTACTGTAACTTCAATATTTGCAATGATTATTGCTACTCCAATAGTTATAATGATTTCTCAATATAGATCAAAATTTGGTGATTTATTCGAAAAAGTAACCCTTACTTTATATGGGCTTCCTCATATTGCTGTAGGAATTTCAATGTTGTTTATAACTATTAAAATTGTTCCAGCGATTTATCAAACTTTTACAACACTTATAATCTCATACTTAATAGTTTTTTTACCTCAAGCTGTTGGAGGAGGACAAGCGTCAATGGAACAAGTGAAACTATCCTATATTGAAGCAAGTTCTGGCCTTGGTTTTTCAAAGATGGAAACATTTATAAAAATTACATTTCCACTTATTTACAAAGGATTATTAGCTGGTGCAGCTTTAGTTTTTCTTTCAACAATGAAAGAGTTACCGCAAACCTTACTACTGCGTCCAACCGGCTTTAGCACTATGGCTGTTGACATATGGTCTAACGCTTCTGAAGCTTTATTTACACAAGCAGCATTTTCTGCATTTATTTTGTTAGCAATTAGCGCACTTCCTACATATATACTTAGTACTAGAAATTTAACAAACTAATGGCATTTGAAAATTTAATTATACGAGCAAGATCAGTAACAAAGTCTTACGAAAAAGAGACTGTTTTGTCAGATTTTAATTTGGACGTTTGGAATGGATCAATTGTTGGCGTGTTGGGAATGTCAGGCTCAGGAAAGACTACTGCATTAAGATTAATTGCTGGATTTGAAAAACCAGACTCTGGTTTAATAGAAATGAGAAATCAAATCATTTCAAGCGATGAAGTTTTTGTACCTCCTGAAGATAGAAATGTTGGTATGGTTTTCCAAGACTATGCATTATTTCCACATCTAGATGTTGAAAAAAATATATCTTTTGGACTTTCCAAAAATGAAAAAAATGAAGGAAGATTAGAAGAAGTTTTAGAAATGTGTAATTTAGAAAATTATAAAAATAAATATCCTCAAGAACTATCTGGTGGTCAACAACAAAGAGTTGCACTTGCAAGGGCGATAGCTCCCGGTCCGGAAGTAATTCTTCTAGATGAGCCATTTACAAGCTTAGATGCACATATGGCCAGGGAATTAAGAGACGAAGTAGTTTATCTCTTAAGAAAAACGGAGACTACTGCGATAATTGTAACTCATGATCAAGAGGAAGCATTGTCAGTGTGCGATGTAGTTAGTGTGTTAGAAAATGGAACAGTTATACAAAGCGCTACGCCGCAAGAAATTTATTTAAATCCAGTTAGCCAAACTGTGGCGAACTCTGTAGGTGACCCCAATATATTAAAGGGCTACTCAGTTAACGGTAGAGTTGAGACATCTTTAGGAACTTTTGTATCTGCTTATGATGGTGCTTTAGATGTATCAATTAGACCTGAGTGTATTGAACTCACTTTAGATTCAGACGGAAGTTACTTGGTTAAAGAATGTACCTTCTATGGCCATGATCAGGTAATATCATTCCAAAATAGTAAAGGTGAAGTTTTTAGAGCACGTTCTTTACCTAATACAATATTTGAATCTGGCGATAAGGTAAATATAAATATTTCAGAGGTTACAACATTCCCCTCAAAGGCTTGATTTAATATAAGAAACTCTTCCTGCAAGAGATTGTAATTCAATTTCAAGTTCCGAAAGCTTTGAAGTAGCACGGGCATAATCTCCCTCTGCTATATATTCCCTAGAATTTGCAAGAGACTTAATTAATGTGTCCATATCAAAAATTAGTGATTCAATTTCTGAAAAAATTAATTGTTTATCCATGATTTAATATTAATTAGAAAACTAAACTTAGCTTACTGATTTAAAGGGGGAGCATGGAAACAAAAATTCAAAAATTAAAAAAGTTTAACTTAATTATGGGAACAGTCCATCTTATTCAGGGAGGGCTTTTATTTTGGCTTGGAACAGTTGTTAATTCAGATTTTGTTGTTCCAATAACCTTGACTCAACTTGTTGGAGTTGGCTCTCCTAATGATCCATCAAGCTTTGCTCTTGTTCCAGAATTAGAAATTTGGACAGAAGTTACAAATTTCGGTCCAGCAGTTGCAACTTTCTTACTTGCGTCAGCTGTCGCTCACTATTTAATTTCCGGTCCTTTTTATAAAAAGTACAAAGAAGACTTATCAAAAGGAATAAATAAGGTCAGATGGATTGAATACTCTATAAGTGCATCAGTCATGATTGTTCTTATTGCACTTTTAGTTGGCATCTATGATATTTGGGCATTAGCTGGAATATTTTTTATGAACGCAGCTATGTGTTGGTTTGGATGGATGATGGAAGTTCACAATCAGTACACAGAAAAAGTTGATTGGACAAGCTACATAATGGGTTGCCTAGTTGGTGTTGCCCCTTGGATTTTTATATTTATTAATCTAATAGGTGATGGGGTAGCAACTGACTCTAATCCCCAAGGAGTTCCACAATTTGTTGTTTGGATTTTTGTCAGTATATTTTTATTCTTTAATACCTTTTCAATAAATATGATTTTGCAATATAAGCAAGTAGGTAAATGGAAAGACTATCTATACGGTGAAAGAGCTTACATTTGGTTAAGCTTGCTTGCTAAGACTTGTCTTGCATGGCAAGTCTTTTTTGGAACATACCAACCGAATTAAATACTTATTTAATTTTTTTTCCAAAAAATATAAGCAGGATAATTATTAAAAATAAACCAATATAAGAAAGCGCCATTAGTTTTTAGATCTAAATTTTCTAAATCCTAATACTAGCAACAACAACGGAACTGCAATTATTCCAAAAGATACTACAAAACCAATAATTGATTCAATCCAATTTAATGCTCTTTGAACATAATAATTCCATGAAAACAGTGATACTCCAGAACCCTCTCTAATATCTAATGTCAAAGAAGAGTACGATACTGAATTTTCATAATATTCTTTTTGTCCTTCCAAAACTTGAATGTCTTGATTTATGTAACGAAGTTGAGACTGCACTTGAAGCTTATCTGATGTCGATACAGCTTCTGCTTTAATTTCTTCAAGTGCTTCCTTCTCATCATTTAATGATTTCAATCTTGAATCTATATCAAGAACATATTTTGTTACATCATTTGCATTTAAATTTATGTTTGTAAACTTTGAAATATCCTCTACTGCCTTTAGAAAACTCTCAAAATCCTCAGCTGGAATATTCATAGTTAAGTTATAACTTTTAAGTCCTTGGTAATTTGTTGAGAGATACGTATTAGAAATATTTCCATTGAAATTCTTTACCAAGAGTTCTACTTCATCAATTGTATTTTCAAAATTAGATGAACTAACGTCTGTGCTTGCATAAGCAGTCTTAATGATATAGTCACCTTGTGAAAAAGAAGATTCTCTTGAGAAAGCTACTTCAGAAGTAGCCATATCTTCTACTCCTCCAAAATACGGCTCAGGAGCTCCCATTGTCATTTCACTCGACTGGGAACAAAAAGAAAATGTTAACAGAAGAAGCAAAATTTTTAAATTTTTCACATTCATAGTATAAGTAACTTAGAAGTTAGAGAATTCAATAATTGGAATTTTTAACTCCTCTTCGGATATTCCTCCATGGTAACCCTTTAATTTTGCCGAAAGATGTTTTGGATATACGATATTTTTATCTTCAACTAAAAAACAAAAATCAGGATAAATTGACTGCAAAAATTCATCTATTGGATCTCCTAGAAGATAAGACAAATCATGTTGCTCCAATAAAACACCTGGTATTTCAGAAAAAGTTTCTAAAACATTTTCTTTAGCCCCATTTATATAAACTGAACGTTGGTCTCCGTATATTTGTAGGTCATCACCATAATTCAAATGATGACGAAATTCATCGTTAATATTTACAAGACCGTGATCAGCAGAAATTATTGTTTTTGTTTTTTTGTTACTAATATTTGAAATCTCATTAACCAATTTTTCAAATTTAGTTATTTCAATTTGCCACTCATCTGAATTCACTCCAAATATATGGGCTGAAACGTCAATTAATGGATAATAGATAAAATTAAACCTATTTTCTAAAATCGAAGAATCTGATAACAACTCTAAAAGACTTTGTGCATCATCATAAGGAATAGTATTCGATTGTTCATACAAAAAATTTGATAGTGGACTTCCAACCAAGTTTCTAGGTTGAAAATTCGAAGCATAAATTTTGTTGTCTTTAAAAATTTTCCAAATTGAACTTTGTTTTTGATAATAATTATTTGATAATAAATTTTTATTATCCTCATTCCAATTTAAAGCATTTATGATGCCATATTTTGATTTGTCATACATGTAATATCCTATCAAACCATGTTCAATTGGATTCTTCATGAAGGATATTGATGATAAGGCAACGTTCGTTGATGAAGGAAATGTTGTATTAATAGATTGAGTAACGTTCTTATTCAATGAAGAATCTGTACTGCTTAGATTTTTATAACCCAGACCATCAGCCAGTATGAAGTTTATAGTATCTGCTTCGTAAAGGTCTTGTGACAAAAGTTCAAATCTTGTATCTATTTCAACTTTGTCACGAACTACTGCTTTAAATATTTCTTTCGAAAGATCTATTAGGTTAGGTTCTTGTAAAAAATTTTTATTAATCACTTATAAAAAATCTTACAAAAAAATTACACTGAAGTTTGAGAAAAAACTAAACTTTTTAGAGGTTTAACTAAACTATAAATTATGATTTCTTATTTTCAAGATTACGTGACCATAGGAGCAGTGCTAGGTTTTGGCCTCTTTCTTGTCGTATTGCTTCTTGGAGTAGCTTCAGTACTAAGACCAAACAAGCCTTACGAAGAAAAGTTGCAAACTTATGAATGTGGTGTTGATCCAGTTGGAACTGGATGGAGTCAAACATACGTAAGGTATTATATATTTGGCTTGCTTTTCGTAATATTTGATGTCGAAGCGGTCTTCATATTTCCATGGGCTATCAACCTAGAAAAACTTGGCTACTTTGGCTTAATTGAAATGTTTGTTTTTATATTTATTTTGTTAATTGGACTTATATACGCAATAAGAAAGGATGTCTTAAAATGGGAGTCATAGATAAATTCGGCCTACCAAAACCTATATCCTCAGTATTCAACTGGGCCAGATCATACTCGCTATGGTACTTTCAATTTGGATTAGCATGTTGCGCTATTGAGGTTATGGCTGTAAGCGGACCAAGACATGATTTTATGAGGTTAGGAGTTATTCCACTTCCAGCATCTCCACGTCAGGCGGATTTTATGATTGTTGCAGGCACAGTAACAGATAAAATGGCTCCTTCTGTGAAAAGGCTTTATGACCAAATGCCAGAGCCAAAATATGTTATTTCAATGGGATCTTGTTCTAATAGTGGTGGACCTTATTGGGACTCTTACTCAGTCACCAAGGGAGTAGATCAATTAATCCCTGTCGATGTTTATGTTCCCGGTTGTCCACCAAGACCTGAGGCATTGCAGGAAGGAATTATTCTTCTACAGAAAAAAATTCGCGGAGAAGACATGAAAGAGAAGTGGTTAGAAGTTCAAACTGAGCCAATTTAAAATGGAAGAATTTTTTAACAATATAAAAGAAAGCTTTAAAGAGGCAACTCTTGAGTTTGAAACAATCAATATAAAAATTGATTCAACAGAGTGGATTGATGTACATAAAAAACTTAGAGATGAATTTAATTTAAAATTTTTCTCTTGGCTCTCAGCAATAGATTGGGACAATGAAGTTTCTGTTGGCGAAGCACCAAAAGAGAGCGTTTCGCCTAGTTTTGAAATAATCACATGCCTGTCAGATTTAGACAATACTAACTTAGTTACTGTATCAACAAGTATTAGTAAATCAGAGCCAAATATTAACTCACTTATTGATGTGTACGCTGGTGCAAATTGGCATGAAAGAGAAGCTTACGAAATGTTTGGTATAAATTTTGAAAATCATCCAAATCTTGAAAAACTTTATCTTCCTGATGGATATGAAGGAAATCCTATGCTGAAATCTTTTGAGTTAATAAGCAGAGAAGTTAAACCTTGGCCGGGAGATGTAGATGTTGAGGGAATGCCAGAAGAATCAGAAAGTGATGGATCAGTAGATGGTTAATGCTTTAGATCCACAGAATATGAACAGTTTTTCAGAGGCTTCTGTTTCAGTTGAAATTGAAACTGAAGATATGACACTTAACATCGGACCTCAACATCCATCTACTCATGGAGTTTTAAGACTGGTAGCAAAAGTAGATGGTGAAAAAGTACATGATGTGAAACCTGTTTTGGGCTATATGCATCGCGGATATGAAAAGCTCGCAGAAGTAAGATCCTATCCACAAATTACAACACTTGTAAATCGAATAGATTGGGTTGCAGGGTTTTCAAATGAGATTCCATTCATTGCTGGAGCTGAAAGATTAATGGAAATAGAAGTACCTGAAAGAGCGAAGCATATCAGACTAATTCTTACTGAGATGGCCAGAATTTCTTCACATTTCGTCTTTAATGGTGCATACGCTCTTGAGGTTGGTGCACTAACCCCAATTTTTTATGCGATGGAAGACAGGGAACGAGTTTTAGATTTAATAGAGTCAGTAACTGGAGGACGATTTCATCCAAACTTTAATCGTATTGGAGGAGTAAAACCTGCAGCCGGAGCAGGACCCACTTCGAAAAAAAATATTCAAGATTTACCTGCTGGATTTTATAGAGATACAAAAGTAGCCATGGAAAAAGTTATACAGGCAGCTGATCAATTTCAAAATTTAATCGGTGGAAATGAAGTTTTTAAGAAAAGAACCAAAAATGTAGGCGTTCTCACTGCAGAAACAGCAGAAGCTTATGGTGTTTCTGGCCCAATACTCAGGGCATCAGGAGTTAAGTCAGACTTAAGAACCCAGACAGATTACCTGCCATATGATCAATTTGATTATGATATTCCAGTCGGAGAAAATGGAGATTGTTACGACAGATGGGATGTCAGAGTAAAAGAAATGGTTGAATCTGCAAAAATTGTTTTACAAGCAATCGACTCTATGCCATCTGGCCCACTACAAGCAAAGGTGCCAAAAGTTATCAAAGTTCCCCAAGGACGTACCTATGTAAGAGCAGAAAATCCAAAAGGTGAAATGGGTTACTATATAGTCTCAGACGGCGGGTTAGGGCCTTACAGACTTAAAGTTCGTACAGCTTCGTTCAGCAATGTTTCTATTTTACCTATTATGCTTGAGGGGGCTTTACTCCCAGACTTAATTGCAATTATGGGAAGTTTAGACTTTGTTCTAGGAGATGTAGATAGATGACAGAAGTTTTAGTCAAGGTTGGATTTCTTGCGATTGCTGCTTTGAACGGAGCAATTATATTCACAATAATGGATGTAAAGGGTGCCTCATGGATGCAGCGAAGACCGGGTCCTTTACATGTAGGACTTAGAGGTTTCATATTTCCTCTTGCGGAAATACTTAAATTTGTTCAAAAAGAAGACATTATCCCTACAGAAGTTGATAGGCCCGTGTTTAAATGGGCACCTGCTTATGTTATGGTTTCTTGCGTCGCACTTTTTGCAGTAGTCCCAATGAGCCCAACTTTGGTAGTAGCAGATTTAGAATTGGGTGTTTTCTTTGCACTTGCGATCAGCTCTTTGGGAACTATAGGAGTACTAACTGCTGGATGGTCATCAGCAAACAAATATTCCCTAATGGGTGGTTTGAGAGCTGCAGGACAACTTATAGCTTATGAACTTCCGTTAATTCTTGCAGTTGTTGGAGTAGTTATTCAAGCTGAGACTATGTCACTAGTTGGAATAGTAGAAAAGCAAATTGAATGGGGAGTACCTTTTGTAGTTGGAGGGCAGATTGTAGGATTCTTAATTTTCATGGTTGCCGCAACAGCTGAAATGATGCGAGTACCGTTTGATATGCCAATTGGTGAATCAGAACTAACTATGGGTTTTATGACAGAATACTCTGGTATCAGGTTTCTTATATTTTATATTTCTGAATACATGAATATGTTTATTTTGTGTGCAATTGCTTCAACATTATTCCTTGGTGGTTACCATGTACCACTCCTTCCAACTGAATGGGTAAACTTTTATGGACCAGTAGTTCTTTTGACAAAGACAGCTATTTTAGGTTTTATCTTGGTTGCAATAAGATGGTCCCAACCAAGATTCCGAGAAGATCAACTTCAAAATCTTGCATGGAAGATACTTATTCCTGCATCTTTAGTTAATATTCTTGTAACTGCAGTTATGAAGGTTGGATTTTAATGAAAACATTTAAACCAAAAGTGCCCGGATTTTTAATTGGAATAAAAATCGTAATTGTTAATATGTTAAAAACTTTGTCTCCTTTCCATTCAAAACCAAATGTAAACTATCCGTTTGAAAAAGAGAAAGTTGCACCAAGAGCAAGGGGTGTGATCGCTTTAGATCAAGAAGCATGCACTAGTTGCATGCTTTGTGCCCGTCAATGCCCAGATTGGTGTATTTATATTGAGGGCCATAAAGAATTGCAACCTCCATCTAAACCTGGGGGTAGGCAAAGAAGTAGAGCCGTTCTAGATAGGTTCGATATTGATTATGCATTATGTATGTACTGTGGAATTTGTGTAGAAGTTTGTCCTTTTGATGCATTATTTTGGTCACCAGAATATGAATATTCTGAATTTAACATGGGCGACATGTTGCACGACAAAGAACGTTTGGATGATTGGTTAAAAACTGTTCCAGAGGCTGAAGGTCTAGAAAGCTAAAAATGGAAATTTTTGAAATTGTAACTTATTTCGTTCTTCTTGCGCTTCTTTCAACTGCAATAAGGGTAGTTACAACCTCAAACGTTATTCATGCAGCTATTTCATTAGTTTTTACTTTAGCTTTAACGGCAATATTGTTTTTAATGTTGTCAACAGAGTTCGTAGCACTTGTATTGGTTCTCGTTTATATTGGAGCAGTAATAGTTCTTTTCTTGTTCGGTATTATGATTACACGTGCTCCCCTTGGCAAAAATGCAGAACTTGATAACGATAAAAATAAAAAATTGGGAGCAGCAATAGCTGGATCAATTTTTCTTCTATTCTCATATATATTAATTAATGGTTTTGATGGCGATGTGACGATAACATCCGGTTCTTCAACGGAGCTATTAGGTGAAATACTACTTAGTAGATTTGTATTCCCATTTGAACTAGTGTCTTTTGTTTTACTCGCAGCTTTAATTGGAGGCATAACGCTTGCTAGGAAAGACGAAGCATTAATTGATGAGGATCAAGTATGATTGTTCAGCCTGTATTAGTTGTTGCAGCTGCTCTATTTTCTTTAGGTATTTATGGAATCTTAGTTAGAAGAAATGCCGTAATGGTTTTATTGTCAATTGAGTTAATTTTGAATTCTGTCAATATCAATTTTATTATGTTTGACACCATGCTTGCAGACACATTGATGCAGGGACAAATTTTCACAATTTTTATTATTACAATTGCTGCTGCTGAGGTTGGAATTGGTCTTGCGATTGTACTCATGTTGTTTAGAAATAGACAAACTGCAAACATTAACGAATTTGATTTAATGAAATGGTAAAAACAAATATTAATTTGTTCGCTGAGGGTGAGGTCGTGTACACAGATGGTGGCGTACTTGCTGAATTTGCATGGGTTCTTGTAGTTCTTCCTTTTATAGCTGCACTAATAATTACTTTTGCAGGAAAGAGCCTTCCTCTCAAGGGTGCTGAAATCGCATTGGGCACCATCGGAATAATTTTTATTTATAGCTTAGCTTTAATGTACCTTCATGTAACTGAAGGAGTTGCCAATGAATTTTTTATTAATGTTGGAAATATCGGACAATTCGATATTGAATTCGGTTGGGTAGTAGATGGTCTATCAATCATGATGTACTTTGTTGTTGGACTTGTTGCGCTTCTTGTATTTATTTATGCGACAAATTATATGGAAGGTGAAATAAGATATACATTTTTCTTCACGTCCTTAACTTTATTTGCAGGAAGTATGCTTGTACTAGTTTCTTCACCTACATTAATCCAAATTTTAATTGGCTGGGAATTAGTTGGAGTCTGTTCGTATTTACTTATAGGACATTACTGGGAAGTTAAGGATAACTCTTCAGCAGCGATGAAGGCTTTTATTACAAATAAGATTGCTGATGTGGGCTTAATGATTGGAATAATAATTCTGGTTTTAAATACTGGCACTATGAGGATATCTGAAATTTTGTATCAAGCAACGCATGATTATCCAGCAATAAAAAATGTAGCATTCGCTGCTGGGGTATTGCTATTTATAGGCGCAATGGGTAAAAGTGCGCAGTTTCCATTACATGTCTGGCTACCAGATGCAATGGCAGGCCCAACTCCAGTTTCAGCACTAATGCATGCTGCAACAATGGTTACTGCAGGAGTCTACTTATTAGCTAGAATGTTCCCTTTTTATCAAGGAATAGCAAATGAAGCATTAGACATTGTAATGTTATTTGGAGTAGTAACTCTTCTTACGGCCGGACTCATAGCAATTGTTCAAGATGATCTAAAGAAAGTTCTCGCTTATTCAACTGTAAGTCAGCTTGGTTATATGGTTGCCGCAATTGGTTCTGGAGCGTATACTGCAGCACTCTTTCATTTGTGGACACATGCATTTTTTAAAGCTCTATTATTTCTAGGGGCTGGATCAGTAATCCATGCAGTACACAGTAATAGTATGTTGGAGATGGGTGGTTTGAGAAAAGTTATGCCAAAAACTTTTTCAACATTTATTATTGGAACAGTAGCACTTGCCGGTTTACCACCATTCGCAGGTTTCTTTTCTAAAGATGAAATCCTTGCATCTTTTAATCATGAAGGAGAAACAACCTTTTTCTTTATAGCTGTATTAGGTGCTTTCATAACTGCTTTTTATATGACTAGAGCAGTTTGTCTTACTTTCTTAGGAGAGTACAGAGGTCATGGGCATCCACATGAGTCAGATTCCATGATGACAACCCCTTTAGTTGTACTGGCTGTATTTGCAGCCGCTTCTGGATGGGTTAATATTCCAGGGGTTTATACAGGTTTTACCAAATGGGTAACTACTCGTAAAAATCCTATTATTGAATATCACCCAGAAAGCTTCGATTTATTTGCACTAGGACTTGGTTTAACTGCAGGATTGCTTGGGATAGGTCTAGGTTACTATTTATACCAACTTCAAGGCAGTGCTGAGACTGGAGACGACAAAATTAAAATCGAACCAATTTGGAAAGTTTTAGAAAACAAATACTACATTGATGATTTCTATTTCAAATTTATTATTGATCCAATCAAATTAAATATGGCTAAAGCAGTTGATGCATTTAACACAAATGTAATAGATAGATTTGTAAATGGTTTTGGTCAGCTCGCATCATTTATGGGTGCAATAGTTTATAACAATATTGATCAAAATGGAATTGATAAGGTTTTGAATATGTCTTCCACAGGAACTGATAGCTTTGGTGGGAAAATTAAATTACTACAAACAGGAAGAACACAGCAATATTTAATGTTGTTTTTAGGTGGCGTTGTGACGATTAGTTTATTAATTTTGTTTATTATATAGGAGGAAAAGTGGAATTATTAACAAACGGTACAGGATTGACGGCAGTAGTTTTTCTGCCTTTAATTAGTGCATTAATTTTGACCGCAATACCAAAAAGCCAAGAGCTTTTAATCAAAGGCTTCGCATTAGTATCGTCAATAGTCACCTTTATTTTAAGTGCCTTACTCCTGCCTCAGTTTGATTTTTCTAATGCAGACAAATTACAACTAGGTAATAAAATTTCATGGATAAAAAGCATCAACGCAAATTATGAAATTGGGATAGATGGAATATCTCTTCCTTTATTAATTTTGTCCACATTTATTACAGTTTTAGCAATTATTTACTCAATTGAACATCTACCAGAACCAAAAAGTCCTAAGGGATTTCTTGCATTAATTCTAGTTTTAGAGACTGGCATGAATGGCACATTTGTTGCACTTGATTTAATATTGTTTTTCGTATTTTTTGAAATAGTTCTTCTGCCAATGTATTTCATGATTGGAATTTGGGGAGATAAAACTGTAAGAACTGTGGCAGGATTTAAAAATCAAATTGAAACAAGACTATATGCAAGTATTAAGTTTTTTGTTTTTACTCTATTTGGTTCCGCATTTATGTTGCTTGGCTTTTTAGGCTTGTATTACAGAGGAAACAGAACTTTTAGCATCCCTGAGTTAATTGAGCTTGGAACTAATGGTGCATTTACAGGAACATTTGCGATGCTAGTTTTTGCAGTTTTGTTTCTTGGCTTTGCGGTTAAAGTACCAATGTGGCCTTTGCATACCTGGCTTCCGGATGCACACACGGCAGCTCCTACAGTTGGTTCAGTATTGTTAGCAGCAATACTCTTGAAATTAGGATCTTATGGTTTTGTTAGAATCGCAATACCAATACTTCCAGAGCAAGCAAAAGCCTGGGCACCTGCGATTGCAATTCTGTCTGCAATAGGGATTATATATGGATCACTTGCATGTTTAGCTCAAACTGATCTAAAGAGATTAATAGCATTTTCTTCCGTTGGTCATATGGGTTTTGTAATGTTGGGTATAGCTTCATTAACACCAATTGGTATAAATGCTGCAATGATTGGTATGGTCGCACACGGAGTGATCACTGGCTTATTATTTTTCCTTTCAGGATCCATGGCTCACACATATCACACTCGGGATATGGGAAGGTTAGGTGGAAATATGAAACTACTTCCAAAGACTGGAGCACTGTTAGGGTTTACTGCAATGGCTTCTTTAGGCCTGCCAGGACTTGCTGGATTTTGGGGAGAGTTTATGGCATTACTTGGAGCATTTAATCCACTTGATGGTTTAAATGTTACAGTTTTTCGAGGATCAATGGTCGCTGGAGCTATTGGAACAGTATTAACCGCAGGATATTTGTTGTGGATGTTACAAAGAGTTAATCTTGGTGAACCATCTGATGAATGGAATGAAATGGAGCTTCATGATGCAGACGGCTATGAATTAGCTGCATGGATTCCATTGGTAATTCTAACAATTCTTATCGGTGTATTTCCAAAGCTAATATTTGGAGCAACTAATGATGCTGTTGTTAGCCTTCTTTCTAAAGCATTTGGAGGATAAAAATTACTATAAACTACTTTGCAATTTCAACTGAGTTAATAGTTATATTCACTATTGTTGGAACTTTAATATTAGATTTAATTCTTCCAAGAAAATCAAAATATTATGTTGCAGCTTTTGCTCTTTTTGGGACATTAGCTTCTTTAGCACCCCTAGTAATTCAGTGGGCTACTTACTCAGATCCAATTTATACTTTTGGCAATAGCTTTGTAGTAGATAAATTTTCAATCATTCTTAAAGGCCTGTTTATACTTATCACTTATTTGACATTTTTACTTTCAATAAACTTCATAGAAAGTGATAAGTTTTATCAAGGAGAGTATTATTACCTTCTCCTCAGCTCTCTACTTGGCGCTTTAGTAGTAAGTTCGTCTAGGGACCTACTAACAATATTTATTGGAATTGAGTTAGCATCAACGCCTATGTTTTTATTATCTGGTTGGAAAAAGGGAGACAGAAAATCTAATGAAGGTGCAATTAAATTCTTCTTACTAGGCGTTCTCTCGGCTTCTCTAATATTGTATGGATTCTCACTAATTTATGGATTAACTGGTCAATTAGTTCTCGCAGACATATCTGCCTATTTACTTGCAAACTCATTAGGCTCTTCACCAGTACTTTTATTGAGTGCTATTTTAGTTATTTCAGGAATTGGATTTAAAATATCTGTTGTTCCATTTCACTCATGGGCTCCAGACACTTATGAAGGCGCACCTCTGCCAATAACTGCTTATCTTTCAGTTAGCTCCAAAGCCACAGGCTTTGTTGCACTGATTATACTTTTGACGAAGGTGTTTGAAAGTTCTGGCCAAAGTTGGGGCGTGATTTTAGCAATTGTTGCAGGTGCCACAATGACACTAGGAAATTTAGTAGCACTACAGCAAACAAACCCAGTTAGGTTGCTTGCGTATTCCTCAATATCTCAGGCGGGATTTATTATCGCTCCACTCGCTGTATCTGGAATAACTGGAAATTATCAAGATGGTATTTTTGCAAGCGTCACTTATTTAATTATTTATGCATTTATGAATATAGGAGCCTTTTTATCAGTACATCTTTTAACGAACTTTACGAAATCAGATAATTTTTATGAATGGGGAGGCATTGCGAAACACTCACCTCTTACTGGAGTTCTAACAACTGTTTTCTTTTTCTCTTTGGCAGGTATACCTCCGCTTGGAGGTTGGTTTGCTAAGTTTGTGGTCTTTAGAAGTCTTTTAAGCACTGGGGAAATAATTGGTGTTTCCTTAGCTATAGTAGGTGCGATAAATGCGGTTATTGCACTTGTTTACTATGCAAGAATTTCAAAAGTTATATGGATGGATGAACTAAAAAATCCTGAAGAAGAAAAATCATTTGAATTTCAAAGTCCTCTTAAAGTTGTAGGAGCCCTTACAGTTCTTATAACTTTTTTTGCAGGTATTTTTCCTGGGATATTCAGTTACCTTGGCGAAGCCTCTTCGATTTTTTTTGGTAATTAAAACTTGGAATTCAAAGAATTTAATAACTATCTTCTAAAAAAATATAAAACCAACAAAATATTTTTTGATGAATATATGGAGGAAGCTCTTTATTCAAAATATGGGTTTTTTACTAATGAAAAAGTTAGATCAAAGAAAAGTGGAGATTTTCTTACTTCTCCAGAAGTTTCTGAGTATTTTGGAAAAATTATTAATAAATGGATTCAAAAAAGCAATTTAGATTTAAATATTACTGAATTTGGTTCTGGAACGGGGTCACTTATTGAACAAATTAAAATTAAAAATAAATTTGCTGTTGAAAAATCTTCAACAGCTAGAACTGAGTTGAGTCAAAAAAATATCCAAAATGCCTCAAACCTTGAAGAACTTACTTTTAAAAATAGTGATTTGGTTTTTGGAAATGAAGTTTTAGACAACATTCCTTGTTCTATTGCAGTATATAAAGATGGAAAATGGCAGGAAAAAATAGTTTGTTTTAATGATGGAATCTTTTCATATGATTTTGTTGAGGCAAGAACAAAGACTGTTGAGTGGATTGAATGGAACCGTATAAAGGCTGATGAAAATATAGACGTGGAAATTCAAACAAATATTGATATATTTTTAGAAAAAATTATCAGTAAATTAAGTCCAAAAAATATTCTTTTTTTTGATTATGGCTACGAACAAACGGATAGAAGTAAAAGAAAGTATAGGTCATTACTTAGGACTTATAAAGACCACCACCTTTCTGTGGATCCAATATTAGAACCTGGAAATGTAGATATTACTTATGATATTAATTTTTCTGCTGTGATAAAAAAACTAAAAACCCTTGGCTATGAATCAAAATTGTCACTACAGAGAGATTTTTTAATTTCTAATGGTTTTGATGAGTATTTTGATAATTTGCAAAAAAAACTTTTACTATCTGAAGGTATGGAAAATTTAAAAATTAATAGTCAACTGTCCGGGCTTAAGGCCCTTATTGACTCAAATGGACTTGGCGGCTTTTATTGTTTGGAAGCAAAAAAAATATAATTGTGACAATTTTATAATTAAATCATGAATTTTGTAAAAACTACAGCACTACTAACGTTAATGACTTTGGTTGTCTTATTTTCAGCAACTGCTTTAGGTTTTGATGTAATCTCTGCACTCTTTTTTGCTGTAATTTTTAATTTTTTTATATACTTTTTTTCTGGTAATTTAGCTATTAAATCAACAAGAGCTCAACCAATAAAAGATGGAGAATACGAAGAAGTAACCCAAATAATATCCCATCTTATACAGAAAGAAAAAATGCCAATGCCTGAGTTATATGTAATTAATAGTGATCAACCAAATGCTTTTGCAACTGGCAGAAATCCAAAAAATGCAAAAGTAGCAGTAACAACTGGTATCTTAAAACTTTTGAATAGAGATGAATTAGAAGGAGTCCTTGCACATGAACTATCACATATTAAAAATAGAGACATTTTAGTTTCAAGTATTGCAGCAATGTTGGCTGCTGCTATTTCTTTTATGTCCAGAATGGTATTTTGGGGTGGTGGTAACAGAAACAGAAACACTCATCCAGCAGTAATTGTTATCGCAATGATTGCGGCACCAATAGCTTCATTAATTATCAGGATGGCAATTTCTAGAACAAGGGAATTTGGTGCGGACAAAACTGGTGCAGAGATTTCTGGCAATCCTTTAGCTTTAGCATCTGCTTTAGAAAAAATTGAAAGGTATGCAAAAGTTCCAATGGATGTCAACCCAGCTGTAAGTCAGCTATTTATTTCTGACCCACTCAAAGCATTTTCTGGAAATAGTTTGAGCAAACTATTCTCAACACATCCACCTACAGTTGAAAGAGTCAGAAGATTAAGGCAGCGTCAGAGTGGTATTAGGTATTAACAACATTCCTTCTGTAATGCCAGAAGATCTTGAAAATTTAATTCAACAAGGATATCAACTCATTGATGTAAGAGAAAATGATGAATGGGATGCAGGCCATTACAAAAATGCCACGCATATTCCTATGGGAAGTATTGTTGAAAGTATTGACAAGTTAATGGTTGATAAAAAATATATTTTTGTTTGTAGGTCTGGAGCAAGGTCAGGTCGAGTGACAAACTATGTTAATTCTGTAGATATTGAATCCTACAACCTTTCAGGAGGCATGAAAGAGCTTCAAAATTTTACAAAAGAAATAGTTGATTTGGAAGGCAATCCTGGACAAATCATTTAAAATCATTTTGTGATAATTTGTATCGGGAACGCACTAGTAGATTCATTAACTCAAATAGAAGAATCTAAGATCAATGAGCTAAGTCTAAACAAAGCAAGAATGACTTTAGTTGATAAGGAACGTTCCAACTTTCTTCTTCAAAATATGGAGAACCCAATTTATGAAGCTGGTGGCTCAGCAGCAAATACTGCCTATTGGATATCTCAACTAGGTGGAGAAGTTGGTTTTATTGGAAAGATTTCAAATGATAAGTTAGGTAATCAATTCCAATCGAGTTTAAAAGAATCAGGATTAAAAGATTTTACAGTTTTTGAAGAAGAGGACAACCAGACTGGGTTATGTGCTATTTTCATTACTCCCGATGGTGAAAGAACTATGAATACCTATCTTGGGGCTGGTGAATACCTCTCAGTAAATGATTTAAACGTAGATTCAATAAAAGATGCAAACATATTATATATGGAAGGATACCTATGGGACAAGCCTTCAAGTAAGGAAGCGTTTCTTTATGCTGCAAAACTTAACAAAGAAACGGGTGGAATGAATGCAATAAGCTTATCCGATGTGTTTTGTGTAGATATGCACAGGGAAAGTTTTAAAGATTTCATCAAGAGTGATATTGATTATGTATTTTGTAATGAAGATGAATTAAATTCTCTTTTTGAGCTTAACAATATTGATGAATCCATTGAAAATTTTTTGAATTTATTTCCTAATGTCAAACAACTAATTTGCACACTTGGTTCTAGTGGTGTAATGATCATTGAAAAAGGACGATCTTATCATTTTGATGCAACGGAAGCTAATGTAGTAGATAAAACTGGTGCGGGTGATTTCTTTGCTGGTGGCTATTTGTATGGACTCCAAAAAAATCTATCTTTAGTAGATTCAGCTGAAATTGCTAATAGAAGTGCAGCTCATGTAATTAGTGAAATTGGGGTCAGGCCCAAGAATGATTTTAGCTAATTAGTCCAACCTAATACATTTATTAATTCAACCCTCTCGTCATTAACTTTTTCATAACTCAAAGGTATTTTTACTGGAGTAAATAGTTTTTTCTTAGAAAATATAATCAAATTATTTTCAGAGTCTCCTGCAACAATATTGTCCCCATCAGGAGACCAGTGCAGAGATTCAAAGTAGTAATTTGATGGTGCTCTAGAATTGTAGACTTCAATAGTGTCAATTCTGTTTACATAATATACACCAATAAGCCGAGAGTTGTAATCAGTGGTTTCCCAAGGCTCAATCAATTTCTCACCGTATACATTCATTCTGTTATTTTCGCTTAAGGAAGCAACATCCTTACTTTCAGATATTATTCCTGACTCGATATCAACAATTAAAACCTTACGATCATTACTTTCTTGATAGTCCCAGTATGAAAGCAGAATCTGGTCATCATTATGTATTTGTGCATCATAAAAACTTATATCATAAGAGATGTTGTAAAGATCACTATTGCAAACTACTTCTTTCTCTTGTGCTGGGCTTTCAGATAAATCTATAAAAAAAATACAAGAATCCATGATGTCAGGTGCTGGAGGAATTATATTTTCCGATTGAAACTCAACATGATAAATTAACTTTCCATTAAAACCTTTACCTGATGGAAAGGTTTCATATTCAGGTAATGGGACAATTCCAAATAAAGCTACAACAACAGTAGTAACTAAAAGTATTGAAATTGAAACGAGTAACAATAACCTACTTGTCATTAATTTTTTAGATTTTCTCTAATTGAATTTAAATACAAACCTACAGCTACAAGTACTCCACCAACTAAGAAAAGTATAAGTGGCGGCCAGATGTTATCCGGAAGTAATTCTGTTATTAACCTTGGTAGATTAATTACTAATCCCAAGCCACCTATGTAGAAAATTACCTGCTCTGAAAGTTGTATACTTGCCCACACAAAAATTACTGAACCAATAATTAATAAAATTATTTTAAGTAGATTATTATTTCCAAATAAATTTTCGATCAAAATTATCGAACCAATTGAAATAGTAGAAGTTGCTAATAAATAGCCAAGCCAACTAGGGCCTAAAATTTTATTAAAAGTATAAAGTCCCCAAATCAGTCCTGTTGCAATGAGGAATAAGCCACCTGCCCAGGGTTCAATATTAGGAAATATAATATTTCCTACTGATCCAAGAAAAAAGATAGAGGAATAAAACAGCGCTACATGCTGAAAAATTTGTTTAGTTCTTGAATACATATAGAGAGAATAAATTAACACCATAAATGAAACTATTAATATCTGAATATCTTCTGACAATGAGAATCCTGTGGTGTTGTTGATTATATTTAAAGAAAATACTATTACTGAACCAAAAGAAATTGTTGAAATTAAAAACAGTACAGAAGACACCCTTTCAGATGATTTAAAAATAAAAATATTTTTATCTTCAAACTTTTCACTGTAATTTGCCGCATATATTAAAAAAACTGTAGTTACGACTAGAAGAAGGAGTTGTGCCCAGTATGTTAAATTATCCCAAATTAAAGGAAGAGTTCCTAGTAATCCCGATAGTAAAAAAAGACTTCCAATTAAGGTTATTGCTTTTGCGACTTTTGATTTTTGTGTTGGGCTTGAATTGCTCTCGAATTCTACAATTTCTTGGTAGGTAGAGCTTGTTATTAAATTGTTTTCTTTCCACTTATTTAATAAGTTGAGGATTTTTTTGTCCATAAAAATATCCTAATCATTTAAAAATTCATCTCACTAATTTTTATTTATAATCTAAACTTTATAGAGACTTTATTGTTATGCCGAGATGCCCGAGCGGCCAAAGGGAGCAGACTGTAAATCTGCCGGCTACGCCTTCGTAGGTTCGAATCCTACTCTCGGCACTAAAGCCCTCTTAGCTCAGTTGGTAGAGCACTTCCATGGTAAGGAAGAGGTCTCCGGTTCAATCCCGGAAGAGGGCTCAGAGGCTAAACTAAGTCTTAAGGCGGCGTAGCTCAGTTGGTAAGAGCGCACGACTCATAATCGTGAGGTCGGCAGTTCAAGTCTGCCCGCCGCTACAAAAGTAAGAAAGGAAAAAAATGGCGTCTGACAAAAGGCCACCAATTACTTTGGTGTGTACAGAAACTGGTGATCACAATTATGTGACTACCAAAAATAAAACAAACACACCAGATAGGCTAGAACTAATGAAATATAGCCCTAGGTTGCGAAAGCATACTCTTCACAGAGAAAAAAGGTAGATTTATCACTTTTTCATAATTATTCTTACATTAGGTAATGAAAAACGTTTCTAATATAGAAAACTACAGTGATGACATCTCTAATGCAGAGTTAGTCAAAAAATCACAGTTTGGTGATAAATCTGCGTTTGAGCAATTAGTTGTTAGGCATCAGGATTTAGTCTTTTCATTAGCTTACAAATTAACCGGCAACAGAGAAATGGCAAATGATGTAGCACAAGAGTCATTTATTAGAGCATGGAAAGCAATTGAAAAGTTTCGCGGAGATTCTACATTCAGTACCTGGATTTATAGAATTACCGTTAACACAGCATGGACTCTCAGAAAAAAAGCAAAGAAGCATAATACTCTTAATATTGAGGAAACTTATGAGCCAATTGTTATTGACGAAAAAAAAGATCCAGAGCTAGTTGCCATTAATTCAGACCTATCTTCTGTCTTAGTAAGTGCTTTAGATAAGATTCCAATGGATCAGAGAATAATTGTTGAGTTGAAAAACATTGAAGGTAGATCACACAAAGAGATTGCTGAGTTTCTTGGAATAAGTGTTACAGCTGCAAAAGTTAGATTGCATAGAGCTCATCAAAAATTAAGACAGATATTAGAGGAAGTAGAGAGATGAAAGATATTTTTTCAAACTTTAAAACAAATATACTTTGTAAAAGAACTAGAAATAAGATGTTGTCTTCTTATCTTAGCAATCAATATTTTGGTTTCGATAACAATGCACATGCCTCTTCGTGTATTAAATGTCAAGTCTCTGGAAAAAGATATAAAGCTTTTAAAGAGGAATTAGATAATGAATTCAAAAAAGAAGTTGAAGTACCAACAGACTTTGCTTCGAAGGTAATGTCATCATTAGATAAAAAAGTAAAAACAACTACAAGTAAGAGCACAAAAATAATATTATTGACATTGCTCGGAATATTATCAATTATATTTTTAATATTTGGACGCAAGCGCTCATCTAGCAAATTAGAGAAGGAGCAATAACTGAGGGGTGTAGCTCTAATTGGCAGAGCGACGGTCTCCAAAACCGTAGGTTGTGAGTTCGAGTCTCACCGCCCCTGCTGAGGTAATTATGAATGAAATGAACAGAGAAATGAGAAGGATGTCTGAACGCGAAGAGCGTTTAGCAAAAAAGGCTGATAGAAATATTGGTAGGCATCAATCAGGCGAAAAAGTTTCAAGATTTAGAAGAATTACAAATTATTTAGGAGAAGTTAGGACTGAGCTAAAAAGAGTTAATTGGCCAAGTTATTCGACATTATCTTCATTTACTATTGTCACTGTTGTAACTATCGCTTTCTTTACTTTTTTTATTTTTGGAATGGACTTTAGTTTTAAAAATACATTGATTAACCTATTATCTTTCGGAGAATAAATGTTAGAAGATACAGCTACAACTGAAGAGGATCAGTCTACTGAAGAAGTAGAAATTGAAGATACTTCAGTTCAAGTACACCCTTATGATATGCCTGGTGAATGGTTTGTGCTTAATGCTCAATCCGGACATGAAAAAAAAGTAAAAACAAATATCTTAACTAGAATAAAAAACCTCCATTTAGAAGACAAAGTTTACGATGTTGTTATTCCTACAGATGAAGTTGTAGAAATTAGGAACGGCAAAAAAGTAAATTTAGAAAAGAAAACTTTTCCCGGATATGTCTTGGTAAGAATGGACTTAGATGATACAACTTGGTATGAAATTAGAAATACACCCTCAATAATTGGTTTTGTTGGATCTGGCAAAAGACCAATAGCCCTTTCAAGAAGAGAAATTGAGAGAATATTAGGTTCAAACGAAGTTGAAGAAGTAAAGAAAGAATCACCTAAATTTAAGCCAGATTTTGAAGTTGGTGAAACTGTAAGAGTAACTACTGGGCCTTTTGCTGACTTCAATGGAATCATTGAAGAAATTAATTTAGATCAATCAAAAGTTACAGTTTTAGTTAATATATTTGGACGAGAAACTCCTGTTGAATTGGGTTTCACAGATATAGTAAAAAATTAAGGAAAGATATGGCAAAACCAGTTAAAGCATTATTAAAACTTCAAATTCCCGGCGGCGGCGCTACGCCAGCACCTCCAGTTGGTTCTGCTTTGGGTCAGTACGGAGTTAACATTATGGACTTTGTCCAGGCATTTAACAATGATACTGCTAGCAGGCAAGGTGAAACTGTTCCTGTTGAAATTACAATATATGAAGATAACTCTTTTACATTTGTTACAAAAACAGCTCCCGCCTCATATTTAATTAAAAAAGCTATCGGCATAACCTCAGGATCTCCAGAGCCACATAAAGAAAAAGTAGCTTCAATCACAAGAGACCAGCTTAAAAATATTGCTGAAGCAAAAATGGAAGACTTAAATGCAAACGATATAGATGCAGCTATTTCTATCATTGCTGGAACAGCAAGGTCTATGGGAGTAACTGTAGAAAACTAGAATACTTATTTTTGGGAGACTAAAAGTCGTTTGAACCAAAGGAGGAAAAATGAAAAAAATAGGCAAAAAGTACAAATCAGCTAAAGACGCTATCCCAGCTGAAAAGCAGTCAAAATCAGAAGCAATAAGCTTGTGTAAAAACAACGCTCCTGCAAACTTTGATGAGTCAGTAGATGTTGCATTCTCATTAGGCATAGATCCAAAAGATGCTGAACAGAACATAAGAACAACAGTCTCATTACCAAATGGAACTGGTAAGGATGTTCGAATTGCCGTATTTGCTGGTGGAGAAGCCTTAACAGAAGCTGAATCAGCTGGAGCAGAAATTGTGGGTGGTAAAGAGCTTGCTACTAAAGTTGCATCCGAACAAAAACTAGATGCAGATATAGTTATTTCTACACCTGAAATGATGGCTGAGGTTGGTCAGTTAGGTAAAATTTTAGGACCACAAGGGTTAATGCCCAATCCAAAGACTGGTACAGTAACTCCTAATGTTGCAAAGGCAGTTGAGGACTTTAAAAAAGGAAAAGTTGAAATTAAGAATGACAAATTAGGCAATGTACACTTGTCTATTGGAAAAGTCTCTTTTGATGAAGCTAAGTTAGCTGAAAATTTAGACGAGGTTATTGCTGTTTTAACAAAAGCTAAACCTTCATCATCTAAAGGCGAATTCATAAAAACTGTACATATGTCTTCAACTATGGGTCCATCAATTAGTGTCGATATAAACATATAAATAATTTGCATTTATTTTTTGATATGGTTTATATTTAAATCTGACAATTAAAACCAAAGACCGTTAGTAAACAAATGTAAATCTAACGCAGGTAAAGTTTACAGGTCCTTGGTATTGAAGGACTTTTTTTATGGTACGAGAAGATAAAGTAAAAGTTGTAAAAGACTTAGAAGATTTATTCAAATCTGCAAATGCTTTAGTGCTTGCAGAGTATAGAGGGCTTACTGTTACCCAGCAAACAAAGCTAAGGCGTGAATTAAAAAATGCTGGTGCCTCATTCAATGTAGTCAAAATGTCTTTAGCTAAAAGAGCCGCAGAAAATATTGGATTAGATTCTTTAAATGATTATTTTTCTGGTCCTACAGGAGTGGCAGTAATTGAATCTGACCCAGTCGAAGCTGCAAAAGTCCTAAAAGAATTTTCAAAAGAAAATGAAGCCTTTGTAGTTAAAGGTGGTTTGATGGATTCTGAACCATTAACAGTAGACCAACTTAATGTTCTAGCTGAAATTGAACCTAGAGATGTACTTCTAGCAAAAATTGCTGGTGGCTTCAATGCACCATTGGTGAAGGTTGCTGCTGGTGCAAAAGCTGTAATCAATAAGGCTGGCTATGCATTGAGTGCTTTAGTAGATAAAAAAGCAAGCGGAGAAGAAGTTTCTGAAGCTGCTGATTCAGTTAAAGAAGAAGTAGCTTCTGAAGAAGTTAAAAAAGAGGAGGAATAGCAAATGGCAAAAATGACAACTGATGAGTTGCTTGGTGTCTTTGAGGAAATGACTGTCTTAGAACTAAAAGAGTTTTTAGATGCATTTGAAGAAAAATTTGATGTTACTGCCGCAGCCCCTGTTGCTGTAGCTGCTGCACCAGCTGGTGGAGGAGATGATGCAGGAGCAGCAGAAAAAGATTCATATGATGTAGTCCTTTCTGATGCAGGATCACAAAAAATACAAGTAATTAAGGAAGTAAGAGGCCTTACTAGTCTTGGACTAAAAGAAGCAAAAGAGCTTGTAGACGGTGCTCCATCAGACATTTTGACTGGTGTTTCTAAAGAAGATGCTGATAAAGCAAAAGAAGCTTTAGAAGGCGCTGGCGCAACTGTAGAACTCAAATAATTTATTAATTATTTGTTTACTTAAATAAAAAGTACTAATATACTCTACCTTTCGGGTAGCTGTTATTTAATTTTTGAGGAGGCTTGTTGTCCGCTGTTCAGAATTCTAGACTTTCATTTGCAAAAATTCCTAAAGTTCTAGATATTCCAGATTTATTAATTATACAAAAAGATTCTTTCAAGTGGTTTATTGAAGAGGGTTTAAAAGAGATTTTAGATGAAATTTCTCCTATTGAAGATTTCTCTGGTAGATTTTCTTTAGAATTCTTAAATCATTATTTCGAAGAGCCATTAAAAACTCTTGAAGATTGTAAGATAACAGACTCAACTTATTCACAACCTTTATATGTAACTGCTCAATTTTTAGATCGTGAAACCGGTCAAATAAAACAACAAACAGTTTTCCTTGGTGATTTTCCAATCATGTCAGATACTGGAACTTTCATTATTAATGGAACAGAAAGAGTTATTGTTAGTCAGTTAGTCAGATCACCTGGAGTATATTTTTCTCAAGAAATAGATAAAACATCTGACAAGGAAGTCTTCATTGGAAAAATGATTCCTGGAAGAGGTGCATGGCTTGAATTCGACACAGACAAACGAGACACTCTTGGTGTAAGAGTAGATAGAAAAAGAAGACAACACATCACTGGTTTCTTGATGGCCCTTGATGTAATTGAAAATAAAGAAGATGCAATAGAGTTATTAGGAGATTACCCATCCGTAAGAAACACTATTGAACGAGATCCTGACACAACAAGAGAAGCAGCACTTATTGATTTATATAGAAAGTTAAGACCAGGAGAACCTGCAACAGTTGAATCTGCTAGAAACTTGGTTAAACAAATGTTTTACACTCCTAAAAGATATGACTTAACAAAAGTTGGCCGATACAAAGTTGAACAAAAGCTAGGAAGACAATACGGCGAAAAAGATGCTGAGTCTTATACAACTGAAGATGACGGAATGTTAAGAATTGAAGATATGATTGATTCAATTAAATATGTCATCGCTCTACACGCAGGTGAAGATAGCTTTATTAACAATAAAGGTAAAGAAATTCCTGTTCGTCTAGATGACATTGATCACTTTGGAAATAGAAGAATTAGAACAGTAGGTGAATTAGTTCAAAATCAAGTAAGAGTAGGTCTTAGTAGATTAGAAAGAGTAGTTAGAGAAAGAATGACAACCCAGGAACCGGAAGCGATTACACCTCAGTCACTAATTAACATTCGTCCAATTCAAGCATCATTAAAAGAATTTTTTGGTACAAGTCAATTAAGCCAGTTCATGGATCAACCAAATCCAATTGCAGGTTTAACCCACAGAAGAAGACTGTCAGCTTTGGGTCCTGGAGGTTTGTCAAGAGAAAGAGCAGGATTTGAAGTTAGAGACGTTCACCCTTCCCACTATGGAAGAATGTGTCCTATTGAGACACCAGAAGGACCAAATATTGGTCTAATAGGTACCCTTGCTACATATGGTCGCGTTAACAAATTTGGATTTATTGAGACACCATATTGGAAAGTTGAAAATGGGGTTGTCAAAACAAATAAAGCAGTGTACTTAACTGCTGCTGAAGAGGATAATTTTACAATTGCTCAGGCTAATGCTCCCTTAAAAGAAGATGGAACTTTCCAAAATAAGAGAGTTCTTTCTCGACAAAATGGGGGAGAAGTTGCATTCGTTTCAGATAAAGAAATAGATTATATGGATGTCAGTCCTAAACAAATCTGTTCAGTCACTACAGCTCTTATTCCATTTCTTGAGCATGATGATGCAAACAGAGCATTGATGGGATCAAACATGCAGAGACAGGCAGTTCCATTAGTTAAAACTGAAGCACCTTATGTAGGTACAGGAATGGAAGAAAATGTTGCAAGAGATTCTGGAGAAGCTCTTATATCTAATATTTCTGGAACTGTTGAAGAAGTATCTGGTGATGAAATCTCAGTAAAAGAAGAAGGTACTAATAAAAAACATAGATTTGAAGTTTTAAAATTCAAAAGATCCAACCAGGCTACAAGTTGGAATCAAAAACCACTTGTCAAGGTTGGTACAAAAGTTAAACCAGGAGACGTATTAGCTGACGGTCCAAGCACACAAGGTGGAGAGTTAGCTCTAGGTAAGAATTTACTTGTTGGATATATGCCGTGGGATGGCTATAACTTTGAAGATTCAATTGTAATATCTGAAAGACTTGTTAAAGAAGATGTCTTAACTTCTGTACACATAGCTGAACATGAAATAGAAGCACGAGATACAAAACTTGGTGAAGAGGAAATAACAAGAGATATTCCTAATGTAGCTGAAGAAGTTTTAATGGATTTAGATGAAATGGGAATTGTTAGAATCGGTGCCGAAGTATCACCAGGAGATTATCTTGTCGGAAAAGTTACTCCAAAGGGAGAAACCGAGTTAACACCTGAAGAAAGACTTTTGAGAGCTATTTTTGGTGAAAAAGCAAGAGAAGTTAGAGATACCTCTTTGAGAGTTCCTCATGGTGAAAGAGGAAAAGTTATAGATGTACAAATTTTAAAGCGTGATGATGGAGCGGACTTACCTCCTGGCGTCAATCAAAAGGTAAGAGTATATGTCGCAATACAAAGAAAAATTCAAGTTGGCGACAAGCTATCAGGTAGGCACGGAAACAAAGGTGTTATATCAAAAATTCTTCCAATTGAAGACATGCCTTATATGGAGGATGGTACACCTCTAGATATTATGCTCTCACCTCTAGGTGTTCCTAGCCGAATGAATCTGGGACAAATTTTAGAGACACATCTTGGTTGGGCAGCCGACCAGGGTTGGAATGAATACAAAGGCCAAACAAAAGCATCTAGTGGTGCAAAGCCTGGAACTCTTATCTCAACGCCGGTGTTTGATGGGGCAGATGAAGATGAAATACATGAAATTTTAAGAAATGTAAATCCAAACAGAGATGGAAATTTGATGGTTGATGAAAATGGTAAAGCAACTCTATATGATGGTCGAACTGGTGAATCTTTTGATTCAAAAATTACTGTTGGATACACATATATATTAAAGCTTATTCACTTAGTTGATGAAAAAATTCATGCAAGATCAACTGGTCCTTACTCTATGATTACTCAGCAACCATTGGGTGGTAAAGCTCAATTTGGTGGCCAAAGATTCGGAGAAATGGAAGTTTGGGCGTTAGAAGCTTATGGTGCTAGCTATGCACTTCAAGAACTTCTTACTATTAAATCTGATGATACTGTCGGTAGGGTAAAGGTATATGAATCAATAGTTAAGGGTGATAATATTCCTGAGCCAGGCATACCAGAGTCTTTTAAAGTTCTATTAAAAGAAATGCAAAGCTTATGTTTGAATGTTGAAATTCTTTCAGCAGGTGAGGAAATTTCAATGAAAGATATAAGCGATGAATATGTCAAGACAGCTGAAACTTTAGGAATTGATATGACACGCCCAGAACAAGACGAGGCTGAGGTATAAATATGGATAAAGTTTTTGATGAGTTAAGTATCAGTCTTGCAACCTCAGATCAAATGAGGAGTTGGTCCTTTGGTGAAGTTAAAAAACCAGAAACAATTAATTACAGAACTTTAAAGCCTGAGAAAGACGGTCTTTTTGATGAAAGAATTTTTGGACCTACAAAAGATTGGGAATGTTCTTGTGGAAGATATAAAAGAATTAGATATAGAGGAATTGTTTGTGAAAGATGTGGTGTTGAAGTAACCAGACGTGAAGTTAGAAGAGAGAGAATGGGACATATTGAACTCGCTGCACCAGTTACTCACATTTGGTACTTTAAGGGAGTTCCAAGTAGATTAGGTTATTTCTTAGACATGTCTCCAAAAGAGCTTGAAAAAGTAATTTATTTCGCAGCATATTTGGTAGTTTCCATCGATTCTAAAAAGAGAACAAAAGATTTAGCGGAGCTTGAAGAAGCAGTTGTTGCAGAAGTAGAGATTGTTAATGAAGATTTTGAAGAATGGGAACAAAAAAGAATTAAACAGATGGATACTGAAATTAAAGCCATGGAGAATGCAAAAATTCCTGAGCCAGAAATCCAAATTAGAAAAAAAGAAGTTGAAAAAGAAATAAAACAAAAAAAAGCTAAGTCTGATGCTGAAATTAAAGTTATCGAAGAAGCATTCTCTACTTTAAAGACACTTAAGCCAAAAACCCTCATAGAAAATGACACATTGTGGCGTGAAATGATTGACAAATATGATGAGTATTTTACTGGTGGTATGGGAGCAGAAGCAGTAAGAGAGTTAGTTCAACTAGTTGACTTAAAAGCTGAAATGGAAAAATTAGAAACAGACTTAGATTCTAAATCAGCTCAAAGACGCCAAAGAGCTATTCAACGTATGAAAGTTATTAAGCCTTTTGCAGATGGAAAAAATCCTCCTGAAGCAATGATACTTGAAGTAGTTCCTGTTATTCCTCCTGAGCTTAGACCTATGGTTCAGTTAGATGGTGGTAGATTTGCTACTTCAGATCTTAATGACTTATACAGAAGATTGATTAACAGAAACAACAGGCTGAAAAAACTTATTGAGCTTGGAGCACCAGACATAATTATCAGCAATGAAAAAAGAATGTTGCAAGAGTCTGTAGATGCGCTATTTGATAACGGTAGAAGAGGCCGTGCTGTTGCTGGCGCAGGTGGACGTGGACTTAAGTCACTTTCAGATATGCTTAAAGGAAAACAGGGAAGATTTCGTCAGAACTTACTTGGTAAAAGAGTTGATTACTCAGCAAGATCTGTAATTGTAGTTGGTCCTCATTTAGAACTTCAACAATGCGGTCTTCCTAAAATGATGGCGCTAGAGTTATTCAAACCATTCGTCATGAAGAGACTGGTTGAGCTTGGGCTTGCTCAAAATATAAAATCTGCGAAAAGAATGGTTGAAAGATCAAGGGCTCAAGTCTGGGATGTACTAGCTGAAGTAATTGAAGAACACCCAGTACTTTTAAACAGAGCACCTACTTTACACAGGCTTGGTATTCAGGCATTTGAACCAATCCTTGTAGAAGGAAAAGCTATTCAGGTCCATCCTTTGGTTTGTGAAGCATTTAATGCTGATTTCGATGGAGACCAAATGGCAGTCCATGTTCCACTCTCAGCAGAAGCTCAAGCTGAAGCAAGAGTTCTTATGCTATCTACGAATAATGTTTTGTCCCCAGCTTCCGGAAACCCTATTGTTTCACCAAGCCAAGATATGGTTATTGGGCTTTATTACATTACTGAATGTCATGAAGATTTAGAAACTGCAGAGTTTAATTTTGTTGATTTCAATGAAGCTCAAGTTGCTTATGAAAATGGTCATATTGGGTTGCAAACACCAATTAATGTAAGAGTTGGAGATTTAGCTGGTAGTCCAGAAATGCACTCTGAATTAAAAGGAAGATTCTCAGAACTTTTAACTGATCAACCAATAGACGGCAATCAGTTGATGAAAACAACGCTTGGAAGACTACATTTTAATTCAATTATGCCTACTGATTTTCCTTATATTCAGGCTTCTGTCAGAAAACCAGAAATGAAAAAAATTATTTCTGAAGTTATTGAGCGTTACAATAAAGCTGAACTCAGAATATTTTTAGACGCAATGAAATCTGTAGGCTTTACATTTGGTGCCAAAGCAGGCTTAACTGTTGCCATGAACGATGTGAAAACACCTCCTAGCAAAAACCAAATACTAGAAAAATATGAAGCAGAAGCTGAGAAGGTTGAAAAATTATTTTTAGATGACATTATTACTGAAACTGAGCGTAAGCAAAAAATTATTGAGATATGGAACGAAGCTACAGACCAAGTTCAATATGCTATGAGTGCTGAGCTTGAAGCAGAACAGTTCAATCCAGTAGACATGATGGTTAAATCTGGTGCTCGAGGAAATATGATGCAAGTAAGACAATTAGCAGGAATGAGAGGCCTAGTTGCAAATCCTAAAGGTGACATAATTGAAAGACCAATTAAAAGTAACTTCAGAGAGGGTATGTCAGTACTTGAGTATTTCATTTCTACTCACGGTGCTAGAAAAGGTCTCGCCGATACAGCTCTTAGGACTGCAGACTCTGGTTATTTAACAAGAAGGTTAGTAGATGTTGCTGCAGGAATTGTAGTTAAAGATTTAGGCGATGAGAATATTGATTGGCGCGGTACTAATAAAAAAGTTGTTATTGATGGAAAGTTAAGTCGATACCTCCACTCAACATTGTACGGTCGTGTTTTAGCTGAAGACATAAAGGTAGACAAAAAAGTAGTTGAGATGGAAAATGGCACAAAGCTTACTAAAGGTACTTATATAGATGCTGAAGTCCTTGATGGAATAGCAAAGTCTGGCGTAGAAGACGTTAATGTGTTGACTCCATTTAATTCTCTTAATCCAGAATCTATGGATCCTTTATGTTATGGGTTTAGTTTGGCAACAGGAAAACCAGTTGAAGTTGGTGAAGCGGTAGGAATAATTTCAGCACAGTCTATTGGTGAACCTGGAACACAATTAACAATGAGAACCTTCCACACAGGTGGTGTTGTAGGTTTGGATATTACATCCGGATTACCAAGAATTGTAGAATTATTTGAAGCAAGAACTCCTAAAGGTAAATCTGTGCTTTCTCCGATACAAGGAAAAGTTAAATCTGTAGAAGTAACACCAGAAGGCAACAGGAATGTAATCATTGGAAATGAAAAAGAAGATGTAGAATTACTAGTCTTAAGAAGACAGACTATGCTAATCAATCAAGGAGATACTGTTGAAGCTGGACAGTCTTTGACAACAGGTCCTAAAGATCCAAAAGAAGTTTTACAAATTAATGGTGTAAGAACTTGTCAAGAATACTTGGTCGATGAAGTCCAAAAGACTTATAGAGATCAAGGAGTTGAGGTTCATGACAAGCATGTTGAAATGATAGTTCGCCAAATGTTAAGAAGAGTGAGGATTGTTAAATCTAACAACTCAGACTTTTTACCAAATGAACTTGTCGATTCAACTTTATTTAGAAAGACTAATCAAGAATTAGTCAAAGATGGGAAAGTTCCTGCTGAAGGAAGACCTGAGCTTATGGGTATCACAAAAGCTAGCCTTGCAACAGACTCATGGTTATCAGCTGCATCTTTCCAAGAAACTACAAGAGTGCTCACTGAAGCTGCAATGAAGAGAAGTAATGACTCTCTTTCAGGCTTAAAAGAGAATGTTATTATTGGAACACTAATTCCTGCTGGAACTGGTTCCAATGCTTATCAAAGCATGAAACCTTCTCTTCCAGATGCTCCTGAAGTTTCTGAATTAGGATTTATGGCTTCAACTTCTGAGGATTCAGAAGACGAAGCTTTGCCAAATCCCGCACAATGGCTAGCTATGTTAGGTGATGAAAACGAAGTGGAGGATGAGTAAAAAACTTATAAAAATAAGGTTGTTGTAAGTTTAAATTCGTCATATACTTCTTTTTCGGTAAGCCAAATAAGTAAATTTTTAGATTGGAATAACTATGCCTACAACGCAACAGTTGGTAAGAAAAGGTAGAAAGTCTAAAGTGTCAAAAGAAAAGACACCTGGACTAAAAGGATCGCCTCAGCGTAGAGGGGTATGTACTCGCGTGTACACAGTAACTCCAAAAAAACCAAACTCTGCTTTGCGTAAAGTCTGTAGAGTTAGGCTTTCAACAGGTACAGAAGTGACTGCCTACATACCCGGAGAGGGACACAATCTTCAAGAACACTCAATAGTTTTAGTTAGAGGTGGAAGAGTTAAGGACTTGCCTGGTGTGAGGTACAAAGTGATTAGAGGTGCTTTAGACACAGCGGGTGTGACAGATAGAAAACAAGCTAGATCAAGGTATGGAAGTAAAAAGGGTTAAGTAAATGCGAAGAGGACCATCACTAAAAAGAAAACCAGAACCTGACCCGATCTACAACAGTTTGTTGGTCTCTCAACTTATAAATCAAGTTTTATTAGACGGTAAAAAAGACTTAGCCAGCAATATTGTTTATTCAGCATTAGAGCTTGTTGAAAAGCAAACTGGTTCAGATCCATTAAATACACTAAAAGATGCTTTTGAAAATGTCAGACCTCAAATAGAAACAAAATCCAGAAGAGTAGGTGGAACTAATTACCAGGTTCCTATGGAAGTTCCTCAAAGAAGAAGTACTACTTTAGCAATTCGTTGGATGGTAGATTCCTCTAGAAAAAGAGGTGAAAACACCATGTCTGAAAGACTTGGAAGAGAAATTTTAGATGCAAGCAATAAAACTGGTGCTTCAGTTAAAAAAAGAGAAGATGTTCATAAAATGGCAGAGTCAAATAGAGCCTTTGCTCACTACAGGTGGTAATTAATGACTAGAGAAGTAGATTTAAACAATTTAAGAAACATTGGAATAATGGCTCATATTGATGCCGGTAAAACAACTCTTACTGAAAGAATCTTGTATTACACAGGTAAAACTTATAAGATTGGTGAAGTCCATGATGGAGCCGCTGTTATGGATTGGATGGAGCAAGAGCAAGAACGAGGTATTACTATTACTTCAGCTGCAACTACATGTAGTTGGAACAAGCATACTATTAATATAATTGATACCCCAGGTCACGTTGACTTTACTGTCGAAGTAGAGAGATCATTAAGAGTCCTTGATGGAGCAGTTGCAGTATTTGATGGTGTAGCAGGAGTTGAGCCGCAGTCTGAAACAGTTTGGAGACAGGCAGATAAATACAATGTTCCAAGGATTTGTTTTGTAAATAAATTAGACCGTACTGGTGCAGATTTTGATTTTGATGTTCAGTCAATCATAGATAGGTTAGAAGCGAAGCCAGCAGTTCTCCATATTCCAATTGGTTCTGAGGCAGATTTTGTTGGTGTTATTGATTTAGTAGAAATGAAATCTCACACATGGTCTAAAGATGACGGTTCGGAATGGGACATTAGCGATATTCCCGAAGACATGCTCGATGAAGCGAACACCAAAAGGCAAGAACTTTTAGATGTTGTGGCTGAAGCAGATGATGATGTGTTAGAAAAATATTTTGCTGATGAAGAACTCACTGTTGAAGATATTAAAAAAGCAATCAGAAAAGGTACTTTAGAAGGTATGTTTGTTCCTGTTCTTGCCGGAAGCGCATTTAAAAATAAAGGAGTCCAGCTCTTACTTGATGCAGTTGTTGATTATTTACCATCACCCTTAGACATTGAAGATGTAACGGGTTTTAAACCTGGAGATGAAGAAAATGAGCTTTCAAGATCTCATAGTGATGAAGATCCTTTTTCTGCTTTAGCTTTCAAAGTAGTCAGTGACCCGCATGTAGGAAAGCTTACATATTTTAGAGTTTATTCAGGAACTCTTAATAAAGGTGACAAAGTAACCAACACTACAACTGGAAAAGAAGAGAGATTAGGAAGAATTTTAAGAATGCACTCAAATTCACGAGAGGATATAGATTTTATTTGCGCTGGAGATATTGTTGCAGGTGTTGGTTTAAAAAATGCAAAAACAGGAGACACTTTATCAGATTCCTCTCAATTAATTCAGTTAGAGTCAATGACTTTTCCTGAGCCTGTCATATCTGTCGCAATTGAACCAAAATCAAAAGCTGATGAAGAAAAATTATCAGAAGGATTACAAAAACTAGCTGAAGAAGATCCAACATTCCGTGTTCAATCTGACGAAGAAACCGGACAAACAATAATATCTGGAATGGGAGAATTACATCTAGACATATTAGTGGATAGATTAAAAAGGGAATTCAAAGTTGAAGCAAATATTGGAAAACCCCAAGTTGCTTATCGAGAGGCTTTAAAGAAGAAAACAGATGTTGAAGCAAAATACATAAGACAAAGCGGTGGTCGTGGTCAATATGGTCATGTAATTATGGAATTAGAACCTATAGATGATGGTTATGAATTTGTAGATTTAATCAAAAGTGGAAGAATACCTAAAGAATATATACCATCTGTTAATGCAGGAGTTGAAGCTGCAATGGAAACTGGAGTTTTAGCTGGATATCCATTAGTAAATATAAGAGCGACCCTTAAGGATGGAACTTATCACGATGTTGACTCTTCTGAAATGGCTTTTAAAATTGCTGGATCTATGGCACTTAAAGACGGTGCAAAAAAAGCTGGTGTTAAATTGCTTGAACCAGTTATGACTGTAGAGGTGGTAACACCAGAAGATTTCATGGGAGATGTTGTCGGAGATCTTTCTTCAAGAAGAGGAAAGATAGCTGAAATGGAGCAAAGAGGATCTGCAAAGGTTGTCAATGCTAAAGTACCATTATCAGAAATGTTTGGGTACGCAACTGATTTGCGTTCTCGAACTCAAGGCCGTGCAACATTTACGATGCAGTTTGATAGTTATGAAGACGTACCAGACAGCATAACTAAAGAAATAACTGCGAGTATTCGTGGAGTAGAGGTAGAAGTTTAAGCCTTAAAGGGTTTAAATTTTAACAAAAAAGGAGAAAATATGTCAAAGGAAAAATTTGACCGTAGCAAGCCTCATGTGAACGTTGGTACAATGGGACACATTGACCACGGTAAAACCACATTGACGGCCGCTATTACAAAAGTCTTATCGGAAGCTGGTGGAGGAGACGCTACTGCTTTTGAAGATATTGACAAAGCCCCTGAAGAGAGGGAAAGAGGAATCACAATTCAGATAGCTCACGTTGAGTATGAGACTGAAAATAGACATTATGCTCACGTAGATATGCCTGGTCACGCAGATTATGTAAAAAACATGATTACAGGTGCGGCACAGGTTGATGGAGCAATTTTAGTTGTTTCTGCAGCTGATGGTCCTATGCCACAAACAAGAGAACACGTTCTACTTGCTAGGCAAGTAGGTGTACCAGCTATTGCAGTATTCCTTAATAAAGTCGATCAAGTTGATGATGATGAACTTTTAGATCTTGTAGAGATGGAAGTAAGAGAATTATTAAACGAATATGACTTTCCAGGAGATGATGTTCCTGTAGTTAAAGGATCAGCACTTGCTGCTCTTGAAGGGAAAGAAGAAGGCGTCAATGCTGTTAAAGAATTAATGGATCAAGTTGATGCTTATATAGAAGAGCCAACAAGAATTGTTGACAAACCGTTTTTGATGCCTGTTGAAGACGTATTCTCTATTACTGGTAGAGGTACTGTTGTAACAGGAAGAATTGAACAAGGTATTGTTAATGTAAACGAAGAAGTTGAGATTGTTGGAATTAGAGAAACATCTAAATCAGTCTGTACTGGTGTTGAGATGTTCAGAAAACTTCTTGATGAAGGTAGAGCAGGTGACAACGTCGGTCTTCTCTTACGTGGAGTTGACAAAGATGATGTTGAAAGAGGACAGGTTATTGCAAAACCTGGCTCAATTACACCTCATACAAAGTTTGAGGCAGAAGTTTATGTTCTTACTAAAGAAGAAGGTGGAAGACACAATCCATTTTTTAAAGGATATAGACCGCAATTCTATTTCAGAACTACTGATGTTACTGGTGAAGTAACTCTTAGTGAAGGTACTGAAATGGTTATGCCTGGTGACAACGTTTCTATCTCTGTAGAACTCATATCTCCAATTGCAATGGAAGAGGGTGTGAAATTCGCAATTAGAGAAGGTGGTAGGACTGTTGGAGCTGGTCAGGTGACAAAAGTTATCGAGTAATAAAAACTAACCGGGAGTAGAATTCATACTCCCGGTTTTTTTTGAGGAAAAAATGGCAAAAGGACAACAAATTAGAATAAAGCTTAAGGCTTACGACAACTATGTTGTTGATGAATCTGCACGTAAAATTGCTGAAACAGTTCTAAAAACACAAGCCAAAGTTAAAGGTCCGGTTCCGTTACCAACTCAAATACATAGATACTGCGTAATCAGGTCACCTCACGTAGATAAAAAGTCTCGTGAACATTTTGAAATGAGAATTCATAAGCGATTGATTGATATAGTTGAACCTACTCCAAAAACAGTTGACTCCCTTATGAGACTCGATCTACCAGCAGGCGTTGAAGTTGAGATTAAATTATGAACACTTTAATAGCTAGAAAAGTTGGTATGACTCAGATATTTGATGAGAACTCAAAAGCCCTTGGAGTTACTGTATTAGATGTTTCAGATTGTAGAGTAGTTCAGATAAAAAACAACGAAGTAGATGGATATAGTGCAGCCCAGCTTACAATAGGAACCAAAAAAAACTCTACTAAACCTCTCCAAAATCATTTCAAAAAATATAATTCTGAACCAGGGGAAATTGTTTTCGAAGTCGAAGTTGACGAAAGTTTTGAATTAGATCCTGGTGCTGTAGTGAAAGTTTCAGACGTTTTCGAAGTTGGACAAAAAGTAGACATTTCAGGCATCTCAAAAGGAAAAGGATTTGCTGGGGTAATGAAAAGACATAATTTTTCAGGCCAAAAAGCTAGCCACGGTGTTCATAAAGTGCACAGAGCAGGTGGTTCTATTGGTAATGCTTCATATCCAGGACATGTATTTAAAGGTCAAAAAATGGCTGGAAGAATGGGAAATGAAAAGTCAACAATTCAATCAGTCACCATTGTTGGTCTAAATGAAGAAAAAAATTACTTATTGGTAAACGGTTCAGTACCTGGCAATAAGGGGAATATTGTAAAAGTTCAAAAGGCTGTAAAGGTTAACCAATGAGTGTTAAATTAGATACCTTAAATACAAAAGAAAACAAAGTCTCAAAAAAACAATACAAATTTGAACCAATTGAAGAAATCAATGTTGGCCTTTTACATCAAGTTGTAAAAGGAAGTAGAACAAACTTTAGAAATAATACTGCATCGGTTAAAACAAGGGCGCAAGTTTCTGGAACTGGTGCTAAACCTTGGGCTCAAAAAGGAACAGGGCGAGCACGTCAAGGTTCTTTAAGATCCCCACAATTTGTTGGTGGTGGTGTTGCTCATGGTCCTGGAACTAGGGTATACAAAGACAGGACACCAAAAAAAATGAAAAGCAAGGCATTAGCGATGGCGATTTCTCAAAGAATTTCAGAAGAATCAGTTTTTGTGATTGATGGGAATGGTATAGACTCTCCATCAACTAAATTAGCTGCCTCAGCTATAAAAGAATTTGATATTAAAAGAAGCTTTACATTGGTTTATTCTGATGAAGATGAAGTTTTATTCAAGTCATTTAGAAACTTAGAAGACTCAAAATTAGTCTCTGTAAGTAAAGTTGCTGCAATAGATATCATATCAACAGACGATACAATTTTTTCTACAAATGCTATTTCAAAATATTTGGGGGATGAATAGTGAAATATCTTGAAGATGTTTTGATTGCGCCAGTTATTTCAGAAAAATCCTATGATAGAATTGCTGACTCAAATTCTTATACATTTTTTGTTCACCCAAAGACTGATAAGCCTCAAATCAAAAAAGCCGTTGAGCAGATGTTTGATGTAAATGTACTCAGAGTTAATACAATGTACCGCAAAGGAAAGAAGAAAAGATTTGGATATGTATTCGGCCAACAAAGTACTAGAAAAATAGCAATAGTTACACTTTCTGAAGGTGAGACTATAGAGGCTTTTGGAGTTTAATTATGGGTTCAAAAAAAATTAGACCAGTTACTCCGGGCATGAGAGGCCAAGTTTCAACAGATTTTAAAGATATTACAAAAAAGAAGCCTGAAAAGTCATTATTACAGTCTAAAAAATCATCTGGTGGAAGAAATAATAAGGGTCGAATAACATCTCGTCATAGAGGCGGCGGACATAAACAGAAGTATAGGGTTATAGATTTCAAGAGAATTAAGGATGGAATTCCAGCAAGAGTAGCCGGAATAGAATATGATCCAAACAGAAATGCAAGAATAGCACTACTTCATTATGTTGATGGTGAAAAAGCTTATATTATTGCACCAGATGGAGTTGAAGTAGATTCAATTATTGAGTCTGGTTCTAAAGCAGACATAAAAGATGGAAACTGTCTTCCACTAAGAAACATTCCTGCTGGTACATTTGTTCATGCTGTAGAGTTAAGACCTGGTGGGGGAGCCAAAATGGCTCGATCTGCAGGATCTTCAGTGCAGTTAATGAGCAAAGAAGGCGACACAGCGCTATTAAGACTTCCATCTGGTGAGATGAGAAATGTTCCTATGGACTGTAGAGCAACTGTCGGAACTGTCGGTAATGCAGAGGCAGAATTAACAAAATTAGGAAAAGCAGGAAGAAATAGATGGAAAGGCGTAAGGCCACAGACTAGAGGTGTTGCTATGAACCCCGTTGACCACCCACTCGGTGGTGGAGAAGGTAAATCTTCTGGAGGTCGTGTTCCTGTTAGTCCATGGGGAAAACCAGAGAAAAAGACTAGAAAGAAAAATAAATATAGCAATAAGTCAATTGTGAGACGTAGATCTCAAAAGGGTAGAAACTAATTATGTCAAGAAGTTTAAGAAAAGGACCATTTGTTGACGAGCATCTATTAAAAAAAGTAGAGGAAGCTCAAAATTCAGGTAACAAGGGAGTCATAAAGACTTGGAGTCGTCGTTCAACTGTAGTACCTGAAATGGTTGGCTTAACAATAGCTGTACACAACGGAAGACAACATTTACCAGTATTTGTAACAGAAGCAATGGTTGGTCACAAACTTGGCGAGTTTTCACCAACTAGAACATTTAAAGGACACCCAGGACAAAACTAATGGAAAAAACAACCGTAAAAGCACAAAGCAAATATTTAAGGCAATCTCCTTATAAAATGAGACTTGTTTTAAATCTCATTAGAGGGCTTGATGTCCAAGATGCTTTAAATGTATTAACTTTTACAAAAAGAAAAGCAGCTACTGAAATAAAACAACTTCTCGAAAGCGCTATTGCGAATGCTGAAGCAAACTATAATTTAAATTCATCTGAACTTTACATTTCAAAAGCAATTGCTAACGAAGGTCCAACACTAAAACGTTTTAGACCACGTGCAAGAGGTAGGGCTGGAAGAATTAATAAAAGAACAACTCATTTACTAATTGAGCTAGAAAGTGTGGGTGAATAATGGGTCAAAAAACACATCCTTACGCATTTAGAATTGGTATTGTAAACGACTGGAAATCTCGTTGGTTCAACAGCAAAGATTACAAAGACCTAGTTAATCAAGATTATCAAATTAGAGATTTTCTATCACAACAGCTTCCTAAGGCTGCTGTATCTCGTATCGATATTGAAAGAAGAGATAAAGGCGGAACGCTTACTGTAGATATACATACAGCAAGACCAGGAGTAGTAATCGGCCGTAAAGGTGTTGAAGCAGATAGATTAAGAAAAGGTATTGAAAAGTTATCTAAGCAACCAGTAAAGCTAAATATTATTGAAATCAGAGAAGCAGAATTAGATGCTCAACTTTTGGCTAGAGGAATAGCAGATCAATTAGAAAACAGAGTAGCTTTTAGAAGGGCTATGAAAAGAGCTGTTACTGCAGCATTAAAAGCTGGTGCCGAAGGTGTCAGAGTTGAATGTTCCGGAAGACTTGGTGGAGCAGAAATGGGAAGAAGAGAATGGTACAGAGAAGGAAGAGTACCTCTCCATACATTACGTGCCGACATAGATTTTGGAAGAGCAGCAGCACACACTACAGTCGGAGCAATTGGTGTCAAAGTTTGGGTTTATAAAGGGGATGTTGTTGGTTCGAACAAGCTAAGACAAGAAAAAATATCTGCGGAAGCAAACCTAGCAAGTGGTGGTCCAGCAGCCGGAAGAGTTAAATCAGTTAAATCAAGAGCGGAAGCTGCTGTTGGAGAAAAGAAAGAATCAAAAATTCTAGAAGCTGGTGGTGGTAAAAAAGCTAATGAGGAACAAGCATCAAAGATAGTTGAAGCTGGTGGTGGTAAAAAAATTACTAAAGAAGACGCTCAAGCAAAGTTTGAAGAAGAAAAATCAATTTTAGAAGAAGAGTAAAAATATGTTAATGCCAAAGAAAACAAAATATAGAAAGTCTTTTCGAGGAAGACGAAAAGGTAATTCAAAAGGCGGCAATGTTGTTTCATTTGGTGACTTTGGTTTACAAGCAGTTGAAACCTCATATGTCACTGCCAGACAGATAGAAGCTGCAAGAATTACTATTACCCGAACCATGAAACGTGGCGGTAAAGTTTGGATTAATATCTTTCCTCACAAACCAATTACAAAAAAACCTGCAGAAGTAAGAATGGGATCTGGTAAAGGAAATGTTGAGTATTATGTGGCAGTGGTTAAGCCGGGTCGTATACTATTTGAAATATCCGGTGTGCCGGAGGATGTTGCTCGTGAAGCAATGAGAAAAGCTGGTCACAAGCTACCTATGAAAACCAAATTTGTTATGAGGGATAACGTATGAGTGTTAATGATTTAAGAGAACTTTCTGTTCAAGAGTTAGAAAATAAAATAGTTGATTTGAAAAAAGAACTTATGGATTCTAGATTTGCACTTGCAACAAGCCAGATAGAAGACACTTCTGTTTTTAGAAAAATTAAAAAAGAGATTGCACAAGCAAACACAGTTTTAACTGAAAAACTAAGCGAACTAAATAATGAGGTAACTGAATAATGGAAAGTATGGAAAGATCATCAAGAAAAGTAAGGACAGGAATAGTTGTTTCTGATGCTCGTGAAAAAACCGTAACAGTTGCAATAGAACTTCAATTTCCTCATCCAAAATACAAAAAAATTGTTAAAAAGACAAGAAAATTACATGCTCATGATGAAAGTTTTGAAGCAAAAGTAGGCGACACAGTCAAAATAATGGAAACTAAACCATTTTCTAAAACAAAAAAATGGCGTGTAACTGAAGTAGTGGAGAGGGCAAGATGATTCAAAAAGAATCTAGACTTAAAGTTGCTGACAACTCTGGTGCAAAAGAGGTACTTTGTATCAAAGTTAAAGGAAGCTCTCGAATTAGATATGCTGGACTCGGTGATACTTTTGTTGCTACAGTAAAAGACGCAATTCCAGGTGGACAAATCAAAAAAGGTGACATCGTTCAAGCCGTTGTTGTTAGAACGAAAAAAGAAACTAGAAGAAAAGATGGAACTTATATACGTTTTGACGAAAATGCATGTGTAATTATTAATGAACAAGAGCAACCTCGGGGAACAAGAATTTTTGGACCAGTAGGTAGAGAATTAAGAGAAAAAAAGTTTATGAGAATAGTGTCCTTAGCTCCGGAGGTTTTGTAATGAAAATCCAAAAAGGAGACATGGTAAAAGTAATATCAGGAAAAGATGCTGGAAAAGAAGGAAAAGTTTTACAAGCATTTCCAAAAAAAGGAACTGTCCTAGTCGAGGGAGTGAATGTTAATAAAAAACATCAAAAACCACAGGGTCAAACAATGCAAGGCGGAGTTATTGATAAAAGTATGCCAATAAACGTCTCCAATGTTGCATTAGTTGTAAAAAAGAAATCGGGACGAGTTGGTTATAAGTTTGATAAAAATGGCAAAAAATATAGAATACTAACCCAGACAGGTGATGAAGTATGATTCCTAGATTAAAAGAGCAGTTTAATACCGAGTTAAAGCAAAAGATTATGTCTGATCTTCAATTGAGTAATGTAAATGAAATACCAAGTCTTGAAAAAATAATTATCAACATCGGTGATGGAAAAGCAGCTACAGATGGCAGGGCGCTTGAGTCTATGGTTGATGAATTAACTGCAATTTCTGGACAAAAACCTGTAATCAGGAGAGCAAAAAAATCAATTGCTGGATTTAAAATTAGAGAAGGCATGCCAATTGGTACATCTGTTACTTTAAGAGGTGACAGAATGTGGGAATTTTATGACAGGTTTGTTCAAGTTGTTGTCCCAAGAATCCGTGACTTTAGAGGTTTTAATAAAAAGTCGTTTGATGGAAACGGAAATTACACACTTGGATTAAATGAACAGTTAGTTTTTCCTGAAGTTGAATATGACAAGGTTAGAGACATTAGAGGAATGAACATTACAATTTGTACTTCTGCTAACGATAACGAAAAAGGTTATGTATTATTACAATCGCTAGGATTTCCATTTAGGGAGAATTAATTATGGCAAAAACGAGCAAAATAGTAAAAAACAATCAAAGGAAGAGAGCAATCTCAGTCTACGCTGAAAGACGCCAAGAATTGCTTAAGGTCATTAAAGATCCTAATACCTCATATGATGAGAAACGTGAAGCTCAAAAAAAGATTGCAAAAATGCCGAGGGATGCTTCTGCTACGAGACATCGAAACCGATGCGAAGTAACAGGTAGACCTAGAGGTACCCTCAGAAAATTTGGAATGTCAAGAAATACATTTAGAGATTTAGCATTAAAAGGTGAGTTGCCTGGTATTAAGAAAGCTTCCTGGTAAGAATGAATTCAGATCCAATTTCAGATTTTCTTACAAGAATAAGAAATGCATCAATGGTTAGCAAGCCATCCGTCTCTGTACCTCATTCAAAGTTCAAACTAGAACTTTCAAAACTTTTAAAGGATGAGGGATATATTAGTGACGTTAAAGTTTCTGGAGATGGTTCAGATAAACAGATAGAAATAGATTTAAAATATTCTGAAAATGGTTCACCAGTTTTAGCTGGCTTAAACAGACTCAGCAAACCAGGAAGAAGACTTTACGTAGGTTCTGATTCACTCCCAAGAAATAATGGTGGGTTGGGAACTGTTGTAGTTTCAACTTCGAGAGGCTTATTACCAGATTCTGAAGCTCGAAAAAGAAAACTTGGTGGAGAATTGATTTGTGAGGTTTGGTCATGAGTAGGATTGGCAACAAACCAATTGAAATACCTGAAAAAGTAGAATTAAAAATCGAGGGAAATTTAATTTCTGTTAAAGGTCCTAAAGGTGAGCTAACAGTAGAGATAGTTGACGACAGAATAAATTATGAGATTAATGAAAACATTTTAAATTTTTCTAGAAGTTCTGAAGTTGCTGAAGTCAGAAGCCTTCATGGATTATACAGATCTTTAATTGCAAACAATATTCAAGGTGTTCTGGAAGGTTATAAGAAGACTTTACTATTACAAGGTGTTGGACACAGAGCAACTTTGAAGGGCAATGATATTGAGATTCTTTGTGGATTTTCACATCCTGTAATTTTTAAAAAAGTTGAGGGTATTAATTTTGAAGTCCCAGATCAAAATACAGTAATCGTTTCTGGAATAGACAAGGCACTTGTTGGGCAGGTAGCAGCAAATATTAGAGCTATAAAACCACCTGAGCCATACAAGGGTAAAGGTATTAGGTATGAAGATGAGTACGTTAGAAGAAAAGCAGGTAAAGCTGCAGTAACCGCTGGAGCATAAAAAATATTATGAAAGTTAAAGACAAAAGACATCACAGAAAAATAAGAATTAGAAAAAAAATTAACGGGACAGCTTCTGTTCCGCGTATTGCTGTTTTTAAAAGTAACAACAACATATATGTACAGGCTATAGATGATTTAAATCAAGTAACAATAGCATCAGCTAGCACTCTTTCAAAAGAAGTTAAATCCAAAAATCTATCAGTTGATACCTCAAAAGAGGTAGGGGAACTTATGGGTAAAAAGTTAAATGATCTTAAAATTTCAAAAGCAGTTTTTGATAGAGGTGGTTATGTTTATCACGGCAGAGTTAAATCTTTAGCAGATGGAATAAGAGAAAAAGGAATTGAATTTTAATGGCTGAGCTAGAACTTCAAGAAAGTGTAATACACATTAATAGAGTGGCCAAAGTTGTAAAGGGCGGTAGAAATTTTGCATTTACTGCTCTTGTAGCAGTTGGAGATGGGAATGGAAAGGCTGGAATTGGATATGGAAAAGGTTCTGAAGTTCCACTAGCTATTCAAAAAGCCATAGAAAATGCTAAAAAGAATATTCAAGATATTCCAATGGCAGGTTCAACAATTGTTCACTCCATAATTGGAAAGCATGGATCTTCCAGAGTACTTCTAAAACCAGCAGCTCCAGGTACAGGAGTTATTGCTGGAGGTGCAGCAAGGCAGGTACTTGAAGTTGCTGGAGTTAAAGATATACTCGCAAAATCCCTAGGTTCACCCACTCATCTCAATGTTGCTAAAGCAACAATCAATGGCTTGTTAAATCAAAGAACGCCAGACATGGTTGCTGGACTCAGAGGAAAAAAACCATCCGAGGTCGCACCTGCTGGTTTAGTTGAGGCATATGAAAAAACTAAAGCTGAAAAAAAAGTAAAGGTAGCAGATGAAAGTTAAAATTACTTTAAAAAGAAGCTTAATTGGTCAAAAACCAAAAGCTCGAGAGACAGTAAGAAGTTTAGGTCTTAAGAAAATCAATTCTTCAACTGAAAGAGAGCTCAACCCAATGGTTGAAGGAATGCTTCACAAAATTGAACATTTGGTAGAAATAGAAGAGATTAAATAATATGAAAAAACTAAGATTTCATCATTTGAAACCAACACCTGGATCTACAAAGCAAAAATTAAGAAAAGGTAGAGGCGAATCAGGTAAAAGAGGAAAAACTGCTGGTCGAGGAACTAAGGGTACAGGTGCAAGAAAAACTGTCCCAGCATATTTTGAGGGAGGTCAAATACCTTTATATAGGCGTATTCCTAAAGTGAGAGGTATTGGCAATGCTGCAAAAATGTCATATGTTGTTGTCAATGTCAGTGAATTAGAAGAAAAGAATTTAGAAGGTGAAGTTACTCCTGATATCCTAAGAGAGATGGGACTAACTAGAAAAAAAGGTTTGGTAAAAATATTAGGCGATGGTGAAATTACCAAAAAAATAGATTTGAAAATTCATGCTATAAGTGAAGTCGCTAAAAGCAAAATTGAGAGTGCTGGCGGTACTGTTGAAATTATTAACGAGTAATTATGAAACTATCTATTTTTAGATATATATTCAAAATTCCAGATTTAAGAAAAAGAATACTTTTTACCCTTTTCATGTTTGCTGTTTATAGATTGGGAGCTGCTGTACCAGTACCAGGAGTAGATCTTGATGCTGTACAGAGACTTACAGATTCTGGGTCACAGGCTGGTATTTACGGGTTGCTTAATTTATTTTCTGGGGGAGCCTTAGAGACTTTTTCAGTATTTGCTCTTGGAATAATGCCTTACATAACTGCCAGTATTATTCTTCAGCTATTAACTGTCGTAATTCCAAGATTGCAAAAGCTTCAAGAAGAGGGTGAGTCTGGCAGAAAAGTTATTACACAGTGGACAAGATATATAACAGTTGTTTTAGCCCTTTTACAATCCACAGCACTTACTTACTTATTTTCTAGAGGAAGTTTAACTGGAGGAATCTCATTGATTCCAAACTATACACCATCTCGAGTTGGTTTAATAGTCTTAACAATGACTGCTGGTACAGCATTTATTATGTGGATCGGTGAGCTTATTTCTCAAAGGGGTGTTGGAAATGGTATGTCTTTAATAATTTTTGCAAGTATTGTAAGTCAATTGCCATCACAGTTTGGAAGTTCTTACCAGGTAACAGCAGGTCAAGGAAGATTAGGTCAATTCGTGTTTCTTATGGTTATGTTCATACTTATGATTGTTGGAATAATTTATGTAGAACAAGGTCAAAGAAGAATTCCTATACAATTTGCAAAACGAGTTAGAGGAAGAAAAGTTATGGGTGGACAAAGTACATACATTCCATTAAAAGTAAATAGTGCTGGAGTTATTCCAGTTATATTTGCAACTAGTATTTTGTTTTTCCCTGCTTTGGTAGCTACTTCCTTACCCCAAGACAACAATGTTACAGCCGCTATTAGAAATTGGATTGACATTAATTTAGCTAACTCTCAAGGGACAACTTGGTTTTATGTTTTCTTTCTTGGTATATTGATAATTTTCTTTACATATTTTTATACAACAATTCAATTTGATCCTGTTCGTCAGTCAGACATGATTAGAAGACAGGGTGGCTTTATACCCGGAGTAAGACCTGGAATTTCTACTACCAACTATCTTTCACACATTATTAATAGAATAACTCTTCCGGGATCTGTATTTTTAGCGTCAGTTGCGGTCCTTCCTTCAATAGCATCTGTCATATGGGACATACCTCTTGGATTTAGTGGTATTTCAATTCTTATTACTGTTGGTGTAGCTTTGGAAACTATGAAGCAAATTGAGAGCCAATTAAGTATGCGAAATTATGAAGGATTCATTGATTGAGCAATTTAGTAATCTTTCTAGGGCCACCAGGTGCTGGAAAAGGGACTCAAGCAGTAACAATAGCTAAAGAAAAAAATCTTGCTCACATATCAACAGGTGACATGCTTCGTGAGCATGTAAGCAACGAAACAGAACTTGGCAAGATTGCAAAAACTCTTCTTGACGAAGGCAAACTTGTTCCAGATTCTTTGGTTATTGAAATGTTGCAAGAAAGGCTTCTTTCTAATGATTGTGTTAACGGAGCAATACTTGATGGGTTTCCTAGAACAATTGCTCAAGCAAAAAGTCTAGATAAAATCAGTGAAGAATTTAAAATTTCCAAAGTCATCGTTTTTGAAGCTGACCGAGATGAGCTAATAAAAAGAATTTTAAATAGAGGTGAAACTAGTGGCAGGAGTGATGATACAGAAAAATCTGTAAGTGTCAGGCTTGAAGTTTATGAAAATGATACAGCTCCTTTAATTGAATACTATGAACAAAGAAATTTAGTTTCAAAGATAAATGCTGTTGGTGAAGTTGAAAATATTTACAACTTAATACTGAAAGAATTTGAATAGTTAATGCTTACGTATAAAACTTCTGAAGATTTTGAGAAGATGGCAAAAGCAGGTAAAGTTGTTTCAAATATACATTACGAAATTTACAATTCAACTAAACCTGGAATGACTCTCAAAGACCTTGATGGTATTGCTAAAAATATTATAGAAAATTCAAATGTTCAATCAAGTTTTTTTGGTTATGCACCCCCTGGACACGATCCTTATCCTGCTTACATTTGTGCTTCGCCAAATGACGCAATAGTTCATGGGATACCTAACGATAGAATCATACAGGAAGGTGACTTAATATCTATAGATGTTGGAGTATCATTTGAAGGTTTTCATGCTGATGCTGCATTTACTTATGGTGTTGGGGAAATCTCAAGTGAGGATAAGTTTCTAATTGAGACCACCAAGCACGCGTTAAACGAAGCAGTAAAACTAGTCAAAGACGGGCAAAAATTAGGAACAATTGGATATAAAATTGACAAAATAGCAACACGTAAAAACCTTGGTAATGTAAAAAACTATGTTGGACACGGCATTGGTCAAGAAATGCATGAAGAACCACAAGTACCTCATTATGGTAAAAAAAATACAGGCTTTGAGTTAAAAACAGGAATGGCTATTTGTATCGAACCTATGTTTAACTTAGGGTCTGAAGAAACGATGGTAGATGAAGACGGATGGACAGTTAAGACAATAGATGGCCAAAATTCAGCCCATTGGGAGCATACAATAGGATTAACAGAGGAAGGAACGCGTGTTTTTACAGAAAACTTATTTTAATTTTGTGTTTGTAATAGTTTCAAATCGCACTAATCTAGTAAATCGGTCACATAATCAAGGCTAATTTTGGTAGAAAAAGAAAAAAACATAATTAAAGTTCAAGGAACAGTTATGGAAACCCTGCCAAACGCCTCTTTTAAGGTACAACTTGAAAGCGGTGCAGAAATTTTAGCTCATGTGTCTGGAAAAATGAGAATGAGGTACATAAGAATTTTACCTGGGGACACTGTTGAAATGGAAGTTTCACCATATGATCCCACAAGAGGTAGGATCATTTGGAGACATAAATGAAAGTTAAATCAAGCGTTAAAAAGAGAGGCCCTAACGATCAAATCGTTAGAAGAAAAGGTAAGCTTTACGTAATAAACAAAAGAAATCCTCGTCACAAGCAGAGGCAAGGTTAAGTTTTAATGGCGCGTATTTCAGGCATAGACATTCCAAGAGAAAAAAGGGTTATTGCATCACTGCGTTACATACATGGTATCGGAGCAAAAAGAGCAGATGATATTTGCACAGACCTCAACATTGATCCAAGTACACGTGTCAGCAATCTTACAAACGATGAAGTTGCACAAATTAGAAAGTACATTGAGGCAAATTTCAGAGTAGAGGGTGACCTTAGAAGAGACGTATCACAAAATATTAGAAGAAAAACTGAAATCGGTACTTACCAAGGTTTAAGACACAGAAAAGGACTCCCTGTTAGAGGTCAAAGAACCCATACAAATGCAAGAACAAGAAAAGGTCCTAGATTCGCTATAGCTGGTAAGAAGAAAGCATTGAAATAATGGCTGATCAAAAAACTAAAAAGAAAGTCAAAAAAAACGTACCAGCTGGAGTAGCACATATAAAAGCTAGTTTTAATAACACGATTATAAATATATCAAACCCGTCCGGCGAAACTATAGTTTGGACATCTGGTGGCTCTGTTGGCTTTAAGGGTTCTAGAAAGTCTACTCCTTATGCTGCACAAGTAGCAGCTGAGGAAGCTGTTAGAAGAGCTACTGAGTACGGAGTTCAAAAGTTAGACATAATAATTAGTGGTACAGGCGCAGGTAGAGAAACCGCTGTAAGAACTTTACAAAACATGGGTATGGATGTTGGAACAATCAAAGACATAACCCCAACGCCTCATAATGGCTGCAGACCAAAGAAGAGAAGAAGAGGATAATGGCAAGGTATACAGGACCCCGAGTAAGAGTTTCAAGAAGAATAGGCTTTAATGTTTTTGAGAACAGAAAAGGTGATAAAGCGCTTCAGGATAGGCCATACCCACCAGGTGAGAATGGTCGAAAAAGAGTTAGAGAAACAGATTATGGAACTCAGTTAAAAGAAAAACAAAAAGTACGATATATGTATGGTGTTCTTGAAAAACAATTTAGAAACTATTATAAAGAGGCTACAAGAATGCCTGGTATCACTGGTGAAAACCTCCTTATACTTCTTGAATCAAGATTAGATAATGTTATTTACAGAGCTGGATTTGCTTCAACCAGGCCTCAAGCAAGGCAGTTAGTTTCTCATAGGCACTTCAAGCTAAATGGTAAATTTGTAGATGTTCCATCACATAAGGTAAAACCAGGGGATGTGATTGAGATTAAAGATGTAAGCAAAGATTTAATTATTATCCAACACACTATTGATACTGGACAGGACAATGTAATACCTAGCTGGTTAGATGTAGATAATAAAAAGAAATCTGTAAAAATTAATGCTGAACCTTCTAGGGGTGATGCAAGTTCGCAGATTGAAGAACAGTTAATAGTAGAGCTTTATTCGAAGTAAACATTTGAGAGGAGAAATAAAATGTTAATGCTACAAAGACCAGAAATTACCCAAGAAGAGCTTGGTAAAAACAGAACACAGTTTGTAATCGAACCATTAGAACCAGGATTTGGTCTTACTTTAGGCAACACAATGAGAAGGGCGCTACTTTCTAGAGTTCCAGGGGTAGCTGTAACTGGAATCAAAATTGATGGTGTAAATCATGAATTTACATCAATTCCGGGAGTTGTAGAAGATGTTTTAGACTTACTCCTAAATTTAAAAAGACTAGTACTAAAGGTTGATGATCAAGAAAATCATACACTTACTGTCAAGGCCAAAGGCCCAGGTGATGTTCTTGCAGCACAAATCCAATGTCCTGCTGGAGTCGAAGTTGTAAATACTGATTTGAAAGTATGTACATTATCAGACAGTTCTACCCTTGATATGGAAGTTTCAATAGCACACGGAGTAGGATACAGATTGGCAGATAAAAATAAAACAAGTGACTCAAATTTCATACCAATTGATTCTATTTTTTCTCCAATTGTAAAAGTTAGCTATGCTGTTTCACCTACACAGGTTGGTCAAGTTACTGACTATGATAAGTTAACTTTAGATGTTGAAACTGATGGTTCAATTGAGCCAAGTGAAGCAATTTCATCAGTAGGAAAAACTCTTGGTGAATTATGGAAGCTTTTTGCAGATATTGATGAAGGAGTTGGATTAGAACTTGGAGAATTAACAATTTCTGAAGGAAGTTCTCCAGATCTTTCACTATCTGTTGATGCATTAGATTTATCTGAAAGACCAAGAAATTGTCTTGGTAGAGAAAATATAACTACAGTTGGACAAATTCTTGAATACACAGAAGATGATCTGCTCAATTTAACAAATTTTGGACAAAAAAGTTTGGACGAGTTGGTTGCAAAGCTTGATGAGCTTGGACTAAGTCTTCCAACAAGTTCTGATCTAGACTCAGGAGATATGGCTGATGCCTAAACCTACTAAAGGTAAAAGGCTTGGAGGTTCTTCTTCACATGAGGATCAAATTATTAGTAATTTGATCAGTGCTTTAATTGAACACGAAAAAATTGAAACAACAGTTACAAAAGCTAAAACTGTTAAGCCTTATGCAGAAAAAGTAATTACAAAAGCAAAAAGCGGTACTCTTCATGATAGAAGACAAGTGTTAAAAATGATTCAAAACAAATCTGTTGTTGCAAAACTTTTTGATGAAATTGGTCCAAAGTATGAAGACAGAAATGGTGGATATACTAGGATTACAAGAACAACATATAGACAAGGTGATGGCACAGAGCTAGCTGTATTAGAACTAGTTTAAATTTGAATTCTTTAAAAGATATCTGGTCACAATTTCAAAAATTCATTAGATTAAATCAAGATGTATTTATCAGATTCAGTAATGATAGATATGAGTCTGGAAATTCCCTTATAGTAGTGTTGGTAAGCCTTCTAAGTATTTATATTCCATTTATCCTGAATGCAAGCTCAACCAACATTAGCGATATTGTTTTTTACGGATTAGTAGATGGTGTTTTTGCTTGGTTGTTTGCAACTCTGGCTTCATGGTTTTTATTAACAAGGGCATTTAATACGATAATTGAAATTACTAACCTATTAATTTTTACAGGTTACACCCATGGGATTCTTGGTATTTTTGGAATAATTATTTTTGTTAATAATTACATTTCAATTCCGCAAAATATATTTCAACTTTTGACTTTATTAATATTTGGTTGGATGTATTTTGTATTAACAAAAGCACTTGCAACGGCCTTCCTTCTTGACAAACGAACATCAAGTATTGCCTCTGTAACATTTTTAGCTATTTTAATATTTTTTTCTGATCCAATTCGTATTTTTGTTTAATGAAAAACTACAAGTTAATTATTTCCTATGATGGAACTAATTTTCACGGTTTTCAAATTCAAAAAGATAAAACAACTGTTCAAGGAGAATTCCAAAAAGCACTAGAAATATTTACCGAAAAATATGAATTGAATTACTCTGGCAGAACAGATTCAGGGGTTCATGCTAAAGCTCAAGTTATAAACATAAAAACAGAATTAGCTATAAATTACAAAACAATAAATTCTTTAAATAAAATTTTAGGTTCCAAAATCTCTATAAACTCTTTTAAGACAGTAAAAGACAGCTTTCACGCTAGGTATGACGCATTTGAGAGAACTTATAAATATTTTGTGTCAGATATAAACCAGCAATATCCTTATCTAAGCAATCAATCATATATTTATCCAAATAAATTAGATTTAAAAAAACTAAACTATGTTGCAGAGTTGTTTGTAGGTAAACATAATTTTTCTTCTTTTTCAAAACATGATGTAAATAAAAACCCAAATAGACAAATATACAAGAGCAACTGGGTAAAAAAGCGTGATTATTTTGAGTATACAATTACTGGTAACTCTTTTTTGAGAAACATGGTACGTAATTTAGTTGGTGTTCAAATAGCTTATTCTGAGGATAAAGTCACGTATGACGAAGTTTCTAAAAATCTTCTTCATCCTAAAGAAGAAAGGCTAAACTTCATAGCTCCTCCAAATGGCCTAGTCCTTTGGAATGTTAAATACTAGTTTTCATAAATATAAATGCACTTTATACTAGTAGTTCGTTACAATTCAAAAAGATTGATAAATGAATACAAAAACAACATTTAATGGCATAGAGGCTTCTGAGCGTGAATGGCACTTAGTCGATGCATCCGGACTACCTATTGGTCGCTTAGCAAGTGAATTAGCTCAAATTTTACGTGGTAAGCATAAACCACAATATGCTCCCCATTTAGATGTCGGTGATCATGTTGTTGTAATAAATGCAGGAAAGATTGCAATTACTTCAAAAAAACCTGAACAAAAAATGTATCATTCTCATTCTGGTTATCCTGGAGGAATTAAGTCCGAAAGTTTTAATTCATTAAGACAAAGAAAGCCTGAAAAAATAATAGAAAGGGCAGTATGGGGCATGCTTCCAAAAAACCGACTGGGTAGAGCCGTATTAAAGAAGTTACATATTTATCCTGATGCAAACCACCCTCACCAAAGCCAAAATCCAAAAGAACTAGTTTTTAATATAAAGAAAGTTGAAGAAAATGTCTGATAATTTTTATGGAACAGGAAGAAGAAAATCTTCTGTAGCAAGAGTAACTATTACTGAAGGAAATGGTAAGTTTACGTTCAATGGAAAAGATCTAGAACAATATTTTCCAAGCCCATCAATGAAAATGACAATAGAAAAACCGTTTAAGGTGGTTTCTCTTGAAGGAAAATTTGATATGGTCGTCAATGTAAACGGAAGTGGTCTTTCTGCTCAATCAGATGCTGTAGCTCTTGGAATATCCAGAGCATTAATCAAAATGGACCCTGAACTAAGGCCTAAGCTTAAGAAGGCAGGACTTCTTACAAGAGACGCTCGTAAAGTCGAACGAAAGAAATACGGTCTTAAAAAAGCTAGAAGAGCTGAACAGTTTACTAAGAGATAAAAAACAAATTGAAGAAATATTTCGGTACCGATGGAATCCGAGGTATTCCAAATAAAAATTTAACCAAGGAAATAGTTTCTAACGTTACTTGTTCTGTTGAGGATATCTTAAAACCAACTTCTGTTGCCGTAATTTTAGATACCCGTGATTCTTCCTTAGAAATTTTAGATTGGATATGTGAAGGATTTTCAGAAAATATTGAAGTAATTAATTATGGAGTATTACCTTCAGGATCTATGCCAATATTACTTGAAACTTTTGGACATAATCTAGGTATCATAATTTCAGCTTCACATAATCCAAGCGAGTATAACGGTATTAAATTAATCAATGAAAATGGTTCGAAGCTTCAAGATGAAATTGAAATTGAAATTGAAGCAAACATTGAAAATATTTCTTTACCAAGTGCACACACTAGTTATAAAGAATCTGAAGAGGGATTTAAAGTTTATTTTGAATTTCTTAATCAGGTTCTTGATTTTGATTTAACAAACTTTGATTTACTTATTGATAGTGCAAATGGTTCTGCTTACAAAATAGTTGATGAGTTATTAAAAGATAATGATTCTAAATTTAAAATGATTGCAAACGAGCCTAATGGAGAAAACATAAATTTAGCCAGTGGAGCTACGCATACAGAAAATTTAATAAAAAATCTAAAAAAAGGAGAGATTGGTGCTGCATTTGATGGAGATGCAGACAGGCTCATTATGGTTGACGAAAACGGTATTACTTGCAATGGAGATATATTGATATTATTAATTGCAAAATATTTATCCTCCACCAATCAACTTAACAATGATGTTGTTGTTTCAACTGTTATGTCTAATTTTGGATTTAAAACTGCAATGGAAAAAAATAATTTTAAAAATATTGAAACAGCTGTTGGAGATAAATATGTTGCCGAAGCAATGTTAGAAAGCAACGCTTCTATTGGTGGAGAGCAATCTGGACATATTATAATTTCAGACAAGCTTCCAGTAGGTGATGGTCTACTTACTTTAATATATTCTTTAAAAGCTTTATCATTTTTTAAAACTACTTTATCTCAATTTCGTGAGGACAATATTAAAGAATATCCGCAAAAACTAATAAATATAGAACTAAACAGTATGCCGGATATAAAGCAACTAGAAGAATTAGATAATATTGCAAGGATGTTGTCAGAGGAAGAAAATTTAGACGGTAGATATTTAATTAGAAATTCTGGCACAGAACCGCTTCTTAGAGTACTTGTCGAGGCTAGTGAGGAAGAATCTGTTGAGAAATTCAGTGAAAATTTAGTCAACAAAATTAAAAACTTCTTACAAACTTAAATAAGTTTCTTATAATTGTAATAACGAGCAATTAGCGCCAGGCCTTGAAAAAGGTGACGAGGAAGTATGTTATCGAAACATTCGGCGGATGCATACTCGGCTCTGCAGTCGTAATAAATTGTTTAAAAACATAGAGAAATCTGTGAACAGAGACAATTTACAGCAGTCTTTATTTTAACCTGCTCGTTGGAATGGAGATATAATGTGTGGAATAGTAGGATATTCAGGCCCAAAAGAACCATTACCAATTCTAATCAATGGTTTATCACGTTTAGAGTATCGAGGATACGATTCAGCTGGAATTGCAATTTCTGATGGTAACAAAATTACTGTTGAAAAAAAAGAAGGTAAACTCGACGTTCTAAAAAATCATTTAAAAGATAGCAATATTAAAGGCAATATAGGTATTGGTCATACAAGATGGGCAACTCATGGAGTTCCAAATGATGTAAATGCTCATCCACATTCTGACAATAGTGAAGAATTTGCAATCATTCATAATGGAATAATCGAGAACTATGCAGAAATTAAGAAAGATCTTTTAGAAGAAGGTTTTGAATTTAAATCTGATACTGACACAGAGGTTGTTGCAGTTGAATTAAGTAGAAAATGGAATGGTCAATTGTTGGAAACTGTAACTGATGTAGCAAAAACTTTAGAAGGAACATACGCTCTTGTTGTAACTACTACTAAAGAAGAAGGAACAATTGTTGCAGGCCGACTAATGAGCCCCCTTGTCTTAGGTGTTGGAGAAAACGAAGTATTTCTAGCATCTGATTCAGCAGCTATTTTAGAACACACAAATAAAATGATTTTCTTGGAAAATGGAGATTTTGTAGAAATTAAAAATGGTCAATATAAGTTGTTTGATTCAGAATTGAACGAGATTGAAAGAGAAATTCAAGAAATAGACTGGGAGGTTTCCGAAGCTGAAAAGCTTGGGTATGACCACTTTATGTATAAGGAAATACTTGAACAGTCAGAAGTAATAGAACGAACCATTTCTGGAAGACTTGAAACAACTTCTAAAGAGATTCCAATTAAACAAGATGAAGCATCAAAGTATGAAAAAATTTGGATAGTTGCATGCGGTACTGCTTACCATGCTGGTTTATTCGGAAAAGACCTTTTTGAAAAAGTTTTAGGAGTTCCAGTCAGTGTCGAACTTGCTTCAGAATTTAGATATAGAGAACCAATAGTTGGTAAAAACGATTTAGGCATTGTAATTTCACAATCTGGTGAGACTATGGACACCATTGCTGCGACAGAGCTTTTAAAGGAAAATGGTGCTCATGTGCTTGCTTTAGTGAATGTTGTGGGTAGCTCGTTAGCAAGAATGGCTGACAGCGTTTTTTACTTACACGTTGGCCCAGAAATAGGTGTAGCTTCAACTAAAGCTTATCTTGGAATGTTGGTTGCACAATTACTGCTAGCTAAACATTGGGATTCTCAAAATAAATTAGACGTTTCTTTTGATGAGATTGCCGAACTACCAAAATTGATTGAAGAGACTATGGATTGTGAGAAACAAATAAAAGATATATCTGAAAAAATTTATAAAAAGAATGATATTTATTTTATTGGGAGAGGGCTAGATTATGCACTTGCAGCAGAAGGTGCTTTAAAATTAAAAGAGATTTCCTACTTACATGCGGAAGCGTTGGCAGCTGGAGAACTAAAACACGGAACCTTAGCTTTAATTGAAGACGGAACTCCGATAATTGTAACTGCTAGTCAAAATCACTTGTTGGACAAAACAACTAGTAACGTACAAGAGGTTATTGCTAGAGGAGCTTATGTCATAGCAATTGGTGATAATCAATCAGAAAAATTAGAAAATATATCTGACGAATATGTCACTCTTCCAGATAGTAATGAAATTCTAACTACAGTTATATCTATAATTCCACTCCAGTTCATTGCTTATCATGTTGCTAACCTAAATGGTGAGTCAATTGATCAGCCAAGAAATTTAGCTAAATCTGTGACAGTGGAATAAAAATGAATAATAAATCAAGGAACTCTAATAATGCTGGAAATTGGATCGGTGTTGGTACAGCTATAGGAGTAGCAGTTTTTGCTATTACAAACGAACCTACCTGGTTAGCTGTAGGTGTTGCATTAGGAGCAGCACTTAGTTGGAGAAAACCACAAAATAAAAATGGATAGAGGGTATATATATCTGAATAAAAAAAGTTTCCTTCATAATTTAGAAGTACTTAAAAATTTATCTAGAAAAGAGCTTTGTTTAGTTGTCAAAGCAAATGCCTATGGCCATGGTCTGGAGTGGGCCGTAAAAAATGCAAAAGAATCAGGTACCAAATGGTTTGCTGTTGCTTCTGTTGACGAAGGAATACAAGTTAAAAAAGTATATGAAGAATCAAGGGTATTATTACTTGCTGAACCATCAAAAATTCAGTTAGAAAATATAAAGGAAAATGATATTGACCTTACCGTATACAACGAGAGCTTTATTGATACTTTGATTGAGACAGGAGATGAATATAGCGTTCATCTCAAAATTGATACTGGAATGCACAGATTAGGATGTCCTCCAGAAAAGTTTTATGACTTATATAAAAAAATAGTTGACTCAGATTTAAATCTTTTAGGAATATGTACGCACTTTCCTATGGCCGATACTGATGAAACAGAGACTAAAAAATCAATTGAATTATTTGAAAAGACTATTTCAGATATAGATTCAACTAACATGCTTTTACATGTAGATAACTCAGCATCAACTTTATACAATCTCGATAATTCTTTTAATATGGCAAGAGTTGGGATTGCTGCATACGGTGTTCAAATTACAGCAGTTGAAAATGAAAACGAACTGATACCTACTATGGAAATCAAGACAAGAATTTCTAATTTACAAGTAAGAAAAAAAGGTGAGGCTGTTTCTTATGGAAAAGCTCAAAGACTATCCAGAGACTCAATTATTGCGACTGCACCTATTGGATATGGTGATGGGTATCCTTGGAATTCATTTCCTGATGGAAAAGTCATTGTAAATAATCAATTTTGCAATTTAATTGGCCGGGTCACAATGGATCAAATATTATTTGATGTTACGGATGCAAATGTTCAAATTGACGATGAAGTGACCGTTTTAGGCAACTCTATGGACGGTAAATTGAATATTTCCGTATCTGACATAGCTCAATGGAATGAAACAATTGAGTGGGAAATTTTGACTAACATGTCTAAAAGACTTGAAAGAGTTGAAGTTGAGTAATTTAATTAAAGAAGATGATTTAGATAGCTATCTTGACAGTTATCTAAAAAGTCTGATTCTCCCAAAGATTATTGGATTATCAGGTCCTCTGGGTGCAGGTAAAACTACTATTGCAAAAAAAATTATAAAATTCTTTGGATGCAATGATGTTGTCACTTCTCCAACTTTTAACATTGTCAAAAATTATGAAGTTGGCGAAATTAAAATATTCCATGTAGATTTGTATCGCCTTGGTAGTTGGTCCGAGTTTATTGATTTAGATTTACCATTAAATGAAGAAAATACTCTAGTAGTAATTGAGTGGGCAAATTTAATGGCTGAATCAAATATTCCTATAATGGATTTGATTGAAATTAACATAGTTGATGAACATACTAGAGAGATTTTTATAAATGTATAGCTTATCCATTTCAACTTCAGGCAAATATATTTCTGTAGCCATTCACGATGATAAGTTGATTTCTACCAGCTCAGTTCTATCAGAAAATGGTACTACGAATTTATTGATGAAATCAATCGATGAAATAACAAAGAAGTCAAGAATAGAAAAGTCCGACATTAGTGTAGTGTATCTTGATATTGGTCCTGGTTATTACACAAGCCTAAGAATTGGTTTAGCAGTAGCACAGGGAGTTTGTGGCAGCTTAGGAATCCCATTGGTGCCTGTAAATGGACTAGACGCGTTAGCTTTTGCGGCACACACTGGTCATAGAAAAATTTGTACAATTATTGACATTAAGAGAGAGGAATACGCTTTTTGTTTATATAAGCCAGTACCGGGTGGAGTTGTAAGAGATTCTGAACCAGAGGTTCTAAATGCTGAAAACATAAAGATTAAATTAGAAGAAGATAATGATAAAAAACTTGTAGTAGGTGATTGGCACAGTTTGAATGAAAATTTATTCGGTAAAAATTCATATATTAAATTTGGGTCTCCTGAACATGTGTCGTCTGAAAATATTTTTAATATTGGAAAAGAATTGTTTAAAAATAATGATTTTCCAAATTTTAACGAAGTCAGGCTTGAATATATGCGAGAACCAGACGTATCCTTTTCAACAAAAAGTTTAGAAGGTAAGGTTAACTTCCATGATTAAGAAAATTGAAAGATCAACAATTGAATTAGCAGATAAGTTAGCAAAATTAGAAAAAATTTTATTTGAGACTGCTTGGGATAGTGTTGTGATTAACAACAAAATTAATAATGGAGAGTTTGTATATTGGGTTTTTGAACAAGACAATCAAATTGTTGGGTATCTTGCAATTCAAAAAACGTTTTTTGATATTCATATTTTAGGAATTGGAGTTTTGGAAAGTCATAGAAATAATTCAATTGCAAAAAAACTTACACAAGAGCTAATTTCTTATTTTGAGGTATCTGATTTTAACAAAATATTATTGGAAGTCAGGCAGTCGAATGATATAGCTATGAGTTTGTATAAGTCTTTTGGATTCAAACAGTATGGTATTAGAAAAAATTATTATGTAAATGAAGATGCTAACTTATTTCACTTGGAGAAAATTTATGCTTGATGACCAAATAATTCTTGGATTTGAAACATCATGTGATGAAACAGCTATTGCGATATTAAAAGGTGACGAATTGTTAGTAAATACAATTTCATCACAAGTAGATATACATGAAAAATTTGGAGGTGTAGTTCCTGAAGTTGCATCAAGAGCACATGCTGAGATGATAAGAAATATCTTCCACGCTTCTTTAAATAGTGCAAATTTACAAATTTCAGATATAGATATAGTTTCAACTACAGATGGCCCCGGTCTCGTTGGAAGTCTTGTAGTAGGATATAATTTTGCTAAGTCAGTAGCTTGGTCCATAGATAAACCATTTCTAACTGTTGACCATATGGTAGGACATTTGGCAGCACCATTAATTGAAAATAGAACAATGAAACCACCATTTATGACACTTCTAGTTTCAGGTGGCCATACACAAATTGTACTAGTAGAAGAGTGGGGTAATTACCAATTATTAGGTACGACGATAGACGATGCAGCGGGTGAAGCTTTTGATAAATTATCTAGGTTTTGTGGTTTCGGTTTTCCAGGAGGTCCTGCAATTCAAAAAATAGGTGAAGGTGGAGATCCTAATAAAATAGAGCTTCCTCGACCAAAAACAAAGCATGAGTATAACTATTCATTTTCAGGCTTAAAAACTGCCGCAACAAATTTTTTGAACAATCTAGATCCAAATGACAAAGTAACAAAAGCTGACTTTGCTGCATCTTATCAAGAGGCTATTGTTGATTCATTATTATCAAATTTTGTCAAAGCAGTTAATGAAACGGGTGTTAAAAATATTTCTGGTGGTGGTGGAGTGATGGCTAATTCAAGACTCAGAGAAAAAATGAATATTTTTGCAGAAAAAAATGACCTTAATATTTACTTACCAACACCAAAATTATCTACTGATAATGCTGCAATGATTTGTGTAGCTGCTCAAAATAATTTAATAACAAACGACATAAATACTGATGATGTCCGTTTAAGCTCAATAATTACTTAATTTTTTAAATAATTTATTTACATATATAAACAAGACAGTATTAAATTCACAATGTGGATATTTATTTAGGAGGTAAATATATATGAATCTTCAACCACTAGGAGACAGAGTTGTAGTAAAACCTTTGTCAGAAGAAGACAGTAAGACCCCATCAGGGATCTATATACCTGATACTGCGAAAGAAAAACCACAAGAGGGTGAAGTTGTAGCAGTTGGTCCAGGAGAGCCAAATGATAGTGGCGAAAAAATTAAACCAGACGTTGAAAAAGGCGACAAAGTCGTTTACTCAAAATATGGTGGAACAGAAATTAAAGTTGAAGGCACAGAGTATCTTATTCTTTCAAGTAGAGATATTCTTGCAAAAGTAAGTAAGTAAGAGGAGAAGTTCATGGCTAAAAAGACATTAGTTTTTAATGAAGTAGCAAGAAAAGGACTTGAAGCTGGTGTTAATAAACTAGCAGATGTTGTAAAAGTAACACTCGGTCCAAAAGGTAGAAACGTAGTTTTAGAAAAAAAATGGGGTGCTCCAACAATCACTAACGATGGAGTAACAATTGCAAAAGAAGTTGATCTAGAAGATCCATATGAAAATATGGGTGCTCAACTAGCAAAAGAAGTTGCATCTAAAACTAATGATGTAGCTGGTGATGGTACAACAACTGCTACAGTGCTTGCTCAAGCAATGGTTAATGAAGGCATGAAAGCTGTTGCAACAGGTGTAAATCCCATGGAAGTCAAAAGAGGCATGCTAGAAGCATCAAAAGCTGTAACAGACTTCATTGCAGGATTTTCAAAGTCAATAGGTGGAAAAGATGAAATTGCTCAAGTAGCATCAATATCTGCTGCAGATACTGAAATCGGTGAAACAATTGCAGAAGCAATGGACAAAGTTGGTAAAGATGGAGTTATCACTGTTGAAGAAGGCCAAACTTTTGGTATGGAGCTTGAATTTACAGATGGAATGCAGTTTGATAAAGGATTTATATCTCCTTATTTTGTAACTGATGCTGATAGGCAAGAAGCAGTTTTAGAGAATCCATATATTTTAATTGTTAATTCCAAAATAACAGCTGTAAATGACTTATTGCCGTTACTTGAAAAAGTAATGAATTCAGGAAAGCCGCTTTTAATCCTCGCAGAAGATGTTGAAGGTGAAGCGTTAGCTACTTTAGTAGTTAATAAATTAAGAGGAACATTCACCTCTGTAGCAGTAAAAGCACCTGGATTTGGTGAAAGAAGAAAAGCAATGCTACAAGATATTGCTATTTTGACTGGCGGAGAAGTTATTTCAGAAGAACTTGGTTTGAAGACTGAAAATACAACTGTAGACATGCTAGGTGAAGCTGCAAGAGTTGTTGTGAAAAAAGATGCTACAACAATTGTTGATGGCAAAGGAAAGAAAGCTGATGTTGAAGGCAGAGTTAAGCAAATTCAATCTGAGATTGACGAATCAGACTCTGACTGGGATAAAGAAAAACTCCAGGAAAGATTAGCAAAATTATCTGGTGGAGTAGCTGTTGTTAAAGTAGGAGCTGCAACCGAGGTCGAGCTAAAAGAAAAAAAGATGAGAATTGAGGATGCTCTAGCCGCTACTAGAGCTGCTGTTGAAGAAGGAATAGTTGCTGGTGGAGGTGTCACATTAATTAGGGCACAAGACTCAGTAGATAAGATTTCTGGCGGAACAGAGGGCGAAATAGTTGGAAGGAACATTGTTCAAAAAGCTCTTGAAGCTCCACTAAGACAAATTGCGGTAAATGCTGGCTATGAAGGTGGCGTTATGGTTGAAAAAGTTAAATCTGAAAAAGGTAATGTAGGACTTAATGCTGCAACTGGTGAAACAACTGATCTAGTTAAAGAGGGTGTAATTGATCCTGCTAAAGTAACAAGATCAACTGTACAAAATGCAACTTCAATAGCTTCTTTGGTATTAACGACTGAAGCATTAATTGCAGAAGAGCCAGAAGATGAACCACCAATGCCTCCAGGCGGAATGGGCGGCATGGAAGGTATGATGTAATTAATTTACATCTAAGAATTAAAAAAGAGTGGACATCAGTCCACTCTTTTTATATAGTAAACAAATATTATGAAAAGCATACGTGGAGCAATTGCAGTTGTAAAAAACAATGAAGAAAGCATCATGTCTTCTTCAAAAAAACTTATTAATGAAATTCTAATTAATAATTCAATAACTGAAAATGATATTGAATTTGTTATTTTTACAGTAACTTCGGATATTACTGAAGCTTTTCCAGCAAAAGCATTTAGAGAGCTTGGAATGACATCTATTGCTGCTATAGATACTCTTGCACCAAATATAAATAGTGACCTTTCAGGGTGCATTCGCATATTGATCTTCCTAAATAAAGATTTAGAAGAAATTAATCATGTCTATTTAGACGAGGCAAAAAAGTTAAGACCTGATAGATAAAAATTTATTTGCAAAGCTAAATAGTCTGCTAACATACTTGTTAATGAAATTAAATAACACATACTTTTACTTTAGAGAGCACATATAGGTTGCCCTAAAGTACGTTGTGTGAAATCGGGCAAAAGCCCGATTTTTTTATTTTGAGGAGGAAAATTGATAGTAGTAATGAAGCAGTCTCATACTGATGAAGATATTGAGAAAGTAAAAGAAAAAGCCATACAGCAAGGGCATGAACCACTTGTTATCAACGGTGTTGAAAGAAGTGTTGTGGCAGTTAGTGGAAAAGTGAATGATGATCACCGAGCCGTGATGAAGCTTTTACCAAATGTGAGTCGAGTTATTCCAGTAGGAAAACCATATAAACTTGCGAGCAAAAACTACAAAAAGAAAAATTCCATTATTCAAATACAAAACCTAACTATTGGTGGTGATGAAATCGCAATTATTGCTGGCCCAGACAGTGCAGAGACACAGGAACAAACAATTGAAACTGCAATGGCTGCAAAGGATGCAGGATCAAATGGTTTGAGAGGTGGTGCATTCAAGCCAAGAACTTCTCCATATAGTTTCCAGGGATTGGGTGAAGATGGATTAAAAATGCTAAAGGAGGCCTCCGAAATAACTTCATTACCTCTCTTTAGTGAAATAATGGATGCGCAACATTTATCAATGATGGAAAAATATGTAGATGTTCTACAAATTGGTGCAAGAAACATGCAGAATTTCAAACTCCTCGAAGCTGTTGGTGAATCAGAGCTTCCTGTTTTGTTAAAACGAGGAATGTCTGCAACATTGGATGAGTTATTACTTGCAAGTGAATACATCTTATCTAGAGGAAATGAGAATGTTATGTTGTGTGAAAGAGGGATTAGAACATATGAGACAGCCACAAGGAATACATTTGATATAAATGCTATTCCTTTTTTGAAGCAGAACAGTCATTTACCTGTAATTGCTGATCCTAGTCATGCGACAGGTGATAATACTTTAGTTGAACCAGTTGCGTTAGCAGCTATAGCTGCTGGGGCTGATGGGTTATTAATTGAAATTCATCCAAGGCCGGAAGAAGCTTTATGTGATGGCCCACAAGCGTTATTACCTAGCGAATTAGAAACTTTGATAAGCAAAGCATCTATTGTCGCAAAGGCGGTCGGAAGGTCACTTTAATGCTAAAAAAAGTTCATATTATTGGTCTTGGTTTAATGGGAACTAATTTGGGAATCAAGTTGGTAAATAGTGGCATTAAAGTAAGTGGATCTGATATTTCAGAAAAAAATGTAGGGCGTGCAAAAGAGCTCGGTGCTCTTTCACTGGATCATAAAGAATCAATAGATTATGATCTTACCGTTTTGGCAACACCTATAAATGAAATTATCAACTTTTTTGATTCACCATTATCTCTGAAAACAAAAGCTATTGTTGACCTGGGAGGTACAAAAGAGCTTATATGTAAAAAAATGGATACATCTACCATTCCTTCAATAGGTGGACATCCATTATGTGGTGTTGCTGATAATAGTACATGGGTGCCGACTCCCGAAATGTATGAAGGTGCGCCATTTTTGCTATGTGAAACAAAGTCAACTGATGAACAAAGCAAAGCACTAGTTTCAGAATTTGTACGAGCTATTGAATCTAAAGACATATGGATTGATCAAACTAAACACGACGAGTTAATTTCATTGACAAGTCACTTGCCGCATATTCTAAGTTCAGCCTTAGTGTCGCTTGCTATGAAAGAACAAGATTTAAACGAATTGATAAATTTAGCTTCCGGGGGTTTTGATGGAGCTACTCGTCTATCTAGGACTTCACCAAATATGATTTCTGATATGTACTTAACAAATGTTGACAATGTCAAAGATTTAATTGATAAATTAATATCAGAACTTGAAAAAATTCAAAAAATTAATGACGAAAAAATTATGTTAGATTATTTGTCAGATACTGTTGATTGGCGTAGGGCGTTAGCAGACAAATTTGGAGAAAGAGATCTCACATAGTGAAAATCCAAGGCTCTTTAAGTATTATTGGTGACAAATCGCTTTCTCATCGTGCAGTAATCCTCTGCTCTTTAGCAACTGGAGTTTCAAGAATCAAAAATATTTTATTGTCAGGAGATACTAAAGCTACGATACAGATTTTTAGACAATTAGGTGTAGAAATAAATGAAACAAACAACAATGAAGTTGAGATTCACGGAGTAGGGTTACGTGGCTTAAAACAACCTAAAGATTCACTTGATGCAGTAAATTCTGGTACAACTGCAAGGCTTCTTATAGGTCTACTGTCAAAACAAAATTTCAGCACTGAATTAACCGGTAGTTCTCAATTAATCAAGCGCCCAATGAAGAGAGTAGTTAAGCCGCTCAATGAAAAGGGTGCTGATATAAAAGATTCCAATGGTAATTTACCAATTAATTTTGAACCAAAAGATTATAAATTTGAAAGCATTCATTCAGATAAACCAAGTGCACAAGTTAAAAGTGGATTTCTTCTTGCATCACTGTATCATGATGAATTTCCTACGACTGTTACTGAAGAGTTGCCAACAAGAGATCACACTGAACGAATGTTAAATTTAATGGGGGTAAATACCGTAAGACTTGGTAATTCTATAACAATAGAGCCTGTACAAAGCCTTAGAAGTATGGATTATATTGTTCCTGGAGATCCTTCATCAGCAGCTTTTTTGATAGCACTTGGGCTAATGAAAAGTAAAAAATTAATCATCAAAGATGTTTTACTTAATGAGAGAAGAATTGGTTTCCTCAAGATATTAAAGAGAATGAACGCAAAAATATCAATCGAAAATTTAGAAGTCAAAAATAATGAATCAGTAGGAGATATACATGTTTCAAAATCTAATCTCTCTGCTATCAAGGTTAGTAAAGAAGACGTATCTGACATGGTAGATGAATTTCCAATATTTACCCTTTTGGCAACTCAAGCAAAGGGAATAACTACTGTTAATGGTGCAGGTGAGTTGAGACTAAAAGAATCAGACCGTATAGAATCTATGGAAAAATTTATTAAAACTCTTGGTGGAGAAATAGAGGTTAACCCTGATGGATTTAAAGTTAACGGTCCTCAAAAACTCAAATCAGGACAAATTAAAACTTTTGAGGACCACAGAATAGCTATGACTGGTGTAATTGCAAACCTAGCAATTAATGACGGAATTAAACCAGATAACATAGATTGTATTTCAGATTCATACCCTAGTTTTTTTTCAGATCTTGAAAAAATTGGAGCAAATTATGACAATTAGATTAGGGATAATAGGTTGGCCATTAATAAAGACATTTTCTCCAAATATACATCAAACTCTCTCTGAGATTTCTAATGTTGATGTTACTTATAAAAAATTACCAATTGAAAATTTTACTTTAGATATCTTTGAAAGTTTAAATAATAATTTTGATGGATATAACATAACAATTCCTCATAAAGAAAATATTTATAACTTATCTAAAGATTTAAAAAATGTTTCGAGGTCATTTGCAGTTGATAATATTAAAGCTGTAAATACCGTAAAAGTAGATGACAATATTATTTCATTATCAAATACAGATGTGGATGGTATTAATCAAACTTTTGAATTTTTAAATTTTGATATTAATGACAAACATGTTCTTATTCTTGGCAATGGAGGAAGTGCTCAGACTGCACAGTATACGTTATCAGAAAATAATAAGGTTTACATAGTGTCTAGAAATAAAAAGGATGGAGACTTAACTTATTCAGATCTTAATGAGATTGCTGGTGATATTGAGGTCATTATAAATACTACGCCACTTGGAATGCCACCATATGAAAACGAAAAACTTCCAATAAGTCTTCTAAATTTCTCAAAATTAGAATTGTTCTATAACTTTGGATATGGCGTATCAAAGAAATTAACAAGTGAACTTCCTAATAATGTTCCATCTATTGATGGAACAATAATGTTAATTGCTCAAGCAATTTCATCGTTTAACATATGGACAGGACAAAGTATAAAATTTAACGAAGCTTACAAGGAAATTTTAGAAAGGATAGATCATGAAAATTAAATATCTGACTGCTGGTGAGAGTCATGGACCAGAATTAACAGCAATTATAGAAGGCATTCCATCAAATTTTGAAGTAAGTAAAAATTATATTGACGAGTTTCTAGCTAGAAGGCAAAAATCTTTAGGTTCTGGCGGAAGAATGAATATTGAAAAAGATGAGGTTTTAATTACTTCTGGTGTCATTAATAATTTATCAACTGGTGGTCCGATAGCAATAAAGATAATCAATAAAGATTGGAAAAATTGGAAGGATAAAGAAATAGAACCTTTCGTAGTTCCTCGTCCAGGACATGCTGACTTAGTTGGGACATTTAAGTATCAACATGATGATATAAGGCTTTCACTTGAAAGAGCAAGTGCTCGTGAAACTGCAATTAGATGTGCAATTGGAGCTATCTGTCATCAAATTTTAAATCAACTTGGAGTTGAAGTTGTTGGTTATGTTTCATCTATTGGTGAGCAAAAGTTAGAAAATATTAATTTAGAAGACATAGGTCAAATTAAAAAACTTGTTGATGAATCTGAAGTGTCCTGTCCAGATAAGGAAACAAGTGAATTAATGATAAATGAAATTTTAAAGGCAAGAAAGAAAAAAGACACTTTAGGTGGCTCTATAACATTAATTGCAAAAAATTTTCCTGCAGGTTGCGGTAGCTATGTTCATTTTGATAGAAAGCTAGATGCAAAACTTGCCTCATCAATGATGTCTGTACAGAGTGTTAAAGCAGTTGAGGTTGGCAGTGGTATAGAGGCATCTAAAGATTTTGGTACTGCCGTACAAGACCAAATAGTTTTAAACGAACAAAATGTTGAACGAATTACAAATAATTTAGGTGGATTTGAGGGAGGCATGTCAACCGGAGAGCCTATTATGATAACTTCTTATTTAAAACCTATAAGTACAACTTTGACTCCCATAAAGAGTGTTGACCTGGCATCACAGAAAGTGACAGAAACTACCTATGAAAGGTCTGACACCTGTGCTGTCCCTAGAGCTGTACCTATTTTTGAAAGTGTAATATCTATAGATCTTTTAAATTCCCTGATTGAAAATACAGGCGGAGATAATAAAGAAGTAATTTTTAAACGAATTAATGAAATAAAAGACATAACTCTTGATAGTTTTAATTTGGCAAATAAAACATGGTCTATGAGATATGAAAATGAATAATTCATTTTATTTATGTGGGTTTATGGGGGTTGGTAAAACTACGATTTTAAACAACATTAAACAACAAACTAAATATAAGTGTATTGATTTGGATGAAAGTATAGAGAATAAATATGGCTACATAGAAAATATTTTTGAAGAAAAAGGAGAGACTTTTTTTAGGGAAATTGAAGAAAAAGAATTTTTTGCAAATCAAAACAAATTTGATTTAATTTCTTTAGGTGGTGGTGTGATAGAAAATGACAATATTTTTGAGAATTTACTTAACAGTCATCGAACCATTTATTTAAGTCTTAACTTTGAAAGTCTTTGGGAAAGAATTAAAAATAGCAACAGGCCACTAGTTAGTAACGGAAGAGAAGTTCTTGAAAGTAGATATAAAAATAGAATAAAAAGATACGAAATGATGGAATATAAAATTTCCAATGAAAATGTAAAAGATACTACAAGTAAAGTATTAGAAATAATGGAAACTCAAAATGCCTAAAAATATTTACTTAAACAGCACTGAAGAATTAATCAAACATATTAATGGAGATTTACCAAATGAGAGCTTAATTATTTTGGATTCTGCTCTTGAGCAATTTCAATTACATAGCAACTTCAATGCAAGCCATGTTTATCTTGAAGTTTCTGAAGAAACAAAGAATTTAGAAACAATTGAAAAAATTTGGGAAATAATGTTTTTATCAAATTTAAATAGATCAGATGAAGTAGTAATTATTGGAGGTGGGGTTATGCTCGATCTCTGCTCTTTTGCAGCAAGTACATATAAAAGGGGTGTTGCCTTCACATTAGTTCCATCTACTTTATTAGCTATGGTTGATGCATCTCATGGAGGGAAAAACGGTTTTAATAATGTTCATGGAAAAAACCAGATTGGAACTTTTAATTTGCCAAAGAGTGTTGTTGTGTGTTTTGAACTTCTCAACACATTGAAAGACAATGATTATAAAGATGGATTAATTGAGCTTGTAAAACACGGACTAATTGGAAGTAAAGAAATATTTCATACATTGGTTTCTACAGAAAATTTCAAAATAGATACTAAGACAATCAAAAAAGGAATACAAATCAAAGAAGATATCGTAAAGGAAGATTACTTAGAAACCGGAAAAAGGAAATATTTAAATTTCGGACACACAATAGGCCACTTAATTGAGCAAGATTCAAAGTTCAATTTATCACACGGTGAAGCAGTCGCTATAGGAATGATTTATGAACTCGAACTATCAAAAAAACATTTCGGATTACCACAAGAGGTTATTGATCTATATATATCTTATTTAGAAAAACTTGATTTTAAGAAATCATATGAATTTGAAAACAGTATCGATTACTTATTAGAAATTTTAAAAGATGATAAAAAAAGTAAATCTGATTCTGTAGATATTGTTTTATTGTCAGATATATCACAACCTAATTTAATTAGTATAAGTTTTGATGAATTGATTGAGGTGATTCAAAATTAAAAATATATATGTTATCAATGGTCCCAATCTTAATTTTTTAGGTATAAGAGAAATTACACAATACGGCTCAACAAGTTTTGATGAGTTAAAAAATTTAGTAAATTCTGAAGCTAAAAAGTTAAAAATCAAAACTGATTTTTTTCAATCAAATGTTGAAGGCGAAATTGTAAATTACATACAAAATTTAGTTAATAATGAAAATACATGGATTGTGATTAACCCTGGTGCGTACACACATACAAGTATTGCAATAAGAGACGCTTTACAGACTTACTCGCAAAACAATGAAATAGTTGAAGTTCATATTTCAGATATAAATCAAAGAGAACAATATAGAAAAATAAACTTAATTTCTGATATTTGTAATAAATCAATTATTGGAAGAGGTGTGCAGGGATATGTTGAAGCACTGGAGTATATTAATGAACAGTAAAAAAATAATTGCTTACCAAGGTTCATCTGGCTCATATTCAGAAGAACTTTTAAAAAAAGAATATCCAGATTATCTTTATCATCCAACGGAGACATTTACTGAATTAATTTCCTATGTAAAATCTGATTCTGGAATTGGGTTATTACCTGTTGAAAATTCAATTGCAGGTACTGTGAATGAAGCATACGAAGAGCTAATAGACAGTGGTTTAAAAATATTTGCTGAATATGTACATAGAATTAACCATAGTTTAATTGGCTTAGTTGGTTCAGATATATCAAATATTACAAATATTATTTCTCACCCACAGGCATTACAGCAGTGCAGCAAGTTTATACAAAAGCATAAGTTCAGAATCACTCCAGTCTTTGATACAGCGGGAAGTGTATTTGAAATTTTAGAAAAAAATGAACTCACTACAGCTGCTATCGCTGGCGAACATTTTGAAAGCGATGAAAGATTTTTGATTTTAGAAAAAAATATATCAAATCATGAAGAAAATTATACAAGATTCCTTTTAATTGGAAACATAGATTTAGATCAGAAACAAATGAAAAACAAGGTTTCATCAGTACTTATATCTGATGATAAGCCGGGTTCGTTATTGCAGTCTTTGAATATTTTTAGTGAAATGGATATAAATCTTACAAAACTTGAATCTCGACCAATACTTGGAAGACCTTGGGAGTATAAATTTTATATAGATTATGAATTAGAAAACTTGGAAAAACAATCTGAGCTTGAGAAAAAAATAAGTAAAGTCTCTAAAGAATTCAAGTTATTGGGGCATTATCCAAAAGCTATTCAGTAACTTTCCATTGAATGCCTTGTTCAGAATCTTCTATTTGTAAACCAGATGATTCTAATATATCTCTAACTTGATCAGAAAGCTCATAATTTTTTTCATTTCTTAACTTTGATCTAAGTAATATTAGATTTTCAACTAACATTTCAAAACGCTCATTATTTTTTTTATTAGACTCTATTTGAATTTCTAAATTAGCAATTTCTTTTAAAGTAGCTTTATCTGCAGAATTTACTTCAGTTGCCTTACTATCTATTTTTTCGCCAGAGCTTTTTTTGTCAGAAATCAGAAGTTTTTGTAATGTACTCAAACTTTCTTCAGAATCTTTTTCAAAAACATGAGTTCCTTCATTGTTTATAACAGTTACATTACCTAATCCAACGACTTTGAATGTTTCTTTTTTTCCAGAAATTATTAGCGCAGTATGTTCATCGATACCAAGAATGTTTGAGTAAGAGTTATCTAAAAGAGTTTTCATTCTATTTTTACCAACATAACTAAAGCTTGTATCATGATTTCCACCCTCTGCATTATTAAAGTGAGGAACTACCGTACATGATAAATCATAAACATCTAAAATATTCAACCCCTTTTCCCAATAAGGGTCTTGGCCTACTTTATAAATTTCGTAGACAGGTAGGGTATACTCTCCGAGAGTAGAGGCCGCTGCACTTGCAAATAAACTGTTGTTGCCTTTTATAAGATGATTTTTTAAAGTTTGTTGAAATTCATTACCGTACCAAAGCTTGCTTGCATAGCTAGGGCTTCCAGGTCCAGCAAAAATAAATGAAGCATTTTCTAATAATTTAATTGATTTAAAGAATGATTTTGAATGCAACTCTTCAATTTTTCTGTAAGTAGCTAATTTCATATCAACGTTTAAACTAACTTTGTAAAAATCTAAAATTTTTTCGACCAATTGGTCAGCATTTTCTTGAAATCCAAAGGGTGAATCAATCATAAAAATATCTGAAGAATCATCTAGCCCATTGAGAAGTTCTCTATGTACACTAACTAAGTTAGGACTTGTTTCACCGGACCCCAAGATAGCTAGTGAACCTGTAGCGTTTTTCATGAATCTATTATATATTTTTTTTGTACACAACTAAAGGTGTATAATTTAATCATGGCAAGTTTTTTAGCTTTAGTTCTTGAAAAATTTACAATTGAGATCATTCCTAAGCTCCCTATGTTTATAAGAACACCAATATATGTAAATATATTAAAACTTAGAAAAGTTCGTGATCGAATTAGGCTCGATGTAACGAAAAAAAATCCTACTTTTCAAGATCGCTTAAATTATGCTATTGATTCAAGAGCAAACCTAAATAATTCAGGTGAAAGAATTTTATCATTTAATGATGAAGTTCTAATGGAGGAACTAGAAGGCTCTCCAGTAAAAATTTATAAATTTACTCCAAAAAATGCAGAGACTGGAAAGTATGGTGTTTATTTTCATGGAGGAGGTTATTTTGCAGGAAGTATTAAATCCCATAAAAATTTTGTTTCAATCGTTTCTCAAAAATCTAATTTAGTAACTTATTTTTTTGAATATAGGCTCAGTCCAGAACATAATTTTCCTGCTGCCCATGAAGATGCAAAGATAGCTATAGAATTTATTGACAACCTTCACAAAGACGAACAATCCATTTGGATGGGCGAGTCAGCTGGGGGAGGCCTAGCTACAGGGCTTGTGGTTGATGATGGGTTTGTATACAATCCTGACAATCTTATTTTGCTCTCACCTTGGCTTGATTTGTCAGATGGGTTTCAAGACAAAAGATTTCTTAAAAACAGAGACGTAACAATAATTATTGAGGGAATGTTTGAGGTTGGAGAGTTTTATGCGGGGGAGTATGGTACTACTAACCCAATACTGTCACCAGTTTATGCAGATATTAATAATTTTCCAGATACCTTAATTCAAGTCTGTTCCGATGAATTGCTGTACAATGATGCAATTGAATTTGTGAAAAAATTAAGAGATAAGAATACAAATGTACAACTTCAAACATGGGATAAGCTTTGGCATGCATGGCACTTTTTTCCAATTAAGGAAGCATTTGAGGCTATTGATAATATAGCTGAATATATTAAGTCCTCAGAATTTCACTCTTCTAAATGATGAAGGGCAAATCCAAAAGGTAATTCCAACCTGTTGTCTGACATAATTTTTTCGTTTTTAAGAATTTTATAAGTGTCATCATCTGCTGTAATTTTACCGTTGTTTAGAATTACACTTCTATTACAAATTTCCAACGCCATTGGTAAATCATGGGTAACAAGGATAATTGATACATCTAAATTTTTAAGTATATCTATTAGTTCTCTCCTAGAAGCAGGATCTAAATTTGAACTAGGTTCATCTAAAACTAGTAATTCAGGCTCTGAAGCTAGAACACTTGCTATTGCCACTTTTCTTTTTTGACCAAAGCTTAAATGGTGTGGTGGTTTATCTTTAAACTGCAACATCTTAACTTGTTCGAGTGCGTTGATTGAATTTTTCTTTACTAACTCATCACTGAATCCAAAATTTTTTGGTCCAAACATGACATCTTCTAACACGGTTGGCATAAATAGTTGATCATCAGGATCCTGGAAAACTAAACCTACAGATTTTCTAATTTTTGAAATATTTTCTTCTGAAAAATCTTTATTATTTAATGAAATTTGTCCGTTTAAATCACCTAGAATCCCGTTCAAATGAAGAATAAGAGTAGTTTTACCTGCTCCATTAGGGCCTAATAAAGCTAGCCTTTCACCTTTTGATAAACTTAGATTTATATTTTCAAGAGCTTTAAATCCATCTGGATATTCAAAACTTAAGTTATCTACATTGAGGTATTCCTGATTCATAAAACGAACCTATCTACAATACAAATTACAATTGAAAATATGGAAATTAGAAGAATTAAATTAGATGAATTAAACTCTCGTGCCTCTAGTTCTAACGTTCCTTTAAAGCCCCTAGAAATCATAGAATTATAAACCCTTTCTCCTCTTTCATACCCCCTAATCAATAAGGCACCAGACGCAAAAGCAAGGGGTTTAAGTGTTTTTATTCCTTTTTCAGAATAACCTCTTGAGCGCATTGATATTTTTACTCTTTTTACTTCGTCGATGAAAACGTCAATATATCTAATTGCGAAAGAAAATATAGAAATTAACAAAGGTGAAACTTTAAGCTTTTGTAAACCATATATTATTTCGATATTAGACGTTGTCGCAGTAAGAACAATTGCTAATGTGACACAAAGAGTTATTTTTATGAGAATTGATATCATTTCATCAACTCCAGTTTTATATATACTGAAATTAAGAAAGTTTGTTAAAATTTCTCCGTTGCCTTTACTCACAAACGGCAAAAATAAGGCAAACAATATGAAGGGTATATCTATTGAGAGTCGTTTTAAATATGTTTTAAGTCGTAATTTTGAAACAATTAATAATCCTGCAACTATTAATGCTTGCAAAACAACAGAAACATTGTTTTCTAAACTCAAAAAGGCAATAGAAAGAATAATTGCAAAAAAGGAAATTAATTTTATTTCCGGTTTGATTTTTACTAAATACGAGTCACTATGTGTTTCTAAATGATGTGAATGGGATGTTTGCATATTTGTATATCTTAATGCAAATTACTTGCAATAAAAGATTTATTTACAATTTTTACAAATTCCCGAATAAACAAAGTGATTTGTTATCTCTCTAAAATTTGTTTTACTTGTTATTAAATCATTTATTTGTTCAGAGGTTTTTACATCAAGATCTGAAATATCTCCACAAGGTTCACAGACTATATGTATATTTGAGTGCACATCTTTAACAAAATATAATCCTGAACCATGTACTTGGTGTGAATGCTCAATTAAATTTATACTCTCTAAAAGTTCTAAAGTTCTGTAGACAGTAGCTAAATCTATATTTTTATCTTTTTTTAATGATAGTTTATGCAGTTCTTCAACAGTAAAGTGTTTGTGGCCAGATGTTTCAAGAATTTTGCAAACAACTTCTCTTGCATAGGTTATTCTTTTTCCTCTTTTTTGTAATTCATTAACGAAATCCATATTCAAGTATATTATATGTCTGACAAGCAAAATTATGAAAAAAAAGTTTCTAAGAATATTAAATAGATATAGTTTGCTTTACTTACCTACAGTATGGGTTGTCGGACTTGCTATCATTTTTATTGCATATGAGCCTATAACTGTACTTTACTTTCTAAGTTTATTTGTAATTGGTATATTTGGATTTCTAATTTTTTATACATCAAAACGAAGTATGGTTGATGACTCCTATAATATATCAGATTACCAATATTCAATAATTGAGTTTTACTCAGATTATTGACTAGGTTGCACTGCTTCAAAATTCATAGTTGATGAATTTAAAAAGAAAAATCCAGATGTTTATTTTGTTTCTATAAATGCAAGTAAGCAAAAAGATCATGAGTTTATTGAAAGATATAAATTAAACAACACTCCAACGTATGTATTGATTAATAGTGAAGGTGAAAAACTTGGAAGAAGAGTCGGTACATTTTATCCTAAGTATTTCGAGAATAAGATAGGTTAGGAGACCTTATCTCCAAGCTCTGCTTTATCAGATGGCTGAAGTAATAAAACATCTCCATTTTCAGCAATTGATCCTAAAACTAAGCACTCACTTATAAATGGTCCTATTTGTTTATTTCCAAGATTTATGACTGCTATACAAGGCTTTTCTTGAAGATCATCTAATTTATAGTTTGTTATCTGAGCACTAGTTTTTTTAGTGCCAATTAAATCACCAAAATCAATTATCAGTTTGTATGCTGGTTTTTTAGCCTCTTCGAAAATTTCTGCTTTAATTATTTTTCCAACACGAATATCTAATTCAAAAAAATTAGTTGATTTATCACTTTCCATATAACAAACATAATTACATACTTAATTCATGTCAAAATTAATAATTCTTAGCGCGGGAGTTAGTGAAGATTCAAACAATACCAAATTAGCAAAAAAGCTAAACAAATTTCTTGATGAAAAGTCTATACCTAATGAAATTCATGAAAATCTTTACGAAAATATTCCATTTTTGCTGAACAACCAAAAAGATGTTCCTAACAAGATATTGGAAATGAGAAAATCCCTAGAAAGTGCAGACAAAATTATTATTTTTAGTCCAGTTTACAATGGAGGATTTTTGGCGCATCTAAAAAATACTCTTGATTGGCTATCTCTTGCTTACGATGAAAATAAATATAATTCACTTTTTAAAGATAAAACAGTAGGTGTCATTACATCAGTTAGAGGTGGTGGTGGAAATGCCCAAAATGCTTTTAATATTCTAAGTGCGCAATTAGTGAATTATGGATTAAGAGTTTTTGAAGAATTTCATTTGATTACAAATAAGGAACACCAAAAAGATATCTTAATTGAAGAAAATCAAAAAGTTTTTGAAAATATTACACAGTATGTAAATAGATTTTTAGACTTTTAATTTCTCATCAATTAAGTTATAAATTTTTGTTGTTAATTCTTCTACAGTTAGCTCTTCTGTATTATTAATTGGGTCTAATATCTCAAGAGTTATTTCACCACTTCTCAACCAAACCTCTCCTTTTCTCATAAGATTATGTGCATTATGAGTAACTACTGGAACAATAGGTAGATGAAAATCTTTTGATATGTAAGCAGCTCCTTTCTTAAAGGAGAGGAGATCTTTCTGGTTACTTCTTTTTCCTTCAGGAAAAATCATGATAGAGTTCTTGTTATTAATAACTTTTGATATAGAGTCATTAATTTTTTCAAAATTTGCGCTGGCATTTTTTCTATCTATTCGAGGTAGTCCTAAAACTTTTAATACTCTCCCAAACACTGGAATCCTAAATAGCTCAGTTTTTGTAAGAAACCTTATTGAGACAGGTAAAGCGGTTATATGTGTAAAAATATCTAAAGTAGACGGATGATTTGAAACTACAACATAACTTTTATTTATATCTATTTTTTCAGCACCTTTAACAATAAGTTTTATACCTACAAATTTAAGCCCGACCCAACCAAAAAATTCATAAAGCTTTGTTGCTATTAATTTCCCATTAGGCAAAAAAGAAGCAACGATAATTAGAAGCATTATCGGGATTAATATAAATATCATAAAAATTGGGAATAGAAAGAATGTCCTTATGAAAATAGAGAGTGTAACTTTAGTTTCCATGATTGTATTTTAAAAAAAGAATTGCCTCGATATCAAATAATTGAAATAAATATCATTAAAATTAAATGAATGAAGAGATGTATTATTGTTTTATTTTTATTATTGGCTTTTTGTGGTGAAAATAATGAAATACCAGATCAGCAACAGACTTCAAATACCGAGCCTTCTGAAACAACAGTAACTTCCGAAGTGCAATCTACAACTACTACTGAAATTGTACAATTAAACTCTTTTGAAAATATTAGGTTTGTCATTGAAAAAGAAGAAAGCTTAGTTGGATATTTAGCACCAAAACAGTTTTTAAATTCAGGTTTAGACATAGTTGAAGGAACTACAAGAGAAATTATTGGTGAATTTACATTAACACTATCTGATTGCGACCAAGCTGATTCTTGCTTGTACATAAAGAACTTATTAATTAGAGCAGATCTTTCTACATTAAAAAGTAATAATGTGATTAGAGATCAAGCTTTAAATAACCAATGGCTCCAGTCTGCTCTTTTCCCTGAAGCTATATTTAGAGTTGATGAGTTAGTATTACCAAATAAAAATTTTGATTCAAAAGTTGAAGATACAATAGTAGGAAAGTTGTCAATCAGAGAGATTGAACTTGATACTCCATTTTCAATTACTGCTTACCTCGATGGTGACAGTATTTTTATATCTGGATTTACTGAAATAGATACTACTTGGTTTGGTTTTGATGCACCAACAAAATTTAATGCTTGGGAAGTTTTAAATCCAATAGGTATAAAAGTAGAATTGGTCGCAAAGCAAAAATAAATTGTTTAAAGATAGATTAATTTATAAAAAATTAGATAATTCTGTTAAATACACAAAAAATAATTATGCATCGGTAGCTGTTTTATTTATTGATGAAGTTGAAATTCTGTTTATAAAGCGATCAGAAAATATGCCAACACATAAAGGACACATTGCGTTTCCTGGTGGAAAAAAAGAAAAAAATGATACGAGTATCATTCATACCGCAGTACGTGAAGCCACGGAGGAATTATTGATATCTGATAATTTGATCACTCCATTTGGCTACATAGACTCTGTTGACACAGTAGAGTACAAATTTGAAGTTTACCCTATTCTCTGCCTGTTACAAAACAAACCAAAAAAGTTCAACAAAGATGAAGTACAAAAAGTTTTATACGCATCAATTGATGATCTAAAGTTAGAAAAAAATTGGGTATACAGAGGTCTGTATCCAAATGATTGGACTTTTCATATTGATAACGAAATTTTATGGGGTGCAACGGCAAAAATGATTAGAAATATATTAAATCTCGATTTAGATTTTAATCAAGACTCCGAGCTTCATCCTTAACTGCTAAGTAAAGTGAAATAAATATTAAAAATAATGTTACAAAAAAGATATTATTAATTACTTCATCCAGAAAAACATAGCCAACATAAATTCCAACTATTGGCACAACATAATCAACCAGAGTTGTAAACGTAGCTGAAAGCCTTTTAATTGTATAAAAGAAAAGAGAGTAGTTAAAGATGTCTATAAAAACTAAGCCAGATAACCTTAGGGCCTGAGAACGATTTAAAAGTTCAACTTCCCCTCCAAGAATAAAAAACAAAATTAAAGAAAAAGCTGTGCTTGCTATCCATTGAGCTAATAGATAAGTTCTAGCAGGAATGTATTGAGAGTCTTTTTTATTTGTAATATTGCTTAATGCAAGTCCCTGTACACCAATTAATGCTAGTAATCCTCCAGTTACGAGATCTCCATCATTTGATAAACCAGTAGCTCCAGAGGCAAAAAGTAAAATTAGTCCACTAAGACCTATAAATACTGAAATAACTTTAAGTCGTGTAATTTTTTCTTCTTTATAAACAAGAAAAACCCAAAAGACTGTAAACATAGGAATTGTAGAAATAAAAATACTTTGAAGACCCGAAGAGATACTTTTTAAAGCATAGATAAAAGTCCACCCGGGAATAGTAATTGCTAAAAACCCAGTTAAAGTTCCTTTCAAAAAGTACTTTTTATTAATTTTAGAAAAGAACTCTTTAGCACAATAAATAGTAAGTAAAAAAGTGACTAGCGATATTCTTGTAGTAACAACAAAAATTTCATTTACACCATCTACTAGCAAACTTCTATTTAGCAAACCATGAAATCCAAATAAAATTCCAATTATTACTATATTTATTAATCCTGCGTTTGCTGATAACTTATATTCGGATTTTATAAAAACTCTCCAATTTGATTTAGTTTATTAGAATAGCAGATATGAATACAGTTTTTTCTGGTATACAACCAAGTGGCTTAGTGCATCTAGGCAATTTACTTGGTGCAATTAATAATTGGGTTAAGCTATCAAATGAAAACAGTAAAAATTACTTTTGTATAGTTGACCTACATTCATTAACAGGACTACCAAATAAGAATGATCTTAAAAAAAGTATAAATGATACTTTAAAGGTACTTGTAGCTTCCGGAATTAATACTAAAACTTCGGTCATATATACACAAAGTAATCTTCAGGAACACGCTTATCTTTCTTGGATACTGTCTAATTTCTGCCAAGTAGGAGAGCTACAACGAATGACTCAGTTTAAGGAAAAGGCTTCTTCTTTTGGTACTCATTCAGGTTTATTGACATATCCTATCTTGATGGCTTCTGATATTTTAATTCACAAAGCTAATGAAGTTCCCGTAGGAGATGATCAAACTCAACATCTTGAATTGACTAGAAATATAGCAGAGCGTTTTAATACAAATTATGGTGAAATATTTCCAATACCTGAAAAAACAAGTGGAAAATCAGGTGCTCGTTTGATGTCTCTAAGGCATCCAGAAAATAAAATGTCTAAAAGTTCTGATGATATAAATGGAACTATTTACTTTAACGACGAAAAAGACAACATATTAAAAAAATTTAAATCTTCAGTTACTGATTCTGAAAACATTGTTAGGTACGATCCTAAAAATAAACCAGGTATTAGTAATTTGATTGAAATTTATGCTGCAGTTAATGATAAAGAAATATCTGAAACAGAAAAAGAATTTGAAAATTCTCAATATGGAGAATTTAAAATAGCTGTTGCTGAAACAGTAATTGACTATCTTGACCCAATAAAAAAGAATTTTGATGACTTAACCAGTGATAATTTAGAGGATATTGTTGTATCAAATTTAAAATCAGCAAAAGATTCTGCTCAAAAAACAATCATTGAAGTTGAAGAAGCTTTAGGTATAAGTTGAAAATATTTCCATTCTTGCAAGTAGTGTCTTTTCTTTAATGTCGTCAGATCCTCAAATTCCTGAAACCTGGAAAAATATTTTAAATAAAAGTCAGATTGAAGCTGTAACTACTATCAATGGTCCCGTCTTAATTATGGCCGGAGCAGGATCTGGTAAAACAAGAGTATTAACACATAGATATGCTCATTTGGTTGAACAGCACAAAGTTGATATAGAGCAGATTTTAGCAATTACATTTACTAACAAAGCTGCTGAGGAAATGAAATTACGTATTGGTAATTTATTGAACTTAAAAATATCTCCTAAATGGATATCTACTTTTCATAGCTTGTGTGTAAAAATTCTTAGAATTCATGGTGATAAAATTGGTTATAGAAATAATTTTTCAATTTATGATCAATCAGATTCAAACAAAGTAGTAAGAAACTGTATGTCAGAAAATAATGTTGATTTAAAACAGTACTCACCTAAAAGATTTCAAGCTCATATTTCAAATTTAAAAAATAATATGATTTCACCAGGAGAGGCATTACAAAACGCAGAATCATTTTTTGAGGTCAAAGTTGCAGAAATATATTCGAGTTATGAAAAGAAATTAATTTTGGCTAACTCTATGGATTTCGATGATTTATTGATAAAAACTGTAGAACTTTTACAAACAAATGATCAAATACTACATTATTGGTCAAATAAATTTCAATTTGTCATGGTAGATGAGTATCAAGATACAAATTATGTTCAATATAAGCTTGTTGAGCTATTGAGTTCAAACAACCAAAATGTATGTGTTGTTGGTGATTCTGATCAAAGTATTTATGCTTTTAGAGGTGCGGATATAAGGAATATTATTGAGTTTGAAAAAGATTTTAAAAATGCCAAGATAATTCAACTCGATAAAAATTACAGATCTACAAAAAAAATATTAGATTTAGCAAACACAATTATTTCAAATAATCCAAGAAAAATTAAAAAAAATCTTTGGACTGATAATGAAGATGGTCTTGAAATAAGTTCTTTGAGATTCAGATCTGAAAAAGATGAATCGAGGTGGGTAGCTGAAGAAGTTAAGGAAATTATTAAAAATGATAAAGAAGCAGAAGTTGCAATTTTCTACAGAACAAATAGTCAATCAAGATTATTTGAGGAAGAATTAAGAAAATTGAATATAAATCACAAGCTAATTGGAAGCGTTAGGTTTTATGACAGAAAAGAGATAAAAGATATAATTTCTTATTTGAAATTTCTAGTAAATGAAAATGATGTGGTGTCTTTTGAAAGGATTGTCAATGTTCCAAAAAGAGGGATTGGTGAGTCAAGTGTCAAGAAGCTGCGAGATCATATCGACAAAAATGAAATGTCGATATTCGAATTGTTGCAAAACATTGAACAGGTTGAGAATATATCTCCAAGAATAAAAAATAAATTGATTGAATTCAAAAATTTAATTTTAGATTTAAAAACATTTTCATTGGAAGGACCATCAAAATCTATAGAAAAAATTATCGACTTAACTGGCTATAAAATGAATCTCATTAAAGAAGGAACAATGGAATCACAAATGAGACTTGAAAACATAGAGGAGCTATTAAATTCTGCATATAATTTTGAAAATCTTTATGAAGATGAGATTGATGAACCCTATGCAAAGTTGAGAGATTATCTTGAATCCATTGCACTTTTTTCAGAAACTGATGAACTTAAAGATTCAGATAAAGTTTTATTAATGACTTTACACAATGCCAAAGGTTTAGAGTTTCCTTATGTATTTATGACTGGAATGGAAGAAAATTTATTTCCACACGAGAGAAGCTCACAAGGTGATCAATCTGAAATTGAAGAAGAGAGAAGACTTTGTTATGTTGGTGTAACTAGAGCAGAAAAAAAGCTTTACTTATCCCATGCTTGGTCTAGAACTCTATGGGGTGGCACAACATACAATTTACCGAGTAGATTTTTAGATGAAGGATCAGAACATTTTCAAACTAAAGATTTTTCTCCAGAATTTCAAGAGTCAGATGAAAAAAATAATTCGTCATCAGTTGGACAAAAAATTCTTCATGAAAAATATGGAGAAGGGGTAATAAAGGAAGTTCAAGGAAATGAAATTACTGTTGAATTTTCAGACGATATAGGGACTAAATATCTGGACATTGAATGGGCTCCAATAAAATTTCTATAAACACGCAGCATAAATCTTATTTTTTTGTAATCTATATTCTTGTTATAACATTATGAATCTTTTTGAATACCAAGGTAAAAGACTTTATCAAGACTTTTCTATTCCAACACCCAAATCAATTTTTATATCTAGCATATCTGAAATTACTGATAATCATGGACTAACATATCCCGTTGTAGTTAAGGCTCAAGTTCAAGTAGGAGGAAGAGGTAAAGCTGGAGGCATCAAAGTCGCAAAAGATTTTGATGAACTTTCAAAATTTTCAGGTGAAATTTTAGGAATGGATATCAAAGGCCATATTGTGGAGAGTCTTTTATTAGAAGAGGCTTCAGATATATTAGAAGAGTATTATATTTCTTTCACACTTGATAGATCAGCAAAATCTTACTTAATGATGCTCAGTGCAAAAGGAGGTATGGATATTGAAGAAGTAGCAGAAAATAACCCAGAAGACTTAATAATGCTTCATATTTCTCCATCCAAAGGGTTAGATTCGGAAACAATCATTAAGTCAATAGAGGATGCAAAACTCAATGAAAGTTATAAAGATGAATTAAGTGATGTTATTTCAAACTTATACAAATTATTTGTAGAAGGTGATTGTGATTTAGTTGAGGTTAATCCACTAGCAATTACAAACAATGGAGTTTCTGCTTTAGATTCAAAAGTTTCACTAGATATGAATGCTATTTATAGACACGAAAATTTTAAAGATTTCGAAAATGAAATACCTATTCCAGTGTCTGAGCAATTTGCCAAAGAAAAAAACCTTAATTTTATAAAGCTTGAGGGGAGTGTTGGAATTATTGGTAATGGTGCAGGATTAGTGATGTCCACGCTTGATGTTGTATCTGAACATGGTGGAATGGCAGCAAATTTTTTAGACATAGGCGGTGGCGCAAAAGCAGAGACAGTTACGGCAGCACTAGAAGTATTGGAATCAGAAGATAATGTCAAAAGTGTACTAATTAATATCTTTGGGGGAATTACAAGGTGCGACCTTGTAGCCAATGGCATAGTTGAAGCCACTAAAGGTAAAGAACTTAAATGGCCGATAATTGTAAGGCTTGATGGAACTAATTCAAAAGAAGGATTATCTATTTTGGAACAAAATACAAATGAAAAAATTACAATTTCTAGCTCTATGGATGAAGCAGCTAAGTTAGCAGTTGAAGGAGCAATCTAATGTCTATCTTTATTGATAATGAAACAAAAGTTGTAGTTCAAGGACTTACTGGAGAACAGGGAAAGTTTCATGCATTGAGAAATAGGGATTATGGTACAAAAGTTGTTGCGGGCACTAGGCCTGGTAAGGGTGGAGAATCTGTAGAGGGAATTCCAATTTTCAATACAGTTGAAGAAGCTGTAGAAGCAACGGGAGCAAATACAGCTATGACATTTGTCCCACCACCATTTGCAAAAGATGCAGTTTTAGAAGCTGCGTATGCTGGGTGTGATTTAATAGTATGTATTACTGAAGGAATCCCTGCTAAAGATGAAGCAGAGATGTATGACCTCTTAAAAGAAAAAACATCTTCAAGATTACTCGGTCCAAATTGCCCTGGATTAATTTCTCCAGGTAAATCTAATGTTGGAATTATGCCTCATGAAATTACCATGGAAGGAAACGTCGGTGTTGTATCTAGGTCTGGAACTTTAACTTATCAAGCAGTTCTTGAATTAACAAATTTAAACATAGGCCAATCAACTTGTATTGGTATTGGGGGAGACCCAGTTCCAGGAACATCTTTTATAGATGTACTTGATGCTTTTCAAAACGATTCACAAACAGAAGCTATTGTTATGATTGGTGAAATAGGTGGAAGTGCTGAAGAGGAAGCAGCAGAGTTTATTAAGAAGAATGTAACTAAACCTGTTGTTTCTTACATTGCTGGACTAACAGCTCCACCAGGGAAAAAAATGGGCCATGCAGGAGCAATTGTTTCTGGAAACAAAGGTACGGCTAGTGCTAAAATTGAAGCACTGACTGATGCTGGTGCAAATGTCGTTGAAAATCCAACAAGAATCGGTCAGGCCATTAAGGATGTTGTATGAATGAAAATTTAAACAGAAAAGATTTAGAATTAGCAATTCAAAAAACCAGAGATTCATTTGATACAGATAAACCCGTTATACCTTTTATTGAAGGAGATGGTATAGGCATAGATATTTGGCCTGCTTCACAGAGAGTTTTCGATGCTGCTGTTGAAAAAGCTTATTCAAACGAAAGAAAGATTGAATGGCAAGAAGTACTAGCTGGTCAAAAAGCATTTGATAATACAAGTGAATGGTTACCAGAAAAGACAATAGAAATGTTTGATGAATTTGGAATTGGCATTAAAGGACCTCTTACAACGCCAGTTGGAGGAGGAATTAGGTCAATCAATGTTGCAATTAGGCAAAAATTGGATTTATACGCCTGTTTGAGGCCACTTAGATGGTTTGAAGGGGTTGAGACACCAACAAAGAATCCAGGAAATGTAGATATTGCATTATTTCGTGAAAACACTGAAGATGTCTATTCAGGGAAAGAGTTAGAAATGAACTCAGATGATGTTGTTAAATTAAATAAATTTCTTAAAGAAGAATTCAATTGGGAAATTAGAAGTGATAGTGGAATTGGGATAAAACCAATATCAAAAACTGCCTCCGAAAGACTAATTCGATCTGCACTAAATTATGCTGTAGAAAATAACAAAAAAAATCTGGCCATTGTTCATAAGGGAAACATTATGAAATTTACAGAAGGAGCATTTAGAGCCTGGGGATACGAATTAGTCAAAAATGAATTTTCTGATGTAGCTGTTTCATGGGATGATTGTAATGGTGATGCTGGAGATAAGATTTTAGTACAAGATGTTATTGCAGATGCCTTCTTGCAGCAAATATTAATTAAACCTCAGGAATTTGATGTTATAGCTACAACAAACTTAAACGGCGATTATGCATCAGATGCATTAGCAGCACAGATTGGTGGAATTGGTATCAGTCCTGGAGGAAACATTAATTATGAAAATGGTAAATCAGTTTTTGAAGCTACCCATGGAACAGCACCAAAACATGCTGGTCAAGACAAAGCAAATCCTGGTTCATTGATATTGTCTGGAGAGATGATGTTTAGATATATGGGGTGGAATGAAGCTTCAGATCTCATCATTAAAGCCATGGAGAAGTCAATTAGTGAAGGAAATGTGACGTACGATCTTGCTAGAGGTCGAAAAAATGCCACTACACTATCATCATCTGATTTTGCTTCAAGTCTCGTTGAAAACATAGAAAGTTTTTAATATGAAAAAAGTGACTGTCGTTGGTGCTGGAAAATACGGTTCTATGACTGCACTTAGAGTTGCTGAGTATGATCTTGTTGATTCAGTTGTGATGACAGACATTGTTGACGGCCTTCCACAAGGATTAGCGTTAGATATGAACCAATCAAGATATGTAGAAAATTTTTCTAGCAAAATAATTGGAACTAATGATTATGAAGACACTGCTGACAGCGATGTCGTTGTAATTACCGCCGGCTTACCAAGAAAACCAGGTATGACCAGAATGGATTTACTTGAAGTTAATGCAAACATAGTCAGTGATGTTACAAAAAATATTCTTAACTATTCTAAATCACCAATCATTATTGTTGTTACAAATCCACTAGATCAAATGACAACTCTAGTTTCTCAAGTTTCTGGGTTACCTAAAAACAAAGTAATTGGACAAGCAGGAGTTTTAGACTCTTCTCGATTTGCATACTTTATTTCTGAAAAATTAAATGTAAACATGAATGAAATAGAGGCATTAACACTTGGAAGTCATGGAGAAACAATGGTTCCAGTTCCGTCACAGTGCAGAGTTGCAGGAAAACCACTTAATGAACTACTCAGTAATGATGAGATTTCAGAATTAGTTCAAAAGACTTCTGATGGTGGTGCTGAAATTGTTGGATTACTTAAAACTGGAAGTGCATATTTTGCACCTTCGTCTGCTGCAGCAACAATGGTTAAGTCAATAGTTTCAGATTCCAATGAAGTAATGCCTGCATGCTCTTGGGTAGATGGTGAATTTGGTATAAATGATGTATTTTTAGGAGTTCCAACAAAGCTTGGATCAAATGGTGTTACTGAGGTAGTTGAAATTGACCTTGAAGAAAGTGAACTAAACGCTTTAAAAGGCGCTTCAGAGGCTGTTAAAGCAAAAGTAGAAGAGCTCAATAGCATATTAAGTCAATAAATTCAGTCTTTTTTATAAAAAAGGCAATAAATTTAGGATTTTAAGACAAATCATTAAAAAAAACTATACTTATTGGTAAGGAGTTTTATAAAAACTCAAAAAAGAAAGGCTAAACAGCTATGAATAAAGATCAATTAGCAAGCGTTGTTGCAGCAGAAGTAGGGTTGTCACAATCAGATGCTAAAAAAGCTGTAGAAGCCGTGTTCGATGGCGTAACAAATGGTATGAAAAATGGCGATAAAGTAAGTATTGCTGGTTTTGGTACTTTTGAGTCAAGATACAGGGCTGCAAGACAAGGCAGGAATCCAGCAACAGGAGAAACAATCCAAATTGCTGCGAAGAATGCACCAGCTTTTAAAGCTGCAAAAGGATTAAAAGACGCTTTAAACTAAAGTACTTTAATCAAATTTGAAAAGACGACGAAAGTCGTCTTTTCTTTTTATGGAGCAAGAATACTTATATCTCCAGAAATCTTTACTTTTTCATTAAAAAGAAGATCTTCTGGATGTTTTTTTCCTTCAACAATTAATAATAAGTTTTCAGTAGAGATTTTAAATTTTAAAAATCTTTCATCTTCAATTGATGAATTTATTTGGACACAACTATCGAGGTTAAATGTTTTATCAATATCTGTAATTTCAAAATAAATGGAACTTAGATCAATATTTTTATCTGTCAGATTACTTTTGAATTTTTTAAGGATATCTTCAATCAATTGATTGTAAGGGTTTCTCTTTTAACATCTTCGATGGCTTTAGTAACCTGAATACCACGAGGACATGCAGAAGTACAATTAAATGCGGTTCTGCATCTAAATGCTCCATCTACATCTTTTAAAATTTCAAGTCTTTGTTTTGAAGCATTGTCTCGTGAATCAAATACAAATCTGTGTGCATTTACAATTGCTGCTGGTCCCACATATGTATCAGCAGTCCAGAAAACAGGGCAACTTGTTGTACAAGCTGCACACAAAATACATTTTGTAGTATCTTCAAACCTGTCTCGGTCTTCAGGAGATTGCAGCCTTTCTCTCTCACCAGGCTCATCATCATTTACAAGATAAGGCATGACTTTTTTATAAGAATCAAAAAAAGAATCCATATTTACTACTAAATCTTTTATGACAGGTAGGCCTCTAATAGGTTCGATTTTAATTGGTGTACTAACTTCTTTAACAAGAACCTGACAAGCTAGCATGTTTTCCCCATTAACAACCATTGCATCAGATCCACAAACTCCGTGAGCACAGGATCTTCTAAATGCTAAACTTCCATCATCAAACCATTTAACTTTGTGAAGTAAATCTAATATTCTCTCATCAGGATCAGCTTCGAGGATGTATTCTTCCCAGTGACCTTTCCTATCTGTCTCAGGGTTATATCTTAAAATGTTAACTTTGACATTCATTAGTACTTTCTTTCCTTAGGTTCATAGTTTCCAAGTTCAACATCTTTATATTCTAGCTTAACTGAATCTCCATTCTTAAATGCAAATGAGTGCTTAAGCCAATTTTTGTCATCCCTCTCTACATGATCGACCCTTGAATGTGCACCTCTACTTTCTTTTCTATGAAGTGCGCTAGCAACAGTTGTATCTGACATGTCTAGTAAGTACTCAAGCTCAATCGCTTCTAAGAGCTCTGTATTAAAAACTTTACCTTTATCTGAAATAGTTACATTTTGATATCTATCACGAAGATCGGATAGTATTTTTGTTTGTTTTTCTAAACTCTCTTCTGATCTAAATATTTTGGCGTTTTCTTCCATAGTGTCTTGTAACTCTTCTCGAATTCTTGGAACTGAAAATTCTAGGCTATGATCTTTTTCCATTAAGTTTTCAATTTTATTAGTTAGATCCTCAGCAGCATTATCAGAGAGTGCCATTGGTTTAGTTGATGAAACGTAGTCAACCATACTTTGACCTGCCCTCTTTCCAAAAACTACTATATCTAGGAGTGAATTAGTGCCTAGTCTATTTGCTCCATGCACACTTACACACGCAGACTCTCCAGCAGAATAGACTCCTGGAAGGACTGTGCCAGTGACATCACTTAAAACTCTAGCATTAACGTCTGTTGGGATACCCCCCATAGCGTAATGTGCAGTTGGTTGCACTGGAATAGGTTCATTAATAGGCTCAATTTTTACGTAAGTTCTTACAAAATCAGTAATATCGGGCAGTTTTTGCTTGATTGTTTCAGCACCAAGGTGAGTTAAATCTAAATATACAAAATCATTATTTGGTCCAGCACCATTTCCTTCACTAATTTCTGTAGCGATTGCACGAGAAACCATATCCCTTGGTGCTAGGTCTTTGATTGAAGGTGCATATCTCTCCATAAACCTTTCGCCATCTTTATTTCTTAAAATACCACCTTCTCCACGGGCAGCCTCAGACAACAATATTCCGAGTCTGTATATTCCGGTAGGGTGGAATTGATAAAATTCCATATCTTCAAGAGGTATTCCTTTTTGATATAAAATTCCAGGACCGTCACCAGTGAGTGAATGAGCATTTGAGCTAACTTTATAAATCTTTCCAAAACCTCCTGTTGCAAAAGTTACTGCTCTAGCTTCAAAAATATGTATATCACCTGTTGCAATCTCATAAGCAATGACACCTTTACAAACGCCGTCATCGATTTTTATATCCAGAACTTGAAACTCATCAAAAAAAGTAACACCCATTGACACACATTTTTGATACAAAGTTTGCAGAATCATATGACCGGTTCTGTCGGCAGCATAACATGCTCTGAAAGCTGGTGCCTCACCTTCTTTTACAGTATGTCCACCAAATCTTCTTTGTGCAATTTTTCCATTTTCTAATCTACTAAAAGGCAATCCCCAATGCTCTAGCTCAACAACAGAATCTATAGCTTCTTTACAGAGGATATCTACTGCAGGTTGATCTGCTAGGTAATCAGAACCCTTTACAGTGTCAAAAGCGTGCCAATTCCAATTGTCTTCTTCTACATTTGCTAAAGCAGCACTCATACCACCCTGAGCAGCACCAGTATGAGATCTTGTAGGGTAGAGTTTTGTAATTACTGCGAGTTTCATGTGAGGAGCCGCTTCAATCGCTGCTCTTAAACCTGCTCCACCGGCTCCAACAATTACACCATCAAAGGAATGCTTTATAACTTTCATACTTCCCTCACAAATGCTACCAATACATAAGTTCCTAATACAAAAAACGCAGTTGATGTGAAGTACAAACCGTAAAGAGCAAGTTGCCTGAATGTTTTGTTTGCAATATTGTCGTGCATTACAATTCTAAGCCCATTCGTTCCATGAAGAATACTAAGTGTTAATAAAAGCCAATCAAAGGTTCTCCAGTAGGGTGTATCCCATCTAGCTGCAACAAATTCGTAATCTAGGTTCAATGTGTCATTAAAGACATGCATTATAAACATATGCCCAGCAGCTAAAAGAACTAGAAATAAACCACTTATTCTCATAAAAAACCAAGCATATAATTCAAAATTACTTCCACCAATAGGTGGAGTTCTTCTTCCCCAGTCAGTCCTCTTTACCGATTTCACTTTGTTTTCCAATCTGGTAATGGCCTTACCATGCAGTCAACCACAGTTGTTCCAGCAGAACTTTTTTCTAAGCAGAGTTCAAAATAAGAATCTATCATTTTGTATGTTGTAGGAACAAATATTGCAATAAATACAACCATTGCTGTTATGTTTAGTGCTTTTTGGTAATCAGACCCTTTGCTCCAAAGATCAACAGCAATAATTCTTAAGCCGTTGATTGCATGAGCTAAGACAGCAGCCATTAAGCCGACTTCTCCAATTCTGAAATAAAAGTTTTTGTATATTGCCTCAGCACCTTCGTAGATTTCGGGTCCAGCCAAGATAAGTGCTGTAGATATAATGTGAAGCAAAAGATAACCAAATAATGCAACTCCTGTAATCCTGTGAAAGAGGTATAACCACATACCGGTTCTTCCTTTATAAACAGAACCAGTAGACACAATGTTTTGATTTTGCATTATTTAATTATCCTATATTCCCAAAATAACTAATAATTATTTAGACAAATCACCTCTTGACAATCGAGTATTGATGTAATAAATTACACTTATGTAATTTACTGTAAGGAGCAGGGGTGGAGTTAAAAATAATAGATGAACTAATTGGCGGAATGCCTTCTTGGACTGAAGAAGCAAATTGTAAAGGGGCAGACGCAGATCTATTTTTCCCCGAAAGAGGAGCATCCACAAGAAAAGCAAAAGCAATATGCAGAGCTTGTACAGTACAAGACGAATGCCTCGAATATGCAGTTGAACAGTCAGAAAAGTTCGGCATTTGGGGAGGTCTTTCTGAAAGAGAAAGAAGACGTATCAAAAGACAGCGTGCAGCTGAATTTGATGTCAGAGATGTAGGTTAAATACTAAAACTTTCTGAATATTCGCTGAAATCTCTCTCAACACCTATTTCATCGCTTTTAATTATTTCTGTGATTACGTTTTCTTCGTTTGTAATGAATGTATATCTTAGAGATATGCCTGCACCATCATGAAAACATCCAAATTTTTTAGCTGCTTCACCATGTGGCCAGAAATCAGATAAAATAGGAAACTCAATATTGTAATGTTCAGCCCAAGCTCTATTTGTAGGGCTCGCACCTACTGTTACTAGTACTGTATTTGTATCTTCTTTCATAAAAGATTCTTGATAATCTCTTAATTCACAAATTTCTTTATCGCAAACACTGCTAAATGGGAATGGCATAAAGACAAACATTGTTTTTTGACCCAAGAAGTCTTTGTCGCTGTATTTCGTTTTATCGTGGTTGTATAATTCAAATTCAGGTATCTTATCTCCGATATTTAATGACATATGTAATATCCTTTCTTAATAAATTAATATTAGCGAATTTAAATTTAAATAGGAGGTAACGAAGTTCTAGCTGCCCAAGAAATTGGGTCTTCAATTTCTGAAGATGAAGGAATAAGATCGATATTTGACAATATGTCTAAAGTTGAATATTGACTTTCACTTTCGATTAAATAGTTTATGAAACCTTCTGATTTCTCATCATAATTTGAGATCTTGTTTTCAAAATCGCTTACGGTGTCGTTTGTTCCTACCAGATCTAAATCTGCGACCAGATCTATAACGCTTGGATTGATGTAATTTAAAAAATCTTTAGTAGTACTTTTGATTACTTGTCTATAAAAACTTAATGGCGCAAACATTGCATCGAATATTGAATCAAAATTAATGTTGTTTAGTTCCGGCATATTTGAAAACATTTCCTCTGGATTTGAAAAATTTGCTGGATCTAAATCAGGTTTCATTTCACCTAAGCTTTCAATCAAGCTCTCGTTACTCTTTTGCATTTGTTCAAGAATGAATAAAAAAGGTGCACTAAATTTTCCTAAAGATAGTGCAATAAATTCCAAAGCCATTAAAGCCATAGTGGCTTCTTTATCATCAACTTCAAATTTAGTAATTCTAGATTCAAAATTTAATTTGTTAATTGCGAGATTATTACTTTTTGGGAGAATAACTCCAAAATGGCTAAGCCCCCAAGTGTTCTTACTAAGGAAACCAGAAATATTTCCAAGCTGCATACCAATTAAAGATGATTGTGCTCCAGCTAAATTAAATGGACTAGAATTTGCTAAATTTAGATTGCTAAAGTCAAAATGCTTAACAGAATCTAGAAACCAATTTCCATATTCCTTAGTATTTAGTATTTGCAAATTTCCAACTTCTTCATATGGAACATCTAGAGACTGGTTATTTAGTTGGATTGCTCTAAAAATTTCTTCATAATTCATTTCACTATTTGAAAAAAGAAAATTTTCTTCAGCTTCTTTATTGATATGGTTATTAATTTGAGAAGCTAAGTTCCAATTAACATCACCATCATCATTATTGAATAAATTAAATAATTGTGAAAAAATATCGTCAGACATCTGAAGGGCGTAGGTCTAGTTCAAAATCTAAAATAATGTATTGTTCGTTTCTTAAAATTTCAATTTCTATGCTGTCACCAGCTCTTTTTTTTCTAAGTTCAGTTATTAATCCATCTAACGTTTTAACTGTTTCTCCGTTGACTTTTTTAATGATATCTCCTGGCAATGCACCAGCTTTTCCAATAGCAAACATATCATTTGTAGGTCCATATAACTCTTGTATGTATACCCCTGAAAAAACTCGAGCACCATCTGCTGCAGTTTCAAAGTGTTGCGAGCCTAAGATTCCAAGAAATGCATGGAAAACTTGACCTTCTTTAATTAGATCATCTGCGATGCTAAGGGCAAGATTTATTGGAACAGCAAACCCTAAACCTTCAGCTCCAACATCAGCAGTTGCAATAGCCGTGGTAATACCAATTAATTCACCATTGTTATTTATTAACGCACCGCCACTAGAACCTCTCGTAATTGGTGCATCAGTTTGTATTAGACCAAATAATGTTACTCCGCTTCCCATTGTTTCACTTCCAACATCTAGGCGTCTTGCTAGTGCGGAAACAACACCAGAAGTTACCGTTGGAGCTGCACCTAGTGTTAACGGATGTCCTATTGCAACAGCTAGATCGCCAACAGATAAAATGTCACTGTTTCCAATTGATATAGGAAAAAGATTTGCTGCATTAATTTTTAACAAACCTACATCAGTCAATTTATCAGAACCTATTATTTGACTTTCATACATTCTTCCGTCTTCAAAAATTACTCTGACTTCGTTTGATTCATCGATCACATGATGATTTGTCATAATTAGACCATCATTTGATATAACCACACCAGAACCACCACCATTAGGAAGAAAATCACCATCTTCGTTCAAGATACCAACCTGAACTTGGACGATTGTTTTTGTAGCTAGCTCTGCAATCGATACAATTTCTGTTGAGTCGACACGAGGCATTACAAGTTCTTTTTCAGTAATTGTTTCTGTTATGGTTACTGGATCTGGTAGGACTATTTCCTCTTCATCAAAAATTCCAAAAAGATAGAGAAAAGACAAAACCAATATACTTGATAAAATCCCTGAGGCCATAACTACATTGATAGAACTTTTTTTCTTTACGGTTTTCTTTTCAATCAAATCAGAAATATATTGCTCTTGTTCAAATAGTTCTTGTTGGGAATAGTTTTCATCCATAAATACATGATAAATAAGGAAGAAATGTAACCAATATTTGTAAGTAAAATTTTTATACGGGTTTCATATAATTTTTTATTTAATTTTGTATTGGTTGAAAATTTTTTTTCTTGTACTTAAAGTAATTAGGTAAATGTTATCTGTTCAAAACCTTGAGGTTGTATATCAAGATGTAATCCTTGTTCTTAGAGGTGTATCTTTCGAAATACCTAAAGGTAAAATTGTTTCTTTATTAGGCAGTAATGGTTCAGGAAAAACTACAGTTATTCGTTCAATCACAGGTTTACTTGATATTCAAAACGGAGACATAACAAAAGGAAGCATTACAGTAGATGGGGAAGATATTACTAATTTGAATCCATCAAAAATTGTTGAAAAAGGGATTGCCCAAGTTCTTGAAGGAAGAAGAATTTTTTCTGAGTTAACGGTTATAGAGAATTTAAGACTAGGTGGACACACCAACAGTAAAGACGTTCCTAAAAATATTGACAGAGTATTAGATTTATTTCCTATTTTAAAAGAAAGATCAAAAGGAGAAGCTGGCTATTTATCTGGTGGAGAACAACAAATGTTAGCAATTGGCCGTGCGTTAATGTCAGAACCCAATTATTTATTACTTGACGAACCTAGCCTTGGATTAGCGCCAAAACTAGTTGATCAAATTGCTGAACTGATTACAGAGATCAATTCTCAAGGAGTTACAGTATTACTTGTAGAACAAAATGCAAATATGGCACTGAATGTTTCAAGCCATGGTTATATTATGGAGACAGGAAATATAGTTATGGATAACCCAAGTGATGTACTTTTAAAAGATGAAGATGTTCGAGAATTTTACTTAGGTTTAAACCCAGAGGGTACAAAAAGAAAATCTTTTAAAGATGTAAAGCATTACAAAAGAAAAAAAAGGTGGCTTTCATGAAATCTCTGAATTTTAACAACGTAACTTTGAAGTTTGGTGGAATAACAGCTTTAAATGATGTCAGTTTTGAGGTAAAACCAAAAACATTATATGCGATTATTGGTCCAAATGGAGCTGGAAAGACATCTATCTTCAATTGTATAAGTGGTATTTACAGACCCACAGAAGGGTCAGTGAATTATGGAGAGAACAATATCAATGATTTGAGACCAGACCAAGTTGCCAATCTAGGTATAGCTAGAACTTTTCAAAACATTGAACTTTTCGAAAACATGACTGTCCTTGATAACATTCTTATAGGTGCTCATAGACATTTAGAGTATGGTGCTATTTCAAGTTTATTTTTTAATAAGAAAGCAAGAAAAAACGAATTAGAAGCCAGAAAAATAGCTGAGGAAATCATTGACTTCTTAGAAATAGAACAGTTTAGATATTCTTATATTTTATCTTTACCGTATGGTGTCCAAAAAAGAGTTGAAATAGGACGAGCATTAGCTTTAAATCCAGATGTACTTTTACTCGATGAACCAGCAGCAGGTATGAATAATGAGGAGACTGAAGATATAGCAAGATTTATTATTGATATTCACGAAGAAATGGAAAAGACAGTTATTTTAGTCGACCATGACATGAATATGGTTATGGATATTGCAGAAGAAGTTATGGTTTTGAATTTTGGTGAAAAATTAGCAGAAGGTACACCTGCAGAAATTGTTAAGGATCCAAAAGTAATAGAAGCATATTTAGGAGTGAGTTAATTATGGCAATGACTATGAATGAAATTTATGATGAAATTCTAAGAGATGGTGGAGTGACACCATCAAAAAAAATTAAAGATACTTCAGTAAGGTTTCCAAATAAAATTGCAATGAGATATAAGGAATTTGGTGTATGGCAAGAGACTACGTACGAAGATTTTTGGAAAAAATCAAACTATCTATCTATGGGACTTAAATTTTTTGGAATCCAAAAAGGAGACTCTGTAGCAATTCATTCTGAAAATAGACCAGAGTGGTTTATAGCTGATATTGGCATACAATCAATTGGTGCTGTAAGTGTGGGTCTTTATCCCACAAACCCACCTTCAGAAGTAGAGTATCTTCTTTCTCACTCTGAATCTAAAATTTTATTTGCTGAAGATCAAGAACAGGTTGATAAAGCACTGGAGGTAATTGATCATCTCCCAAAACTTGAAAAGATTATATATTTTGAAGATAGAGGACTTTATAGCTATGACCATCCTAAGTTAATGAGATTTGATGAATTTCTTGATTTAGGAAAATCTGAATTTGAATCATTTCCTGAGTATGTTGATCAACAATTAGAAAACCTAGAAGATGATGATGTTGCATTCTTAGTTTACACTTCCGGAACAACTGGAAAGCCCAAAGGTTCTATGATTACACATGGAAACATAGCTTGGGTAGCAACTCAAATTCCAAACTTTTCACTTGTTGAAAACGTAAAATCAAAAGAACCGCAATTTTTATCGTATTTACCACTGTGCCATATATTTGGACGACTTATAGATTTGTTAGTTGCTTCTCACACAATGGCAACTATAAATTTTGCAGAGTCGATTGATACTGTTCAATCTGATTTGGTTGAAATTCAACCAACTATTTTTCCTGCAGTACCAAGAATATTAGAAAGAATGCATTCAGGAGCAATGGTAAGGATGAAAGATGCAACTTTTCTAAAACGTCAACTATTTAAGATTTCAATGTTTTTAGGAAACATTGCTGCTGAGAGAAAACTTAATAAAAGTTTTAATGATCCAATAGCAAAAATATTATTAGGAATAGGGTGGCTACTTTCCTTTAGAACTCTTAAGAAAAAATTAGGATTAAGCAAAGCAGAAACAGCTATTTCCGGAGCTGCACCCATCGCACCAGAAATATTAAAATTCTTCCTAGCTTTGGGAGTTCCTATATTTGAAGGGTATGGGATGACTGAGAACTGCGGTTTTGCAACTGGAAATAATGAGAAAAAAATAAAATTAGGCTCAGTTGGAGTTCCAAATCATGGAATGGAAGTAAAGCTTGCGGAAGATGGTGAAGTCTTAACAAGAGGTGGCGCTGTTTTTAAAGGATACTTTAAGAATGAAGAAGCCACTAAAGAAGTTATTGACGAAGAAGGATGGCTTCATACGGGTGATGTTGGTGTATTTGAAGGAGAATTTTTAAAGATAGTAGATAGAAAAAAAGATATCATTATTACAAGCGGTGGAAAAAATGTTTCTCCTCAAGAAATCGAAAACAAGATAAAAATTTCTCCTTTTATAAAAGATGCAATTGTAATTGGCGACAAGAGAAAATTTCTTTCAGCTCTAATTGCTATAGAGTTTGATACCGTTTCTAATTGGGCATTAAGAAAAAATATTCCTCACACCACCTACAGAGATCTCTCAGAAAAGAAAGAAGTTCAAGACTTAGTCTGGAAAGAAATTGTCAAAGCAAATGAACAGACATCAACTCTTGAAATTAGAAAATTTAGGATGATACCTAAAGAATTAGATCATGAAGATGGAGAGTTAACAGCTACTCAAAAAATAAAGAGAAATGTTTTAATAGAACAGTTTAGTGAGTTGATAGAGGAGATGTATTCTTGACAATCTTTTTACAAGCAACAGTTGAGGGGCTTTCTCTCGCAGCTATATATTCACTTGTTGCAATAGGGTTTGTACTAATTTATAAGTCTATGGATGTACTGAGTTTTGCACAACCAGCACTTGCAGTAGTTGGTGCTGGGATAATAAGTTCACTAGCTGTGGATAGAGGCTTACCATTTATACCCGCATTATTATTAGCAATAATTCTTACTGGAGTTTTAAGTTTAATAATTGAGAGAACATTTTTAAGACCAATGGTTGGCGAGCCCGTGTTTTCTGTAGCAGTACTAACAATAGGAATTGATATACTCTTAAGAACTTTTCTAGATAGCTGGATTGGTATAAATCCAAGATATTTAGGAGATCCATTTCCAACTTATGGAACATTAGGATCTGTGAATGTAGGTGGTATAAACCTGAAATATTTAGAAATTGCAGCTTTAGTTACAGCTATAGTCCTAATAACTATATTGTCTATTTTTTTCAAAAGATCTAAATACGGAGTAGCTATGAGAGCAACATCTTTTGATCAAGAAGCTGCCTTAGCTCAGGGAATAAATGTAGGTAGAATTTTTGGTTTAGTTTGGTTTATTGCAGGTATACTAGCCGCTTTTTCAGGTTTCTTTATGACAGGTGGTTTCAACACTTTATCACAATTTAGTTTTGTTAAGGCACTTAGAGCACTACCAGCAGTAGTTATTGGAGGACTAGACTCTATTCCAGGTGCAGTGGTTGGTTCTATCATAATTGGATTAACCCAAGGATATGTTGCTTACTATCAGTTTCAATTAGAAGGTATTGTAGGTATTTCTCTAGGTAATGGATTTTCTTTATTAGCTCCATATTTAATTATGTTTGTTATTTTAATTTTCAAACCAGATGGACTGTTTGGTACAGAAGAGGTTGAAAGAGTATGAGAGGTAGGCCAAATCTTTATACAGATTATTCAAAAGAGTCTGCAATATTTTCAAACAACACTCAAAAAGTTTGGTTTGTAATTGTAGTAATTTCAGCAATTGTTTTTAGCTTTTTCGCATCTGATTATTGGCTATTACTTCTTACAACTGCTTTCTTAATTGCAGTCGCTTCGTGGGGGCTAAACATAGTATCTGGTTTTGCAGGTCAAATAAACTTAGCTCATGGTTTTTTTGTTGGAATAGGTACATATACTTCTGCAATTATCGGCGGCATTGCTACATCAAGCGTCATTGGATACGAGTTAGATATGATTATCTGGCTGCCTTTATCTGGAATAGCTGCTTCGATCGTTGGCTTAATGATTGCACCCATAACTGTAAGATTAAAGGGATTAAACCTAGGTCTTGTAACTTTAGCTTTAGTATTTATTGGATCCCATCTATTTTCAAATTTTAAAACTGTAACTGGAGGTGCTGGCTTAGGAAGAAAAGTAGCAAAATTAAAATTGCTTGGAGTTGATTTAGAAAGCGGAATTCAGATTGGAACATATTTTTTAGATAAAAATGAAATTCTTTATCTTATTTGCTTAGCTTTATGTATTTTTACAGGTTTAGGTGTAAAAAATCTAATTAGAACGAGAGCTGGAAGAGCTTACTCAGCTATTAGAGATGGCGATATAGCTGCCGAAGCAATAGGAATAAATATTTTTAGATATAAATCCTCAGCTTTTGCTTTATCAAGTTTTTTTGGCGGAATAAGTGGTGCAATGTTTTTCACAGTGTCTGGGGGAGTTGAACCTGGAACTTTTAATTTATTGTATTCGATAATTTTTGTTGCAATTGTTGTAATTGGGGGAGCAGGTACAGTTCTCGGACCGCTATTTGGAGCATTCTTTTACACTCTATTTCCTGCATTTATTCTTGTTGCTATTAAAGCACTTGAAATTAGTGAACAATCTCTACCATTAAACCTTGGTCAAATTGAAAGAATTTTATTTGGATTGTTTATAATTTTATTTCTAATATTTGAACCCAGAGGTTTATGGGGTATTTGGTTTAGGTTACGCAATTATTTTAAAGCTTGGCCATTTTCCTACTAGGATTTGAAAAACATAGTATTCTAATAATAATTAGTACTAATTAAATTAAGGGGGAGAAAATGAAACCATTGCGTAAGCAGGGAATCATTCTTTTTACAATTCTAGCCCTAATCATGGTAGCTTGTGGTGGTAGTGAAACCGCAGAAGAAACAGTTGAAGAAGCAGCTCCTGAAGTTGTTGAAACTCTTGACTCTCCTGCTGTTACCACAGCATCTACTGTTGAAACAGGTGTTGGAGTTACATCAGACCCTTGCCCAGAAGCAGTAGGAGGAATTCCTACTGGTGCTGATCCATCAAAAGGTTGTATTTACCTTGGATTATTAAATGACTATACAGGTCCTTTTGGACCTTTAGGTCCTGCACTAGAAACTGGTCAAAGAGCATTTTGGCTATGGGCAAATCAATCTGGTGGAATTGGAGATTATAGCGTAGCTATTGTAGAAGGATACGATACACAATATAATCCTCAAAAACATTTAGAAGGTTATAAGGCACAACGTGGTGAAGTTGCTGCATTAGCAATGTCACTTGGAACACCTCAAACTCAGTTTATTTTAGATGATATGGATGCAGATAATATGATTGCTGCTCCTATGTCTTGGTATTCAGGTTGGTCTTATAAAGAGAGTGACAGAGGATTAGTTGTTGAGTTCGGTGCAGCATACTGTGCAGACGGTATGAATGCTGTTGACTGGGCTTTGACTAATTTACCTGTCGATATTAAAACAATAGGAATTATGGGATTTGCCGGTGACTATGGTGGAGACTACGCCGCTGGCGTTAAAGCTGCTGCTGCTGCTAACGGGCTCACTGTTGCATGGGAATATGTTGTTCCTAGCCCAGAGTTTGACGTAGCGCAAGCTGTAGGGTTAATGGTAACTCAGCCAGTTGATGCTTATTTCCCAGCTATTGGGCCTACACAAATGGCTCAGGTTGCTGGTGGAGCTTTCCAACAAGGATTAACTCCGATAGCAATGATGGCTGCACCTTCATATAATGATGCATTTACTGCAGAAGGTTTCGCATTAGCACCATTATTCCAGTCTGGATCTATGTATCTCATGGCTTTCGTTGCACCGTATGAAGCTGACACACCAGGTCACGCTGTTATGCGAGCAACACTAACTGCAATGGGAATTGAATCTGGAAACTTGTTCTTAACCGCTGGTTGGGCTTCTCAACACCATATAAAAGGTGTATTAGAAGCAGCAGTCAAAGGTGGAGACCTAACAAGAGCTGGAATCAGACGTGCTGCTGCCAACGTTTATGTTGACTCGGACGGCATGATGCCAACTAGAGAGTTAGGACAAAACAGAGCTGACGCAGAAAGCTTTGTTGGAATTCCTGACGCAACTGCTACAAGTGGTATTAAATTATTAAGTAGCAACTATGTTGGTCCATCAGCTGCAGGTTATGACTGGGAAGCTGGTCCATGTAGCTAATTAAGTTTTAATTAACTTATTTTAAAGAGCCGGCTTTTGCCGGCTCTTTATTTATATGTATAACCTAAAATCAAATTGTGAAAAATTTAACAGTTAATCAAAAAAAATTCTTACTTATATTTTTAGTTTTGTTTATTGTTACTTCTTCAGCAGCTCTTATTCCAACAGACTATTACTTTATGTCACCTGGACCTCCTTATCAATGGGAAATTGAGTATGGCGATATAGACAATTACTTATTTGAAGGCAATTTATTTCAACTTACAGTCAGAAGAGATGAAGCAAATGCACTTATTTATGCTTGGTCTTTAGTTAACGAATCTTATGATTTGTATCCTAGAGAAGTAATTTTGCCAGATGGTGTTTCACCAAAAGAATTAACTGAGATAAGTATTCAAAATATGAGAACTTCAGAAAATGTCGCTATTGCAGTTGCTTTACAAAATTTAGGGTATGAAATTGATACTAAGGGTGATGGTGTTTCGGTAGTGGGTTTACTTGATGATTCTCCAGTTAAAGACAAATTGAAAAAAGGCGATCTACTGAACTCAATTAATAATATTGAGATATTTTCAGCAACAGAATTTATAGCTACTTTAAGAACTTACTCCATAGGAGAAACAGTTTCTATAGGGCTTTTAAGAGAAGTAGATGGAGTCAAAGAACAAATGTATATTGAAACAACACTAATAGAGCATGTTGAGTATAAGGGGGAGCCTATGGTTGGTTTTCTAGCCACAACTGTAAATGAAAGGTTTGATTTCCCCTTTGAAATAGATATTAAAACTGGCAATGTAGGTGGACCTTCGGCTGGTTTAATGATGGCACTAAATGTTTATAATAATTTAATTCCCGAAGATATAACCAACTCAATGATAGTTGCTGGAACAGGGACCATTGAAATAGATGGATCAGTAGGTCCAGTTGGTGGAATAAAACAAAAGATTATTGCAGCAAAAAGAGCTGGCGCAGAGCTCATTCTTGTACCAGTTGCTAATTTTGAAGAGGCTAGACCATTTGAGACTGACAAAACAGCGATAGTTGCTGTGGATTCTTTCGATGAAGCATTGTCAGTAATTTCACAGTATAGTTCACGTTAAACACGAGAGATAAATAATATATAAACATGGTCAATATTGGTGGTGCAAATACCGGTAACGAAAGAAGAGGTTTGTCTTTTCTTGTTTTTGTTGGAATTATTGGATTTTCAATTGCAAGAGCTATAGCAACATTTTTTACAAATTATCTATGGTTTGACTCTGTTGACTTAAATTCAGTTTGGATAAAAATTCTATTAACAAAGTCTATTCTTGTTGCAGCTACATCCCTTTTAGCATTTGCATTTATATTTATTAATTTAAGACTTGCAGTAAGAGCAACGCCTGTAATGGACATTTTTGAATCATTCGAATCTCAAGATCCACTTACTAGATTTAGAGAATTTTTTAATGAACGTTTTCTTAAATATAGACTTTGGGGTGCAATTGGTCTTTCTTTATTTCTTGGTGCTGGAGCCTCTCAATTATGGGAACAGGTTTTATTATTTATAAACCAAAAATCTTTCGGAGTAGCAGACCCAGTTTTTCAATATGATGTATCAAGTTATGTTTTTGGATTACCTTTGTATAGACTTTTTGTATCTTGGGGATTTCAATTAGTCATCTTTACTTCCTTTATCATTATTTTATTCTTTATTGCAACAGGGGCTCTACAGCTTCGTCAAGGTAGGTTGCCAGAGGTAAGTAGTGGTGCAAAAGCCCACCTTTCTGTTTTGCTTGCATTTGTAGCTGTACTCAAAGCATTTGCTTATAGATTAGATTCTATGGAGCTTCTGTATTCTCCAAGAGGTAAAGTTTTTGGCGCAAGCTATACAGATGTAGTTGCGCACTTACCAGCCTTAAATCTATTGATATTAATTTCTTTGTTTGGTGCAGTATTGTTGCTAGTCAACATTAAAAGAAGAGGCTGGTTACTACCAGCTACTGCAATTAGTTTGTGGCTTGCCGTTTCAATTATTGTTGGCGGAGTTGTTCCTGCAGCAATCCAAAGATTTAGGGTTGTGCCTGATGAATTGAACAAAGAACTACCTTATGTTGAGAATCATATCAACTATACAAGACTTGCTTATGGTTTAGATAGTATTGAAGAAAAATCATTTGAGGCTTCACCTAATTTAACAGATGACGACATTTCAGATAATGCTCAAACTGTAGACAATATTAGATTATGGGACCCAACTGTTTTAGCTGAAACATATAGTCAGCTCCAAGAGATTAGAGCTTACTACGCACTGGATGAAGTCGATGTCGATCGTTATAGAATTAATGGTGAGCTAACACAGGTCATGGTCTCTGCTAGAGAATTAGACCAAACAAATTTGCCAGCAGTTGGTTGGGTCAACGAAAGACTTCAATACACTCATGGTTACGGCGTAGTTTTTAGTCCTGCAAATAATGTTGCAAGCCAAGGTCAGCCAGATTTTTATGTAAAAGGTGTACCTGCTACTACAACTGTCAGTGAATTAGAGGTAGAACAACCAAGAATCTATTTTGGAGAATCAGCTGAATCAGTTGAATATGTAGTTGTAAACTCTTTACAAGACGAAGTTGACTATCCCTTGTCTACAGAGGGTCAGTCAGTTGCTTACACAAATTATTCAGGAGATGGTGGTGTAGGTATAGGCTCATTTTTTAGAAGACTTGGATTTGCACTACGATATAGTGAGTTAAATTTGTTAATATCAAACCAGCTTTCTGATGACTCAAAATTGATTATGGAAAGAAATGTTGTAAGTAGAGTTAAAAAAGCAGCTCCTTTCTTGTACACAGATAATGATCCATATTTAGCATTAATAGATGGAAATTTATTTTGGATAATTGATATGTACACTGTGTCTGATAAATATCCTTATGCTCAACCTGCTGATACGAGAAGAATTAATGAAAATTCTGGCCTCCCTATGAACTTTAACTACTTGAGGAATTCAGTGAAAGCAGTCGTAAATGCTTATGATGGCACAATGAATTTCTATGTTGTTGACGAAAATGATCCACTAATTTTGTCATACAAAGATATTTTTCCAAATCTGTTTACACCAAAAAGTTCTATGAGTAATGAGTTGCTTGATCACATAAGATACCCAGAAGATTTATTTACAATACAATCCGATATGTATAGAGATTATCACATGACTGATCCAAGAGTATTTTATGCTGATGAAGACCCTTGGGTAATACCATCTGACTCCTCAACAACACCTAGAGTTGCTACTTTAAGAGGAGAGTTTACTGAAATAGGTTTCAAACCAATGTTGCCATATTATTTATTAATGAGCTTGCCTGGGGAAAGCGATTTAAGCTATCTAATTTTTCAACCGTTTAACCCGGAAAACAGACCAAACATGCAGTCATTTTTAGTCGCAGATGCTGATCCCGAAAATTATGGACAGTTAATCGATTTTAGACTACCAAAAGGAGAATTTGTTGATGGACCTAGTCAGGTTGCAACAAGAATTAACCAAGACCCTGATATTTCACAAATATTTACTCTTCTTGATCAGCAGGGTTCAAGTGTTATTAAAGGTAATCTTTTTGTTGTTCCAATAAATCAATCAATACTTTATTATCAACCAATTTATCTTCAGGGAGAGCAGAACCCATTACCAGAATTTAAATTTGTTGTAGTTGTTTTCCAAGACAGAATAATCATGGAGGAATCTTTGTCTGAGGCTTTGGCTAGTGTTTTCGGTGGTGATTTTGCAACTGAGAATGTTGAAGACACAGAAGGTGAAAGCGCTCTTGAGCTACTAGAGAAAGCAACTAAAGCTTTTGAAAAAGCCCAACAAGAATTGCAGAATGGAAACCTAGGTTTATATCAAAACCTTGTCGAACAAGCTCAACAGTATGTAGATCTTGCTATAGAGCTTTTAAATAACAATTAAATTTCTTGAGTTTAAATTAATTCTTATTATTATTAGTAATTCAGCGCGGGGTGGAGCAGTCTGGTAGCTCGCTGGGCTCATAACCCAGAGGTCGTAGGTTCAAATCCTACCCCCGCTACCAATCTATCTGATAAAGATGTCTATTATTCGCTTTCTACCCGTAGCAGCAGCTAATAATTTTAATGCAAATAATCCTGAAGCTCCTAGATAAGCCAAGCTTCCCAATACAAGAAAAATTCTCCAAAACAATATTGCATCCATATGTAAATTATAAACAACTCATAGACAATGGCTATTTAGTTAATTCAATTATTTCGTTAGCCGTAATTTCACCATTAAGAGTATGTAAGATTGAAAGATTTCTATCCAAAACTAAGGTAGTCGGAATTCCAGTCCAACTGAACTGCGATAATACAATGTCAGACTCTTCTTCTTCTAGTACATTCTTATAAGTAACTTTATTATCTCTAATAAACTCTCTACCATTTGATGCTGAGTCATCAACAAGAATACCAATGACTGTTATATTTGATTGTTCAGAAATTTTTAATAATTCATCAACTTCATTTTGACAAGGAATACACCAACTAGCCCAAAGATTAAGAATGACAAACTCTGTCTTGATTTCCGCAATACTTAATGAAGGTAGCTGTTTTAGTGAATCAACTTCAATTCCATTATTTATATCTGAAATAGTATTGACTTGCTCATCTGAACTAGAAGCATTGAACACGGCGATACCAACAAGCGCTGTTAAAAGTATGAGCAGTAAATTTCTTTTAATCATAATGTAATGTTATTACCTAATATAAATACAATACTAAACATGGATATACAAGATATAAACTATCCCGGATTTAATAGAAGCCTCGATGAATTAAATGCTATTACAAAATTAAAGAAAAAATCATGCGAGATTCTCGACTTTACTGAGATTGAGTGGGTTAGAGATGTTTTACGTCAAAGAATTAATGAAAATAATGATTTAGAGATTAAGTTTAAAACTCCAACTGAAAAGCAAATAGCGGATGTCTCAGCAATTGTGGGGGCAGATATTGATATGGAAGGTTTAAAAAACAACTTTCATAAAAACAAAAGAATAATTGGGATCACATCTGGTAAAGGAGGTGTTGGGAAATCTACTATAACATCCTTACTTGGTATTGCGTTTGATGAACTCGGCAAGAAAGTTGGGATTCTTGATTCTGACATTTGGGGGTACTCGGTCCCAAAGATTTTGGGAGCTAAATTTCCTCCAATTCCATTTAATGAAAGAATCTTTCCATCAAAAATCAATAATTTAAGTGTTATATCAATGGAGTATTTTGTAAAACAAGACGAAGCCGTTATATGGAGGGGACCTATGCTTCATAAAGCTATAGAACAATTTTTATTTGAAGTTTTATGGCAAGATATAGATATATTACTTATAGATATGCCACCTGGTACTGGTGACGTTTCAATCTCTTTATCTCAATTCTTAAAATATTTTGAAAACATCGTTGTTACAACTCCTCAAACAAATGCAACAATGGTTGCAGAGCGTTCAGGAATTATGTCTAAAAAAGTTAATGCGAGCATTATTGGAGTAATTGAAAATATGTCATATATGGAAGTTGATGGAAATAAACTTTATCCATTTGGAAAGGATGGAGGAAAAGACCTATCGAAGAAACTCGATGTACCAATTCTTGGAGAGATGCCTTTACAAGAAGATATAACTGTTGCTTCTGAAGGAAGTGATTTATTTGCTTATAAAAATAATCCAAACTTCAAGAATGTTATTGATATTGCTAATGAAATTTTGAAATTTCAACCTAAAAAGAAACCGATTGATCTAAAGATTAATTAAGTAAGTCCCCAGCGAAATTAAACCCATTAAAAAGCAATAAATTGAAAACACGTTCAATTTAGAACTAACTGTAAAGTTAATAAGAACTCTGATTGCAACTAGTCCGGAAAGAAATGCAGCAATGCAAGGTATCCATAAAGAGTTATCAATAGGTTCTGTGGCCTGCATAAATGTAAGAAGCCAAGCACCAAAAATTGTAGGCAATCCAAGAAGAAGTGAAAAGAATATTGCTTCAGTTTTTTTTAATTTCAAATATAGAGCTGTACTTAGAGTAATTCCTGACCTTGATACTCCAGGAAACAATGCAAGGGCTTGGGCAAATCCTATTGTTAGAGATTCTTTTAATGAAAGGTCTAATATACTTTTATCACCCTCTTCTAGCTTGTCAGCAAAATACAACACACTCGCAATAAAAATATAAGCTAAAGCTGTAATTACTAAAATCGCGCTACTTTCATCAATTAAATTACTTATTGGCAAAAATAATCCAAAAGCTGCAGCCGGCATTACGCCTATAACTATAAGTTTAAAAATTTGAATCAATGAGTTACGGTTATTTAATATCGAAAAAATGTCTTTGAAGTAGTAAATTAAAATTGAAAAAAATGTTCCTAAGTGTAAAAACGCTATCTCATATGTATTAAAACTGTTGTCTTTAAACAACTCTGACAAAACAACGAGATGTCCACTTGAAGAAATTGGTAAAAATTCAGTGACACCTTGTATGATTCCAAATAAAATATCAATCATAATTAATTAATTGTTGAAAAATGCCATCCTTGACATAATGTACATAAGTATATTCTAAATTTTTTACTGTATTCTTCTTCTACAAACAATCTTTCTTTTCTTGCTTCGTTTTCAGATGTAAACCTTCTTTTGTTAGAGCATTTAGATATATTGTTCATACATTTATAAGATTAAATTTGTAAATTGTATAAACGAGCTATATCTTATTTATTTTTAATGAATTAGACTCAAATAAATGAATTTTTTAGTAGTAATAGTAAGTTATTTTCTTGGTTCGATAAATTTTGCCTATATTACAGCTCGAATTAAGGGCATAGATATTTCTTCTGAGGGAAGTGGTAATCCAGGAACATCAAACGTATTAAGGACATTAGGAAAAGGCTCTGCTGCAATTGTATTGCTTGGAGATTTATTTAAAGGAGCTATTCCAATCATATTTTTCTATCAAGATCAATATTTTTTAGTTTACGGATTGGCTGCTGTTTTAGGCCATATTTATCCAGTATTTTATAAGTTTAAAGGGGGAAAAGGGGTTGCTACTTACCTCGGTGTTTACGTTGCAACAGTGCTTATGAATCCTTATAATTCTGACTTATTCAATATAGAGATATTTCAAATACTTAACATACCTGTACTTGCTTTTTTCTATTTTGTTGTATTTAAAACAACTCGTGTGTCAGCGATTGCTAGTTTAGCAACAGTTTTGGTAACTGTGTCATTATTAATTTATATAAATAATGAAATATCTAATGTGATAGTTCTTGTTATTCTATTTGTTTTAATTTTGATAAAACATTCCGAAAATATTAAAAGACTAAGACAAGGAAAAGAAAATAAATTTTAAAGAGAAAATTTTTTTAAAATTAGTTATTATTAAAACAACAACAGTAAGGGCAGGGCATGAGTTCTACACTAGTTTTAATAGCTTTAATGGTATCGCTTTCAATAGCGGTAGTTTTCCCCGAACTTCAATATTCAAAAGTTAATAAATATATTTCTAATGAGTATCAATTTATGGTTGAAAAACAAAGAAGAGGGTTTATCACTTTGGGATTAATTGCTATGGCAAGTTTTTTTATAGCTCTTCAAACTCTCTCAGTTCCAATTTTTGTTTTCCACTTAATTATTGATATGGTTTTTGGTATTTATGCATACACTGCATTTCAAGTACGATCATCTTCTCTTCAAAGAGACACTTTCACATATGTCGATGATTCATCAGCAGATGTTGATAATGTCGAATATTTAAAACAAGCAGTATAATTGTCCGAATCTGAAGCTAATTTAGAAAATTTATCAACAGCTTTCGATAAATTAAATGATGTTCGAGAACAGTCTTTAACAATATCTAGAGAGATAGTTCGTGAATGCTCAAAAAGTATTAGAAATGTTCATAGAAATGATATATCTGATGCTGAAAAACATATAAAAAGAGCCCAAGAAAAATTAAATGATTTAAAAAGCATTTGTAGTGAAATTTCAGAAATTAGTTACGCCGGCTATGTTTTAGATGCCGAAAGAGAATTTGTAGAAGCTGTTATGTTCTACAATTTTGAAGTAAAAGGAACAATTGAACCATTTTCCGAATTCAACCTACATCCTTCTAGTTACATACAAGGAATAGGAGATACGATTGGTGAGTGGAGAAGAAAAGCACTTGATCATTTAAGAAATCTTGACATCAAAAAAGCTGAAACTTACTTAGAAATTATGGAAGAGGGTATGGGGATATTAAATGAGTTAGATTACCCAGATGCTCTTACAGGAGGACTTAGAAGGTATGCAGATAATGCAAGGTCAATTATTGAAAGAACTAGATCTGATATAACAAATGCTTTTATCAATGAGGCATTAAGAAAAGACATATCTAATATAAATAAACATGATTTATAAGTACATAACTGGTCAAGTTCTAGAAATTGATCCATCTTCAGGCTGGACTGATGGAACGCTGCTTCAAGATATATATCCTGATTCTTCTTTTGTCAGCGGTAACAACACAGACAGTATGCAAATGAAACCAGAAATTAAAAATCGTAAAGTTTACGCAAAATATTCATTTGCAAAGAGATTTGAAGGTGGGCCTGGCCTTGTTCATGGTGGTATATTATCAGCTGCCTTGGATGACATGATGGGTTACTCAACAGTTATTCACAACATATTTTCTGTAACTGCAAATTTATCTGTTAATTTTCTTAAGCCAACACCAGTAGAAAAAGAATTTGAATTATATGCTTGGGTTAAAGAAGTTGATAATAAAAAAGTTTATACGGAAGCTGTTATTCAATTAGGCGAAGAAATACATGTTGAGGCTCACGGCATGTTCATAGATTTAGGATTAGATGCTGCAGAGTTCTTTGCTCCAGATAAAAACTATCCTTAAAATTAAATTTTTGACATTAAGAAGTGGCTCATAGATTGAATACTGATCATAGGATTCACACCTGAGCATCTCGGAAAAGTTGAAGCATCAACTACATAAACATTTTCTAAGCCATGTACTTTTCCATTTAAATCTACAACTCCGTCTTCTGGGTTTGGGTTGATTCTTGCTGTACCCATCTGATGTGCCGAACCTAGCAACATTCTAAATGGCTGATTTTTTATTGCTTTGATATCATTTATGAAATCCTCAATATCTTTACTTGATGATTTTTTCCAATGCATTGTAGGAGAGGCGGCAACCATAATTTCTTCTGCGCCAGCCAAATAATTTGCTCGTACAAGGTTTTCAATTCCATGCATCAAATTGTTATGATCAAAATCGTTTAAATTATAATCCCATAAATGTTGAGGGTTTTTATTGATGATCGACCCAGAGCTTGTATCTGATGTTAGAACTATTCCTCCGGACCAATGATTATAACTTTCAACAAAATCATCAAACTTGTCTGTGTTATTCGGAAAAAACGGGAAAAAAAGACTTGGGTGCATTGGCAGTCCTTCTAAAAGGTATCCATAATTGTCTTTCATAAACAAATGATCATCTGAATAAATTCCCTGCATTGTTCCTGCCCATGGCTTTTGTTCTTCTGAGAACTTACCCGCGACACCAGAAACAGGATGTAGTTTTAAATTACGACCAAGATGTTTATTTCTATATCCACTATCAAGCAATATTTTAGGGGTATTTAGGGAACCAGCAGCAAGAATGACCTTATCAACAGCAACTTTATATAATATATCATTATTTTCAACATTAATGTGAGTTGCTTTTCCATTCGATATATCAAGGCTTTTAATGTTTGTATCACTAAAAATATTATCAGGATCAAATTTATCGTTTGAAAACCAAACTTTGTTGGAGGAGTTGATACTTTCATCATATCGTCCAAAGGTACTGAACCCAGATTCTGTACAATCTGCATTACTCGTATTTCTTGGAATGATTTTATAATTTAGATTATTGAGTTCAAGTCCTTCAGCTAATTTAACTTCTTTTTGGGGTATTTTATTATTTGCTATATCTACATTTAATTCACTACAAACATAATCCATGCTGCTTTTGAATTCGTTGGAATTGAAATAGTTATCTTGACCAGTAAGCGTATCCCATTCACTTAATATCTTATCTGGGGTTCTTAAAGAAGTTGTCCAGTTAATACTTGTACCTCCGCCAATTCCTTTACCAGCTAAAAGTAAAACTTTGTATCCTCTGGTTTGCTGTATTCCATTAGTGTCGTAAAAGTTGTGATATCCAAATGTTTCATTATTTTTCTTACCATTTCCGTAACTACCTTTTTCAAATATTCCTACTTCATATTTTTCATTAAGTATATTTGCAGCAACACCTCCACCAGATCCACTACCAATTACTGCAACTTCGATACTTTTTGGAATTGAGACATCTTTCTTTTCAATTTTTGTATTTTTATAAATGGGGTAGTCAAGATGTTTGTATACAGAGCCCTCACCGTCGAGTGATCTTGCAGTGCTTAATCCAAATAATGCAGTCATACCTGAACCAAGTTTTCTTAGTAATGACAAATTGGAGCTTTGTAGATTTTTAACAAATTTAGGAATATTTTTGTCTTTTATAAACACTTTTCTTATTCCAAAAGAAAAGATAAAAAAGACTATTTTTAGCAGTACGATTTCTGATCTATCAGGAAAATTTACAAGGATAAAATTAAAGTATTTCTCAGAGTTTTTTGTTTCTTCCTCATTGAAATTTGGATACAAATTAGAAAAAATGACTCTAAATGATTTAGATATTCTTTTATCCATACATACATTCTACAGGTTGATTTCAGACGGCCTAATTTACTTTTGGTAGTTTTGGCAGTCATTAAAGCCTTTTTGCAGCCGGCGATATGCAAAAATCACCGTATAAAAGATAAAACCTCAGATAACTGAGGTTTTATCCCGAAAGGAGCACAGACACTATCACCCTATTGATTAGTAATCATGTACTTTAAAGTATAAAAATAGGGTATGACAAAAAAATTGAATCTAGTTTGAAGAGATTGTCATATTTGAAATGTATTATATACTTTATGAAAAAACCAACAGTAGTTTCTTTATTTGCAGGAGCCGGGGGTATGGACCTTGGTTTCAAACAGGCAGGCTTTGATATTGTATGGGCAAATGATTTTGATAAAGATTGTGTTATTACTTACAGAAAAAATTTAGGTAATCATATTGTTTTGGGTGATATTAAAGATGTAAAGTCTGAAGATATTCCTAACAATCCAGATGTAGTTATTGGAGGGTTTCCTTGCCAAGGATTCTCTATTAATAATAAAAAAAGAAGTATGGAAGATGAGAGAAATCATCTCTATAAAGAAATGCTTCGCATTATTAAAGATAAACAACCAAAGTACTTTGTTGCTGAAAATGTAAAAGGGATTTTGTCACTTGAAAAAGGAAAAGTTATTGAATTAATTGTTAATGACTTTAAAAAAATCGGATATGACGTAGATTATCAACTTTTAACTGCCTCTGACTTCGGCGTTCCTCAAAATAGGCAAAGAGTTTTTATAATTGGAAATAGAATTGGAAAAGAAAACCCCTATCCAGAAATTACACATTACAACCCCAATTTAAAGAAAAATCAGCAGATGACTTTAGATAATCCAAATTTAAAGCCATATGTAACGGCAAAAGAGGTTCTATCCCACCTAGCAAATAGAAGAATCAGTTACGATCCACAAAAGAACGGGAAAGGGTACATATATAACCATATAGCTAGAACCAACGTAGCTGATACTTTTTGGGGGAGAAAGTACAAGGTCAACCAACACGATATCTGTGATTACTTAAAAGAAGCCAGAAATAAATCTGAGTGGTCAACACAAAAAATAGACGAGTATTTTGGATACAGACATACCGCAGGGCATTGGTTTAGAAAAGATAATAATTCTGGATCTATTCCTAACCCCGAAGACTGGTGGGAGCTCAAAAAACTTTTAAAGTTTGATGATAAATATGATAAAGCTGTGACAACCTTAGAAGAGAAAACAATAACCTTTGAACAATCTCTTCGTATTGCTAACTGGGATACTCCAAGTGACACCATTACAGCAACTGGTACGGAGATTCATCCAAATAAAAAAAGAAGAATATCTGTCAGAGAAGCTGCAATACTACAAACATTTCCTGATAATTTTATATTCGAGGGAGCATTGGGAAGCATGTATAAACAAATTGGTAATGCTGTACCAGTATTTTTGGCAAAATTAGTTGCTAGAGAAATTAAAAAGAATTTATAATTCTAATTTATTTATTCTCCAATCATTTTTAAATAATTTTTCCTCAACGTTTTGATCCATAATGAGTTTTGTAGCGTTTATTCTAAATCCATTAGGAGTATCTGTTACTTTCCATTTACCACCTTCAAATTTTCTTATTAAATATAAATCCTCATAATCTTTTAATGTTTGGTTGTAGTTTTCTAAATCAACTAAAGCTATTTGTCTAAGCTTTCCTACATCATTAGGACTTATACCCTCTGGAAGTTCATTTAGTTCAATGCCGTTTTTGTAATCGACTATTTTCAATCGATCAGGAAAGCCAAACAAATCATATGGTTTTAAAATTTCATCATCATTTGCAGACGAATCAGGGTAATATTTATAATTTTTTGTATTTGTGAGGATATCGTTTACATAAGTATATTTATAAACTAAGAAATGGGGTATGCAATCTACTTCAATTTTTTTCAAGTCTACATCGGTTCCATCGTCGTAACACCAAAGTCCAATGACAAAAGATAAAATAGGTTTTTCTTGGTAAATTGCTGTTGGGAAACCTTTAAGAATTGGTGGGTAGATATTAAATCCTGGAAATATAAAATCGTCTCCACTTATAGAACTTATTTTCATTTTTTTGTGTGATAAGACAGAAGTCAATTGATTAATACCTATTACAATATTTTCTTCATCACCCGCATTTCCGTGTCTGTCATATGATTTTGCATCAACCCAAAGAATGACTTCATCGTTCATTAATGCAACATCTGAAGAAATCGGTAGTGGAAATGCTTCTTTAAAATTCAGTATTTCGGGAATTCTTATACAAAGGATTCTTTCCAATGCTGCAGTAAACTTTTCTTTAGGCTCAAAAGTATTTTTAATTAAATTGTAATTTTGTTTTATTTCACTTTCTATTTTTTTTAAATCATTAAGGAATAACTCACTAGTTATTAGGCTGTTAAGTTTTTCTTGATATTTCTTTTCTAGCTCGATGATTTGATTTACATCCATATAGAAAACTATATGAATGAAAATTTAAGATTTCAAACAAATAACTTAAAAAGGAGCTTCGTCATCATACGTAGTAACATCATCAACGATACTTGCATATTCAATTGCATCCATGACCTTTTTTAACAGCTCTTCATTACTAGCGTCTACAAACTGGGTTTTAAGCTCTAACTGTTTATAATTCTTACCGTTTTTTTGAACATTGAGTAAAACCTTACTTCTTCCTTTAAATTCAATAAATAATTCTTTTAATTTAAAGAGAAAAGTTTTTGAGAGCAGCCTTTCCTCCAAAGTAATCTCGAGAGGTTCTTGAAGATATTCGTATTCTAATTTATTAATTTGATCAATTAATTTAGCACTTTCTAAATTAATATCGATTATCGCAAACCCCTTTTTCTCATATCCATCTTTATTAATAACAAGTAAATCTTTTCCTTCATAATCAGATGTTATATGGAGGAGATATTGTATTTCTACATTAAAATCTTTCCAAGAGGGGACTGTGATTGTGTATGTTTTTCTAAATACTATCTCCACACTTAACCTCTAAATGAAGCAGGACTAGTGAAGATTTTGTCAAAGAGGCAATAAAAAGGATTTTTTTCTTCGTATACAAAGTACTCCCATTCTTTTTTATTATCTAGTTTAAATTGCTGATCGGCGGCTACTTTAGACATACCATTTTCAATATTTCTTATGTAAGCCTCTTGAGACTGAGAAATACCAACTTGTTTTTCGATTAAATCGGATAATGATTTTTTAATAATACTCAACTCGTTTTTGTTTAAATTAATTTGCATTTTTTCCTTTCCCTTAATACCAAAGTGAGTCCAAAGGATCGATTAATGTTTTTACGTAACTTGCTATGACTTTTTGAAATTTTGATTTATTTCTCCAAATTAAATAAAAGCAAGTTGATAAAAATATCAATCCATTTGAGCTTGTTGAATTACTAATAAATGGTGGAAAGTCTATTCGTCCCACCCAGTAAATAATATTAAATAATGGCAAAATACCAGACAGCATTGCAAACAGAGATCTAAAAGCATAAGGTTTATGAGCCCTAGCTAAAAGATATGCAGTTAATGCAAATATTGCATGTATAAAAAAACTTGAAAATATAAGATTTGCAAGTTGAAGCTCCACTGTATGGTAAAGCGCTTTATCAAACAAGAAACTAGTTAAAAAGCGGTAACATAAATTAAAAAAAATAATAAACAGCAGCACTCTTAAAACAAGTCTCTCATTATTTGTCATAACAGAAATATACAAACAAGGTATGACAAAATTTGTCACAGCGCTTTTGTAATTTAAAAGTATGGAAAATCATGTCTGAAGGTAAATTTACTTTTTTATTTAGCTGGATATTGGCATGGAGCTTTTTTGCAATAAATCAATTAACAATTACTTATGATTACTTAATCAAAAAGCCGGAGACAATTTATGTATTAACTGACAGTTCAGAAGTCGATCAATACCAAGATTTAAAATTAGATAAAAATAATATTGGAAAAGAATCTGGTTCAAATCTAGTTGTTAATTGCGATGATAAAAATTATTGGAATAATATATCTTTTAAACTAAATGAAAATCAAACGTCTGCAATTTTACAATTTCCAAGAACACCAAAAGAGCAAAATCTTGGATCTATAACATTAAATATATATCCCATGAATGCAAAGGTAAATAAAAGCCATGGCTATAGGCTTCACACCATCACAAAACAAAAGTTGCTTATAGATGAAGAAATACAAACAGTTGAGCTAGAAATTCTTAATCAGGTAAAAGAAAAGGGATTTAAGTGGTTTGTTGAAATAGAAGGAAAAGATAAAAAAAATAAAGAGTGTTACAAAAAAAAGGTATTTACTTTAGATATTGAAAATTTTAAGAACTTTAAGAAGATTGAACCAATATATAAAGATGGAATATTTAACCCAGTTGATACATTATTTTTTGATGTCTCAATAATTGGTGAAAAAAAATATTTTGAAATATTTTTTAGGACCCAAGAACTAAAAAAACAACACAAAAATCTTCCTCCTCCACATGAAGCTGGTATATCACTATTAGAAAAAACTTTAAACACCATAGATGGTGAATATGTTGAAGAGACGTTGTGGCTTAGAAATAGATTAGAAGGGGATGTAGTCGTAGGCTTATTTGGAGATGTAACCAGTTCTGACTTACAAACCATGAATAAAATAATTCAAACTCTTCATTTAGTTGCACCGCAACTCAATATTTCATATTCTAATAACTCCTATTTTGTAAATTTACCTATTCATTTTCTTCCCTGTAGTGAGTTTATTTCTGAAAAGTCAATAGGTTGCATGGAAGATAGATATATTGGTTTATTTAGTCATAACCATTCCTCTAAAGTCAATACAAAGGAAAAATTTGGGTGGATCTGGGTTGATTCTTCCAGATCTAAAGAAATGAGAAGCCATGTGTTGGTACATGAGTTTGGACACGCTCTGGGACTTCGACATAACAAATGTTACGATTCTGTGATGTCATATAATTCCCTCGCTCCTGAAATGGGTCATTTTTCACATGTTGATTTAACACAATTAAGAATACTGTATGATCCAAGAATTAAAATGATGCTAGGAAGTGATAATGTTATTAAGAATTTAAACCTTAATGAATCGTTAGTGGGTGAATATCGCAATAATGATCACGAAATGTGTTCAATAAAAAACTCTTTATGGAGTGATTTAATCGAATTCCAAAAGGGTAGCCTTACCATTGAAATGTTGTATCAAAACAAGAAAAAATGATAAGACAAAATCGCAACAATCCATAAACTATAATTTACATATGGCTGACAAAGACAATAGATATTCGACTAGTGCAGTGAAAAAAATGAGTCAATGTCATGTATCAGTTGGAAAAAAAACGAGCCTAGCAAAACCTAAATTTGATAGATGGCGAGATCTAAACTCCGCAATAATTGATTGGATAAATAATGATGCAATTGAAGAAACTTCTGTAAAAGTAGCAGAAAGAAATAATTTTCAGTCTTACGATCCAATTCAAAAAAAAATTCTTTCAGATCTTTTCTCAAGATTTAGAACGATTTATCCAAAAAGGCAATACACATTCAATCACCAATATATCTCAAAGGAAATTGAAAAAGAGATAAATGGAGAAATTTATGGCATAACAACTCATTTTGCATATGAGTTTGAAGACGAGGGACATTATGAGTTAGTTAGATTAAAAACAGCACACGATCCTTCACCTGACTTAATCGACTTGGCAATCTTGACAAAACTAAAAGAGGATAACGAAGAATTTTACACAGCTGCCCTTGAATTAGACGATTTGATGGATATTGATTTAATTGATAACCCTGATGAGGTTATTGATGAATATTTTGAAATTATAAAAAGCTATGTTTATGACAGACAGAAGAGAACACCTGGAAGTCACTGTGATTTTTGTGATCAAGCTTCTCGATGTGGCCAGTTTCCATTGATTAACGAAAATAAAATAAATAGAAATGTTAGAGAGGTAAAGGTATCAAAAACTAATTTAGTTAAATTAGATAAATGTGAGCGGAGAACAGCTTGGAATGTTCAGTATGGACTCCCTCGTGAAGATTATATAGAATTTGAATCAGAATCAACTGCTACAAAATTCCATAAGTACTCACAACAAATGCTTGTTGATAACGAGAACTATTACGAAGATGAAAATATTGAAGATTTCAAAAAGCTGACAGTAAATGAAGACGGAATAACTCAAGAAGAGCTGTTTAACAAATATAAATATCTCGTAGCAAAGTTAACCGATTATGAAAATTTAGTTATTAAAGAAGCTGAATATATTTTAGGATGTACTTTTATTGTTGAGGGAAAAGGAGAAAGAAAAGGAGAGGTAGTTGATCAAAAAGTAGCAACTATATTTAATGGTAAGTCAGATTTAGCTGGTCGAGTAGGTGACACTCCTATAATTATTGAACTCAAAACACGACCAGAAATGAATGAAGACGCAATTGAAGCAGAACTATATGCTCTAGGTGCATCCTCAATAATGAAACAGGAAGATGAAATTATAGTTTTACATATTTATGTTTCTGAGCATAATGCAGAGGTAAAAGAGAGAAGATTTGGACCAAGTGAAATAGAATCAGCAAAAGCAAAGTTTGAGAGTATTGCAAACAAACCTGCATCTTGGATACCATACGATGCTCTAAGTCCTAAATATACAGTAGGAGATTGGTGTCAAACTTGTGAGTTTAAGAATACTTGTTCAGAATACAGATAAGTTAAACTTTAGGCTCAAGTAAATATATAATTAAAAAGATGGATCTGTCAAAAACACATATACAACTGGTAGAAAAAGTTTACAAAACTTTGGAATCTAATATTGCTGAGTTTAAAAATAGAAAAGGCAGCCCACTAACTCTCGCTGAAAAAGTATTGTACGGACATGCCAAAGATGTTAAAAATATTTCGTTAAATAAAGGTGAAGATTTTGGGGATTTTCTACCTGATAGAGTTGCGATGCAGGATGCAACAGCACAAATGGCATTGCTCCAATTTATGCAGGCTGAACTACCAGAGACAGCAGTTCCCACTACAGTTCACTGTGATCATTTGATTCAAGCTTATGAAGGGGCAAACAGTGATTTAAAAGTCGCTAATAAAACACACAAAGAAGTATTTGATTTTTTACGAACAGCATCTGAAAAATTTAATATTGGTTTTTGGGGTCCAGGGGCTGGAATCATTCATCAAGTTGTTCTTGAGCAGTATGCATTCCCTGGTGGAATGATGATTGGAACTGATAGCCATACACCAAATGCAGGGGGATTAGGCATGGTTGCAATTGGAGTTGGTGGAGCTGATGCAGTTGATGTAATGGCTGGTATGCCTTTCAATACAAAAATACCAAAATTAATTGGGGTAAAACTAACAGGAAAATTAAGTGGTTGGACTGCTCCTAAAGACATAATTTTGAAAGTTGCAGAAATTTTGACCGTAAAAGGTGGCACGAATGCAATCGTTGAGTATTTTGGAGAAGGAACAGAGTCTATTTCTACTACGGGAAAAGCAACTATAACAAATATGGGTGCTGAAATTGGCGCAACATGCTCTATATTTCCATTTGACGTAAAAGGTGAGGAATACCTCAAAGCCACAGGAAGAGGAGACATAGCGTCTCTTGCTAAGGAAAATATGCATTTGTTAACTCCAGACGATGATGTTGTTGCAAACCCTGAAAATTATTTTGATCAAGTTATTGAAATTGATTTAGATAGTCTTGAGCCACATGTTGTGGGTCCACATACACCAGACTTAGCTCGCCCAGTATCAAAATTGAAAGATGATGCTGTAGAAAATAGTTATCCTTTAGAAATTTCAAACGCTCTTATAGGTTCATGCACTAATTCATCTTATGAAGATATTGGTCGAGCAGCTTTTATAGCAAGAGAAGCAGCTAAAAAAGGTTTAAAATCTAAAGTCCCACTTATGGTCACTCCAGGGTCCGAAATTACAAGAGCAACCATTGAAAGAGATGGATACTTAAAAGATCTTGAAGCAATAGGCGCTACTGTCCTTGCAAATGCATGTGGACCATGTATTGGACAATGGAAAAGAGATGATATTGAAGAAGGACAAACTAATACAATTGTCTCTTCGTACAATAGAAACTTTCCAGCAAGAAATGATGGCAATAAGGAAACATTATCCTTTATTGGTTCACCCGAAACTGTAATTGGCTTAGCTTTAGGTGGAACTCTAGAATTCGATTTTCTTAATGATACTTTAATAAACGAAGAGGGTGAAGAGGTAAAGCTCTCACCTCCAACCGCAGAAGAGCTACCTTCAGAAGGGTTTGAAAGCACTTTGGAAGGTTTTGTCCAGCCAAAAGAAAATAGTGAAGTTGAAGTTGTTATAAATCCAGATTCTGAGAGATTACAAGCTTTAACACCTTTTGACTCATTTGATGCAAGTAATTATATAGACATGACTGTAATTATGAAAGCTGTAGGAAAGTGTACAACTGATCACATATCACCTGCAGGTAAATGGTTAAGGTTTAGAGGTCACCTAGAAAATATCTCTCAAAATTTATTTATAGGTGTTAATAATGCTTTTTCAGAAGAATCAGGGACAGGTGTTAATACCCTTAACAATGAAATTATGACGTTGCCTGATCTTGCAAAAACATACCATGAACATAACATAAACTGGATTGCAATTGGTGATGAAAATTATGGTGAGGGATCATCAAGGGAACATGCTGCCATGGAGCCGAGGTTCAGAGGTTGTAGAGTAGTTTTGGTCAAAAGCTTTGCAAGAATCCACGAAGCTAATTTGAAAAAGCAAGGTATACTACCGCTAACTTTTGAAGATAAAGCTGACTATGAAAAGATAGAGCAGAATGATAAATTAACTATTAAAAATTTAGAAAACTTAAGTCCAGGAAGTAAAATTACAGTCTCTATACAGAAAGAAGATGGTTCAACAGTAGATATAGACACTAACCATTCTCTATCTGAAGAGCAAATAAGTTGGTTTGAAAGTGGATCAGCTTTAAATTACATTAAATCAAATTAATGGAAAATTTTTCAGAAAAGATTCAATCTCTTCGTAATGAATACAGCGATCTAGACCTGACATCAGAAGATTTAAATCAAGACCCTATAACACAATTTACAAAGTGGCTAGATGAAGCCATTGAAACGCAAATTTACGAACCTAATGCAATGGTTCTAGCTACTGTAGATGAAAATGCTCCGAGATCGAGATATGTACTATTTAAAAATATCGTAAATAATAATTTAATCTTTCACACACACTATGAAAGTCCAAAAGCAGTGGAGATATTTGCTAACCCTAATGTTTCTGGTATTTTTTACTGGGCTGAAATCCATAGGCAAGTCAGATTTCAAGGCATAGCAAGAAAAGCTGACTCACAAATATCCGATGAATATTTTAAAACAAGACCAAGAGGCGGACAATTAAGTGCATTGGCATCTGCACAGAGCAATATCATCTCATCCAGAGAAGATGTTACGAATAAAATTGATGAGCTTGAAAAAGAATATGAAGGAAAAGAAATACCAAGACCTGACTTTTGGGGTGGGTTTGCTATCGAGGTCAATTATTGGGAGTTTTGGCAGGGGAGAAGAAACAGGACACATGATAGGTTTTGTTACAAGCCAGAAGAAAATTCATGGAAAATTGAAAGGATGTCTCCATAATGAGACCCATAAAAGTAACAAAAAATTTTATTAATTCTGCTGAAAACTCAGTTTTATATGAATCAGGCAATACAAAGGTATTAGTTACAGTATCTGTCTCAACTAGACTTCCAGACTGGTTGCTAAATTCTAATAAAGGATGGGTAACTGCAGAGTACAATATGTTACCTGGGTCATCAGGAAATAGAATATCAAGAAAATCTTATGAGTCTGGTAGGTCCAAAGAAATTTCAAGATTAATTGGAAGATCTTTAAGGGCTGTTTGTAATTTAGGTATTATAAACGGGTACTCCTTTACAGTAGATTGTGATGTGTTAGAGGCTGATGGAGGTACAAGAACTGCTTCTGTTAATGGCGCTTGGATAGCTCTGAATGATACATTTGAAAAAATGATCCAGGAAAGCAAATTAAATCAAAATCCACTAACTAGTAAAGTTGGTGCTATTTCAGTTGGGATTGTTGCTGGTGAATTGGTAGCAGATCTTGATTATGAAAAAGATTCCAATGCAGAGGTTGATCTCAATTTAGTACTGGATGAAAAATTTGAAATACTAGAAATACAGGGCACTGCAGAAGGGAAGCCATTCCCAAAACAACACCTCGATAAACTTTTTGAACTTGGAAAAGAGTGTATAAAAGAAGTATTTGAAATACAAAAATAAGTAAATGGAAATCCTTTTAGCCTCAAATAATAAAAATAAGCACAAAGAGTTATTAAAAATTTTTCAAGAATCTGGAAGTAAACATACCTTGATGCTTAATAAAGATATTCCAGATGTGATTGAAGATAGAAATACAATTGAAGAAAATGCAAAAAAGAAAGCCAAAGAATGTTACGAGGTTTTTAAATCTCCAATTATTTCTGATGATTCAGGTTTGTTTGTAAATGCATTAAATGGTCGGCCTGGTGTTCACTCCAAGAGATATGCAGGCTTAAGTTCTACAGATGTTGAAAATAATCAAAAATTAATTAATGAACTTAAAACAGTTGATAATCTTAGTGCATTCTTTAAAACAGTTCTATGTTATTTTGATGGTCTAAATTTTATAACATCAGAAGGAGTTCTTAAAGGAAATATTATATTAGAACCAAGAGGAAAAAATGGTTTTGGTTATGATCCAATATTCGATGTCAATGGAAAAACCTTAGCTGAAATGACTTTAGAAGAAAAATCAAATATAAGCCATAGAAAAATAGCAGGAGTAAAGTTAGTTGAGATGTTAAATGAACACAAAGTTTAAGTTTTATCTGCTTATTACATTTCTTCTTTTTTCTGCATGTGAAGTTAAGTGGAGTATGGAAGTTGAATTCAATGAAGATTATTCGGGTAGTTATAAAATATTAATTTTACTCGATCAGGATGCTCAGTTTTATGCAGTAGAAACTGGACAAACATCCATAGGTGGATTAGATGCTATACTTTCTGATCTTCCAGAAGGGTATGGATCGTCAATTTACCAAGAAGGAAACTATTTAGGTATTTTAGTTAGAAATGATTTTCAAAATACTGAAGAATTACAAGCTCAATTAAAACTACTTAATGAAAATGAAAACACAGCATTATTGTTATTACCAATTGAAGAAATAAACTTTACTGACACAAACAGGTCATTTACTATAAATGGAATTTTTGGAGAAATTTTTGTTTCTGATGAAGAAAGTATTGAGGGGTATGAGAATATTTTTGACGGAAAGATATCTTTCATTGTCCCTGGAAATATCACAAGGCCTCAGCTTGAAAATATTGTTGATAATACTGTAATTTTTGATATTGAAGGAACATCAGTAAAAACGTTTGAAGTGGTTGCAAACAAGCAGTCATTTTTAAGTCCAACAAATATCATGATTTTATTTTTGGTGCTTTCATCGATCTATATTTTTGTTAGACAATATAGAAAAAAGAACTAATATTGACTCAATGAAAAAAATTATAATTATTATTTAGGTGCAACGTAGTAAACGTTGTTGCCCTTGCTTTGCAAGGGTTTTTTTTTGGAATATGAAAATAGATATATTTGATACAACACTAAGAGATGGCTTTCAACAAGAAGGCATATCGCCTTCTGTAAAGGATAAGATTTCAATTGCTAAGTTAATTGACGAATTAGGGGTAAGTTATATTGAAGGAGGATGGCCTGGAGCTTCTCCAAAAGAAGAAGAGTTTTTTGAAACTGCAAAAAGAGAGTTAAATCTTAAGAATGCAAAACTTGTAAGCTTTGGATCCACTAGAAAGCTAAATTTATATGCTAAAGACGATCCACAAGTAAAGGCATTAGTTGATTCAGGTACTGATTATGTCTGCATTGTAGGTAAATCTTCAAAACTTCATATTACAAAGGCGTTGCAAACTGATGTTGATAGTGCAATTGATATGGCAGTTGATACAATTTTGTATTTAAAGTCAAAAGGTAAAAATGTATTTTTTGATGCAGAACACTTCTTTGACGGTTACAAAGAGGATTCACAAACAAGTTTAAAAATTCTTGAATCAGTAGTTGCAGCTGGTGCAGATTGTTTTATATTTTGTGACACAAATGGTGGTACATTGCCAGAGGAAGTAAGAAAAATTCTTTCTGAGGTTATAGAAAAATATCCAAAAACAAAATTTGGTGTTCATTTTCAAAATGACAATGGCTGTGCAGTAGTTAACTCAATGGTTGCAGTAGATCTTGGTGTTGATCATGTTCAAGGAACAATAAATGGGTATGGTGAAAGGACTGGGAATGCTGACCTGTGCACACTTATTCCCAATCTATCTTTAAAGCAAAATTATGAGACAATACCAACAGATTCTCTTGAAAAACTAACCCAGACAGCCAACCATATTGCAGAACTTGTAAATGTGTCTATCGATTCAAGACATCCATATGTTGGGTCATCAGCTTTTACTCATAAGGCAGGACTTCATGCGTCTGGTATGTCAAAAGATAGCTCACTATATGAACACATAGATGCGTCAAAAGTTGGAAATTTTACAAGAACTACTGTTTCAGAATTAGCTGGTAGAGCAAGTGTTATTACTAAAGCAGAGGAATTTGGAATTAGCATTAACAATGATGAAGCTAAAGATTTAATTCAACAAGTTCAAAACTTAGAGCACATTGGTTTTCAATTTGAAGCAGCTGATGCCTCTTTATTTATATTAATGAATTCAATAAAGGGAGTTAGGCCAGAATTTTTTGAATTTGAAAGTTTCAGAGTTTTTTCGGAAAGAAGAAATTCTGAAAATGTCGTTTCAGAAGCTGTTTGTAAAATCACAGTAAATAATAATAGATATGTAAAAACGGGTGAAGGAGTTGGTCCAGTAGATGCTCTCTCAAAAGCATTAAAATCAGCACTTGAAAATGACTATAAAAACATTAATAAGGTGAAACTTATTGATTACAAGGTAAGGATAATTGATTCCTCTGACGGCACAGAGGCTAAAACAAGAGTACTAATTGAATTTACTGATTCAAAAAAACAATGGAGCACTATAGGTGTGCATGAAAATATTATCAATGCATCTTGGAATGCTCTTTGCGATGGATTTAATTATTATTTTATGACTTCTTAAGTAGATTTTTCTATTTACGGATATATATACTATTTCTTAGGGGAGAATTTATGAATGAAAAAATTGAAAACCTACTTAAAGAAGATAGAAAGTTTCCACCTTCTGAAAATCTAATCAAAAACGCAAATGCTCCATCTTCTTGGTATGACGAAGCAGGTGAAGATAGATTAAAATTTTGGCAAAAACAGGCTTTAACAAGAATCTCTTGGTTCAAAGAGCCAACAGAGATACTAGATGATTCAAACCCTCCTTTTTTTAAGTGGTTTAAAGATGGCGAGTTGAACTTATCATATAATTGCTTAGACAGACACCTTGAATCTGATGGGGATAGAGTTGCGTTTTATTGGGAAGGAGAACCAGGAGATACGCAAGAAATTACATATCAAGATTTATATGAGCGAGTTTGCAAACTTTCAAATGCATTAAAAAAACTTGGTGTAGAAAAAGGTGATAGAGTAGCAATTTATTTGGGCATGACTCCAGAAATAGTAGTTTCTATGTTGGCATGTGCACGGATTGGGGCCGTGCACTCAGTTGTCTTTGGTGGATTTTCATCTGAAGCTCTTGCAGACAGAATCAATGACGCAAAAGCAAAAACAGTTATTACTGCTGATGGTGCATGGAGAAGGGGAGATATTGTTCCTCTAAAAAATAATGTTGACGGCTCATTGGAACTTACTGAATATGTAGAAAATGTAATTGTTGTTAAACGAACTGAGCAGGAAATTAATATGACTGATGGTCGAGATCATTGGTATCACGATATAACTGACAAAGAGTCTTCTGATTGCGAACCTGAAGTAATGAACTCCGAGGATATGCTGTACATTCTTTATACATCTGGAACAACTGCTAAACCAAAAGGTATTGTCCATACACAAGGAGGGTATCTAACAGGGGTGACAACAACTCATCACGAAGTTTTTGATGTAAAAGAAGATGATATTTACTGGTGTGCAGCAGATTGTGGTTGGGTTACTGGTCATAGTTATATTGTTTATGGGCCATTAGCTAATAAAGCAACAAGTGTTATGTACGAAGGGGCACCAAATGCACCAGATGAGAAAAGACTTTGGAGCATTATTGAAAAGTATAAAGTCAACATTTTTTATACAGCTCCAACTGCAATAAGGGCATTTATGAAATGGGGTGTAGAGCACCCTCAAGCTCATGATTTAAGTTCACTAAGAATATTAGGTACTGTAGGAGAGCCAATAAATCCTGAAGCATGGATGTGGTATCACGAGAATATCGGTGGTGAGAATTGTGCAATTGTTGACACATGGTGGCAAACAGAAACTGGCTCAATAATGATTTCCCCACTACCAGGTGTGACAAGCACTAAACCTGGATCTGCTTGCGGACCACTACCAGGTATCGAATCAATTGTTATTGACAATGATGGAAATGAAGTAGGCAAAGGTGAAGGAGGCTTTTTAGCTGTAAAATCTCCTTGGCCATCAATGTTAAGAACTGTTTATGGAGATGATCAGAGGTATTTAGACACTTATTGGTCACAACATAATGGTTTATATTTTGCTGGTGATGGAGCTAAATATGATGACGAAGGTTATATATGGCTGTTAGGACGTGTAGATGATGTAATGAATATATCTGGACATAGAATATCAACAGCTGAAGTTGAAAGTGCTTTAGTTTCCCATCAAGCAGTAGCAGAAGCTGCAGTAATTGGTAGGAGTGATGAAATAACTGGAGAAGCTATTGCTGCATTTGTTTCATTAATTGGAACTGATGAAGGCAATGAAGATCTAATTGCTGATCTTAGACAGCACGTAAGTGATAAAATTGGTCCAATTGCTAAACCAAAAAGTATTGTTATAACAGCTGATTTACCCAAAACTAGAAGTGGAAAAATCATGCGCAGACTTTTAAAAGATATTTCAGAAGAAAGAAAGCTGGGTGATGTAACAACATTAGCAAATGCAGATATTGTATCTGAATTACAAACAAGAGCATCGGAATCTGACGATGAATGAAAGAATAGTTAAATGGGATTTAGTTCCAGGCTTAGTCTTGGAATTAGTAAATTTAGATAAAGATGGTAGAAGAGACTTCTTTATAAACTTGCCAGTTGAAAACATCCCAATGGGTGCTCTAATGGATACTTCACAGATGGAAGTAGACGATAAAGGTCAGGTAACCTTTACACTTACACCACAAGAGTTTCATTACAATCCCCTTGGAACTGTTCATGGGGGCTTAGCAGCCACAATGTTAGATTCTTGTAATAGTATTTCAGCTAACTGTCAGCTTGATAAAGGGTTTTTGACAATGACAACAGATATAAGAGTTAATTATTTCAGGCCTATGACAGTATCCACTGGTGAAGTTACAGCATCAGCAAAGATTGAAAAAATAGGAAGAAGAGTAATTTTTGTTACTGGCACATTAAGTGATAAAGATGGAAAAATTTATGCAACTGCAAATTCAACAGAGCTTATTGTAGAATTTCCATCAAAATAAATAATTATAATTTGTGCGGATGAGAGGACTCGAACCTCCACGAGCAAAGCTCACTAGATCCTAAATCTAGCGCGTCTACCAGTTCCGCCACATCCGCTAAAATGTCGCGTGGGTCGCCGGGGACTTGAACCCCGAACCTGCGGATTAAGAGTCCGTTGCTCTGCCAAATTGAGCTAGCGACCCCTTTTAAAGATTAACTTAGATTATGATAGTTAAGTATAAATTTTTTCTATTTATTCTTTTTATAAAACAGTTAAGATAGAAAAATGATTAAGTTGCGGGCTGTGGCTCAGCTTGGCTAGAGCGCCTGCTTTGGGAGCAGGAGGTCGTGAGTTCGAATCTCACCAGCCCGACTTACCTGCGGGTGTAGCTTAATGGCAAAGCTCCAGCCTTCCAAGCTGGCTATGAGGGTTCGATTCCCTTCACCCGCTCACGAAGAGCTCTCGTAGCTCAAATGGATAGAGCAACAGACTTCTAATCTGTAGGTTATAGGTTCGAGTCCTATCGAGAGCGCTGTGGTGATCGTAGCTCAGTTCGGTTAGAGCGCCTGGTTGTGGTCCAGGAGGTCGCGGGTTCGAATCCCGTCGGTCACCCTTATATTTATTAGGAGATAAATGAAATATAAAGTAAAAAAAGTTGGCGATTTTGAAAGCAATATTGAAATTGATATTGATTTTGAAGACCTTGAATCTAAAAAAGATGAAGCAATTTCTAAAATTAGCAAATCACTAAAAGTTAAAGGTTTTAGACCAGGAAAAATTCCAAAAAATATTGTCATTAGAGAAGTGGGTGAAGATTATATTCTTGAGGAATCAATTGATTTATATTTGCCTGAGCAAATTTTTGAAATATTGCAAAAAGAAGAATTAAGTCCAGCTGTTAGGCCCGTGGTAAAAGATTTAAAAAAAGAAAAGAAATCCTATAAGGTTGATGTTTTAATCACACTATGGCCAAAAATATCTAAACTTCCAAAGCTAAATCAAACTGTAGAAGTAGAATCCATTACCCCTACTGAGGAAGAGATTGCAGATCAAATTGACAGAATAAAGCTACAGTTTGCTGATGTGACTAAAGTTGAAAGGCCTTCAAAAACATCTGATTATTTATTAGTAAATATCAGTGCAATTGAAAATGGTAAAGAGTTAGAAGAATTTTCCTATCAAGATTATTTGTACGAACTCGGAAGCAACTCACTAACACCCTCAATGGATTCAAAATTAGAAGGTGTATCTACAGGAGCAATAATAAAATTTAATGATGACATACCATCTGTTGGTAAAAGTAATGTCGAAATTACTGTTTTAGTAAAAGAAATTAAAGAAAAGGTTATGCCAGAATTAACCGACGAATGGGTTTCTTCAATGACTGAATTTGATAATATTGCAGAAATGAACGATGAGTTATTTAAAAATATTGAGATGGTTAAAAAAAGACAAATTGCTAATCAGTACCAAGGTTTATTAACAAGTAAATTGATAGAAGAATCAAAGCTAGAACTTCCTGAACAGTTAGTAATTGCTGAAATGGATAGCATATTACAAAACTTCATGGCTGAATTGAACCAAAATAATATAAAAATTGAAGATTACTTGCAAATAACTGGATTAACTGAAGAAACTCTTCAAGAAGACTTAAAAAATCAAGCTACTAGAAATCTCTCTATGGTTGTTATTTTAGATAAAGTTGTCGAAGATCAAGAGATTAAACTGGATGATAAAGAAATTAAATATATTGATGATCACATGTCAACACACGATGAAGAAGGAAAAGAAGTAGAGGACGCAAGTCATAGGTTAAATTTAGAAGCCGAATCCCTAAGAAATAAGGCTATGCTGCATATTTTGCAACAAGGAGTGTCTGTTGACAAGGATGGTGAAAAAGTATACCTACAAGACGTCTACAATCAAGAAGAAGAAGTAAGAGAGGAAGAATAATATGAAAGAATTACCTTCAAATTATGTAATCCCTACTGTTATAGAAAATACTAACAGGGGCGAGAGAGCCTTTGATATATACTCAAGGCTTTTAAAAGACAGAATTATATTTTTGGGAACACCAATTGATGATGGTGTAGCAAACTCCATAATGGCTCAGCTATTACATTTAGAATCAGAAGACCCAGATAAAGATATCTTTATGTATATCAACTCACCAGGAGGATCAATCACTTCATTATTTACAATTTATGACACAATGAAGTACATAAAGCCAGATATTTCAACAGTATGTATGGGGCTAGCAGCATCTGCAGCTTCTGTCATTTTAGCTGGTGGTACTCCTGGAAAAAGATACAGCCTACCAAATGCAAGAATCATGCTCCATCAACCATCTGGTGGTATGGAGGGCACTGTAGCTGATATGGAGAGAAATTTTGATCTTATTGTATCAATGAGAACCCAATTAAACGGTTTATTGGCTGATTTTACTGGTCAAAACGTTGAAAAAGTTGCGGAAGACACAGATAGAGATTTTTGGATGACCGCGCAAGAAGCAAAAGAATACGGTATAGTAGATGAAGTGCTAATTCAAAGGGAGTTAGCAGACAAAAAATAGCTAAAAAAACAACAGGGTAGTTAAAAATGGCAAATAAAGATTCATCTCAAGCACTAAAGTGCAGTTTTTGTGGTAAGTCTCAAAAACAAGTAATAAAACTAATCGCAGGCCCAGGTGTTTACATTTGTGACGAGTGTATTGAGCTTTGTGTTGAAATAATCGAAGAAGAAAAAGTCGAAAAGCTAGAAACAAGCTCAGAAGAGTATCTACCTTTACCAAAAGAGATTAACCAATCACTAAACGAGTACATCATTGGCCAAGAAGATGCAAAGAAGACTTTGTCTGTTGCAGTTTATAATCACTATAAAAGAATTTATAAAGGTGATTTAGTAGATAATGAACTTGAAATTCAAAAATCAAATGTTTTACTTTTAGGACCAACTGGTAGTGGTAAAACACTGTTAGCACAAACTTTAGCAAAAACACTAAATGTTCCTTTTGCAATAGCAGATGCAACTACTCTTACGGAAGCTGGTTATGTAGGCGAAGATGTTGAAAATATTTTGCTTACATTAATCCAATCAGCTGATTATGAAATTCCAAGAGCTGAAAAGGGAATTATCTACATTGATGAAATAGATAAAATTACAAGAAAATCTGATAACCCATCAATAACAAGAGATGTTTCTGGAGAAGGTGTTCAACAGGCATTACTTAAGATTCTTGAAGGCACCACTGCTCAAGTGCCACCACAAGGTGGTAGAAAACATCCACAACAAGAGTATTTGCAAATAGATACTACAAATATTTTATTTATTGTTGGAGGAGCCTTTGACGGACTTGATCAAATTATTAGTAAGAGGCTTGGAGAAAATACAATTGGCTTTAACACTAGCCTCTCAGAGAGTAAAGAATTTAATAAAGAAGAACTTTTTGCATTTGTTGAACCAAGAGATTTAATTAAGTTTGGCTTGATTCCTGAATTTATTGGAAGACTACCAGTTACTACTAATGTAAATGAATTAAGCAAGGATGCCTTGATAGAAATTCTAACTAAGCCAAAAAATGCTATTACAAAACAATTTAAGAAAATGTTTGAATTAGACGATATTGATCTTGTGTTTACTGATGCATCACTTGAGGCTATGGCTGATTTAGCGCTGGAAAGGAAAACTGGTGCAAGAGGTTTACGTTCAATATTAGAGAAAATATTGTTAGATGAAATGTATGAATCACCATCAAGAAAAGATATTTCTAAAATAATTATTGATAAAGAAAATGTTTTAGAAGATATTGCACCAAAAATGGTTTTGAAAGAGTCAAAAGACGACAAAACTGCATAAAATATAATATATGCAGAATGAAAAATACGATCCATTATCAATAGAAAAGAAATGGCAAAAAAACTGGGAACAAGGGAATAAATTCCAACCAACAGATTCTGACGAAAATTTTTCTATAGTAATTCCTCCTCCAAATGTAACTGGTTCACTTCATATGGGTCATGCTTTAGAACATTCGATTATTGATGTCATAACAAGAATAAAAAGACTACAAGGCTTTCAAACTCTCTGGCTTCCAGGAACTGACCACGCTGGAATTATTACACAACTTCTTGTTGAAAAAGAATTAGAAGAGAATGGGATTTCTAAGCATGACCTAGGAAGAGAAAATTTTCTAGCAAAAGTTTGGGAATGGAAAGAAAAATCAGGTGACAATATTACTAATCAAATGAAAACTTTAGGCATGAGTTGTGATTGGTCAAGAGAAAGATTCACAATGGATGAAGGACTTTCACAGGCAGTAATAAACGTATTTGTTTCACTATATGAAAATGATTTAATTTACAAAGGTACTCGAATGGTTAATTGGGATACAAAATTAAAGTCAGCAGTTTCTGATTTGGAAGTTACGTCTTCAAATGAACTAGGAAAGTTGTGGACTATCAATTATAAGGTTGGAGATTCATTTATAGAAATTGCAACTACAAGACCAGAAACTTTACTAGGCGACACAGCTGTTGCTGTAAATCCTTCAGACGATAGATATAAAGATTTGATAGGAAAAACAGCAATTATCCCAGTAGTAAATAGAGAAGTAGAAATTATTGCTGATGAATATGTTGATGTTGAATTTGGCTCTGGGTGTGTAAAGATTACTCCTGCCCATGACTTCAACGATTATGAAATTGGTAAAAGGCACAATCTAGAAATGATAAGATGTTTAGATTTTGATGGAAAAATTGAAAATCATGAATTTATACCACAAGAATTAAGAGGGCTTGATCGGTTTGAAGCTCGAGAAAAAATTATAGACATGCTTAAAAATCAAAATTTACTTAAAAGAGTAGAAGATCATCAAATTCAAATTCCAAAAGGGGATAGGTCTAAAACAATACTTGAACCAATGGTTTCTGAACAATGGTTTGTAAAAACTGATGAGGTTGCCAAAAAAGCAATACAAGTTGTTGAGGATGATGAAATTAGATTTATACCAAAAAATTGGGAAAAAACTTATTTTGAGTGGATGTACAATATTCAGGATTGGTGTATATCTAGACAGCAATGGTGGGGCCATAGGATTCCAGCTTGGTACGATGATGAAAAAAATCATTATGTTGGTACTAGTGAGGCCAATGTAAGAGAGAAATATGGTCTTAAAGATGATGTTCAATTAGCTCAGGATGAGGATGTCTTAGACACTTGGTTTTCTTCAGCACTTTGGCCATTTAGCACTTTAGGATGGCCAGAAGAAACAGAAGATCTAAAAAGTTATTATCCTACTACCTTACTTGTTACTGGTTTTGATATTATTTTTTTCTGGGTTGCACGAATGATTATGATGGGTTTATACACAATGGAAAATATTCCATTTAAAGATATTCTTATCCACGGTTTAGTTAGAGATTCACAAGGAAGAAAAATGTCAAAAAGCCTTGGAAACACAATGGACCCCTTAGAATTATCAGAAAAACATGGAGCGGACGCTTTGAGATTTTCACTTATTGAAAAAGCTAATCCAGGACAAGATGTGCCCTTTGATGAAGAGTGGACAGTATCTGCAAAAAAATTTGGCAACAAGATATGGAATGCTGCAAAATTCGTACATTTGTATACTGATGAATCTATACCATCTGAGATTAGCAAAGTATCTTTAATTGAAAATAAATGGATCATATCAAGGTTTAATGAAACCTTAGAGGAATTTAATGAACTTTTTGAAAAATATAAAATTTCAGATGCCTATAAATTACTTTATAATTTTTTGTGGTCAGAGTTATTTGACTGGTATTTTGAATTTTCAAAGAACTTGTTCTCTGACGAAGATAAAAAAATTGAAACTCAAACTGTTTTAAAGTCAATATTTTTAGAGTCATTGAAATTACTAAACCCTGCAATGCCACATATAACTGAAGAAATATGGTCTTCTTTTAATGAAAATTACATAATTGATAATTCATGGCCAACCAAATATCAGCAACAATCGGTTGATATTTATGAAATAGAAGATTTGAGAGAAATAATTTCTAAAATCAGAAACTTTAAATCAACTTACAATTTAAAAAATTCTTTAAGTATTGATTTGTACCCAGCTAGCTCTTATCCAGATTGGTTTATCAATCAGTTAGAGAAAACTGCAAATGTTACTATTTCTACTGGTGAAAATAAGGTAAAAGCGGGAGTTGTTCTTTCTTTCCAATCAAACGAATTTGAATTTAGTATATTGGCCAATAAATATATTGATGTTGAAAATGAAATAAAGAGATTAAATAAAAAAAGAGAAGAATTGAGTAAATCATTAGAAATATCTAATCAGAGACTTAATAATGACAAATTTGTTAAAAATGCTAAACAAGAATTAATTGATCAAGAAAAACAAAATGTACAAAATCTAAATAATCAGATCGAATCAATAAATTCAACATTAAAATCTCTCGATAATTGAAGGAATTAGAAGAATATTTAAATTCTAAAATTGGGCTAACCAACAATAAAAATCTTGATGCACTTCATAGATTTTTTACAGAAGATCAGCTGAAGTATTTAATGGATAAAACTATCGCTATTGTTGGAACCAATGGAAAAACTTCAACCGCAAAATTTATTTATAAACTGCTTAGCAAAGAAACAAAACAAGTTTTAATGTTTACCTCTCCTCATCTAGTGAACTTTCAAGAGAGAATACAATCTTATAGTGATATTAATTTTGATATCATATCGAGATCCGTTCATGATTTTGAGACTAAAAATAATATAACTTTAGGTTATTTTGAAACTCTTTTTTTAATTGCTTGTAAATCTTTTTTAGATAGTGAAATGGATTATTTCATATGTGAGGCTGGTATAGGCGGAATTTTAGATACTACTTCTGTCATTCAAAGTAAAAATGTTGTACTTACAAATATTGGAAGAGATCATCAAGATTTACTGGGTAATACAGATCTTGAAGTTTTAGATCAAAAAATATTTGTATCGAATAGTATAGATAATTTATTTGTTGGTGAATTAAGCGACGAATTAATTAAAGTGATAGAAAATAATTACAAACATTTTAAATCAAAACACCTATTAAAGGATTTTATTGATGGCAAATCAAAGGATTACACATCAAAACAATTAAATTATTTATTCGCTTCATTAATCGTAAACTTTTTAATAGGTTCGAATACAAAAAAAGTTCCTCTAGATTTTAATCTAGAATTTGTAGAAGGAAGGTTTGAAATTATTAATCGAAATCCTTTAAAAATCATAGATGGTGCACACAATATAGATGGGTTTATTAGAACTATAGAAGACTATGAAAAAGTTTATAGTTTAGGAGATACTCATTTGTATCTAGGTTTCAAAAATGGGAAAAACATAGAAAATATCATCAGCTTTTTAAAGCCAAAAAAACAATACAAGTTAAATTTTATTAAGGAAAATACTTTTTTTAATCAACAAAACCCAGATAAATTTATTGATTATCTAGAAAGTGAAAATATAGATTTTAAAATAGTTGAACTTAGTACTTTTTCATCAAATAAGAATCCTTCTATATTGCTAGGTAGTTTATATTTAATTGGAGAGTATAAAAAAAGGATAACTACATGAAAACGTTTTTTATGATAAAACCTGATGGTGTACAAAGAAATTTGGTTGGGGAAATTATTTCAAGAGTTGAAGCCAAAGGATTTTCCATCACAAAAATAAAAATGATGACTATTTCTAAAGAATTAGCAGAGCAGCATTATGGGGAACATAAAGACAAACCATTTTTTAATGATTTAGTATCTTTCATAACAAGTGGTCCAGTTGTTGCTATGCAGGTTGAGGGTGAAAATGTTGTTTTACAAATCAGAAACCTTATGGGGGCTACTAATCCAAGCGAATCAACACCGGGCTCAATTAGGGGTGATTTAGCAACTGAATTAGATAAAAATGTTGTTCATGGATCAGATTCAGGCGAAAGTGCTGAGAGAGAACTTTCGTTATTTTTTGGACAGTAAATAAATATTTAAAAATAGCAACTATTAGATTATTCTATTAGTACATGGTTGACTTAAATTTACGAAGAACATTATTTGGTGGCAATGATATTGCAATTGACTTAGGTACTGCCAACACTCTCATATATGTAAAAGGGGTTGGAGTTGTTGTTGATGAGCCTACACTTCTTGCTGTAAACAAAAGCGATAACTCGATCATCACTATTGGTCGTGAGGCTAAAAAATTAATCGGAAGAGTTCCAGATACTATTGAGCTTGTAAGGCCATTGCGAGATGGTGTGATATCTGAAATTGAAATGGCAGAGGAACTTGTAAAAACCTTACTATCAAGAGCAATAGGGCGTGCTTATTCAAGACCTAGAATTGTCATATGTGTTCCAAATGGTGTTACAAGTGTTGAGCAAAGATCTATTGAAACTGCAGCGCATGCTACAGGTGCATCTGAAGTTTTCACAATAGAAGAGCCTATGGCTGCGGCGATAGGCAGTGGTTTAAATATTTTTGAGCCCTATGGAAACATGATTGTAGACATAGGTGGTGGCACAACTGAAATAGCAGTAATATCAATGGGGGATATAGTCAATGCTAACTCTGTGAGGGTTGGTGGTGAAGATATGACAGAGATATTAATTGAGTGGTTAAGGAGAGAACATCAAATACTTGTAGATACTGGCATCGCAGAAAATATTAAGCATGCAGTTGGCTCAGCTTATCAATATGATAAAGAGCCTCAAGTAACAGTAACGGGGAGAGATATTGTAAGAGGTATACCTAAGCAAGTATTACTAGAGGCAAGTGATGTTAGGAACGCTTTGCAACCAGTCGTAAATGATATTATTGAAGCTATTAGAATATCTCTTTCACAAACTCCACCAGCCTTGGTTTCAGATATTGATAAGGATGGAGCATGGCTTACGGGTGGAGGATCTCTATTAAAGCAAATGGATAAAAAAATAGCTGAAGAGTTAGGTATCCCAATTAATAATACAGATGATCCATTAAGTTCAGTTGTAATTGGTTCTGGTATTTGCTTAGAGAGATTTCAAGACTACAAAAGTGTTTTGAAATTATCCCCAAAACCTAATTAATATGCAAAATACTCAAATTGTTGGTATAAGAAAATATGTAGTTTATTTTCTTTTTATTTTTCTTTCAGGTTTATTAAGTGCTGTTGACTATTTTTCTAATAAAACATTATCAAATTTTATCCCAAAACAAGTGAATTTAATTTCCAATTTCCAAATACCTGATAGATTACTGCAAAATGAATTTTCTAGCTTATCTTCAAGTAGAGCGGATTTAGTCGCAGAAAATATAAGATTAAAAGAAGAGCTTTCTAATTTGAGAGTGTTGTATGTAGAGAATCAAGAATTACAAGATAATATTGAGTCTTATGACCTTCTTATAAAAAATATTAGTGACTTTGAATTAACATACTATGCAACAAGCTTAATTTTAAAAAACTCGACAGACGAATATCTAATTTCAGGGGGAAGGGACTACAATTTTGAGCCCGGGGATCTTGTGATAAATGAGAAAGGATATGTAGTTGGTTATCTAGGAGAAGTATTTAATGATTATTCAATACTTGAATCATTCAATTCTACAACTTTTAACTTTAGAGCATTAGATAAAGACAACAACATTTTTGAGGTGAATTCAAATGGTAAAGAGTTAATATTTAGCTCTTTAGAATCAACACTGAATTCAAAAGTTGGAATGTTATATTCAGATATTACCTTTGGACATTTAAATAAGTTTCCACTCTTTGATTTAGAACCTTATGAGCAAACAGAGCTAAATAACAAAATTACAGTGATAGTCCCAATAGAGGAAATGCTAACTTTCCAAAGTAAATTATTCATCCCTAAAAGTAAATGAAAGTAATAAGACTAATTTCATTATCTACTTTTCTTTTTATAATTTGTTTGTTCGAAAATTATCTGAACACATTTATTTCTTTAGATTTCGGAGTTTATTTGTTCTTAATTTCTCTTTTATATATTGGCACTGAATTATTTAATCAAAATTTTGTTATTCCAATATTCTTAACAGGAATCTTGTACGACTCTTTCTTTAGTACTTACTATTTAGGTCTATATACATCAATATTTTTAGTTGTAGTTGTTTTGTCTAATTTTCTAGTAACAAGATACAGGCGATCAAATGTAATATATATAACTACTTTTTCAATATGTTTATTAATTTATAAAATTCCCATTATCTTAGAGTTTGATTTGGATTATTGGTTAACAGGTTATATCACTTCTATTATTGTAAATTCATTAATTTTTATCTCATTAAAAAGAGCTTTAAGAAACAATGTTTAATCACATAAGACTTAAATTTACATTTATTGCCTTTTTTATTTTATTGGCTTTTATTTTGTTTGATATCTTTCAACTTCAAACAACCGAATTTCAGTCGACGTCTGAAATTGTTGACCAGCAGAATTTAGATATATTTTACATTACAGCACCAAGAGGGGAAATATTTGATGCAAATGGAGAAAAAATAGCTGAGACAAAATTAGAACCTCATTTATTTATAAACATGAGAAAAATAACTAATGAGAACTCCTCTGACTACAGACAAATTATTCAATATAATTTTCCAGATTTAACAAACAGAGAAATTAATGAAATATTTGAAAGTAAGGAAATTTTACAATTTGTTATAAACCTCTCTTCTGTTGAATATGAGGTTAGAAATAATCTATTAACTAATTTTGATGCTTTTTTAATTATTGATTTACCAATAAGAAACTACATTAAAAATGAACTTTTTGCTCACACTATTGGATATTTAGGAATACCAAATCAAGATGAGTTTAATAATTTTCAAAATGCATCAGGAAATAATCAGGTTGGCAAAAATGGATTAGAAAGACATTACGAAGACTATTTATCTGGAATTCCAGGTGAATTAATTTTTTTTGGATCTGAGATTATAGACTCAAAACAACCTATCCCAGGTAGAGATTTATTTTTATCAATTGATTCTTTAACTCAACTAGTTACAAAAGAATCATTGCAACAGGGTATAAATTTAGCAAATAAGAGTTTTGAGTCAATAAATGAAATTAAAAGAGGTGCATCTGTTGTTTTAGATATTGAAACTGGGAATATTATTTCCATGGTTTCTTTACCTGATTTTAATCCTAATAAGTTTGTATCTGGCATAAGTGACTTTGAATATAAACAACTCGATAGAGATCAAGCTTTTAATAATTTTGCAATCCAAGGCCTTTATCCTCCAGGTTCAGTATTTAAAGTCGTTGCTTACTGGTTAGCACTTAGTGAAAATATATTTCCTAAGGGCTTGAACAACAAAGATTCAAAAGTTGATTGTGATGGAAGCCTATCATTTGGATTCGACGATGGGTCTCAGCAAGTCTATAACGACTGGAAACTTGAGGGCCATGGAAAAGTAGATCTCACCGATGCAATTAAACAGTCATGCAATGTGTACTTTTGGGACATAGCTTTAAATATATGGAGAAATTTTGGTAATACAGAAGGAGAGTCTATTCTTCAGGAGTATTCTAAAGAACTAGGCTTTAGTGAGAAAACAAATGTTGACTTACCATTTGAAAAGGTTGGAATCATTCCTGATAGAAATCTTTTTGAAGAATGGAAGATATCTAGACCTGGCCTTGTGAGAGAAGAGGGTTGGTTGGGTGGAGATTTGATGAATTTAATCATTGGTCAGGGAGCTATAACGACCACTCCTCTTCAGGTTGCAAATGCATATAGAACTTTGTTAACTGGAGAAAACTTATCACCGACTTTAAACCTAAATGCAGAAAAAATCATAAATAACAAAATAAATGTGAGTGATGAATTTATTTCGTTTCTTTTAAATGACTTAAACACAGTTACTAATAAAGGTGGAACAGCTTATGTTTCATTCAGTATATTGGGAAACAAAGTAAATGATATTGGTGGAAAAACAGGAACAGCACAAAATGCTGGTGACAAAAATAATACTTCTTGGTTTGTTGGAGTTGATTCCATAAGTAATCCAAAATATATTATTGCTACAGTTGTCGACGAGGGCGGATCTGGAAGTGCAGTTGCTGCACCAGTCTCCAGAAGAATTATTCAGCATTTACGTGAATACGAACTAACTCCAGTGGAATTTGGTGAAATTACAGAATGATAAATCGAAAAATTACAATATTAGGTCCAGAAGGAACAAATTTATACATTCTGCTTCAATTTATGTTATTTAGTGTCATTTCATGGTTTACGCTATTCAGCTCAATTGGGTCAATTGAGTTTGAATCAAGCAATATATTAACAAGACAAATAGTATTTTCTTTAATAGGGTTATTTGTATTTTTCTTGACGACATACCTTTCAATTGAGAACTTATATAATTTAATAAATTCATTATTTATACTTTCTATTTCTGTTTTATTTGGCTTACTTTTCACAACACCAATACTTGGTGTAAGACGGTGGTACGATTTAGAACCAATCGGATTACCAATTTTTATTCAGCCATCAGAATTTAGCAAAATTATCTTAGTTTTGTTCTTAGCAAGAATACTCAGCCAAAAGTCTTATAAGTTTATTGCTCTAATGGGGGTTCTAGTTAATCTACTTTTAATTTTTATACAACCTGATTTAGGAACAACCATGCTACTTTTAATAGTCACTTCTTTCATGTTTTTTATGTCTGATGTCAAACTAAGGAGTGCTGTTTTAGGGTTGTTAACACTTTTTCTTCTGTTTTTTATTCTTTTAGAAATGAACTTTATAGGTGATTATCAAATATCAAGAATTACAGATTTCTTTTCTGGCGATGACTTTTCGCAAAAGCAAAGCAGACTTTCAATCTCATCAGGAGGTTTGTTTGGAACTTATTTTACTAATTCACAAATAACTGAAGTTTTTGTACCTGTGCAAACTACGGATTTTATTTTTTCTCTTTATTCAAGAAACTTTGGATTTTTTGGAGGTTTATTGCTCCTATCTCTATGGATCCTATTTTTCATTAGGGTAAATAAAATAATTAAACTTACTCAAATTGAATTTGAAAAATATCTCCTTGCAGGTTTACTAATTCTCTTAGGTGTGCAAATATTTATAAATTTGTTAACTATTCTTGGCTTTATTCCCTTGACTGGAATACCTTTTCCACTTCTAAGCCTTGGAGGATCATCAATATTTTCAACTGCAATAATATTTGGATTGATCAATAGAGTTTTCATAGAAAACAACATAGTTGTTTAATTTTTAAATCTAGTATTCTTAACTCATGTTAAATTTATATATTCGTCATCTCGGAGGTTTTAATGTTTGGTATGTTCAAAAAGTCAAAGATTGTTCGCAAAAGCGACAATTTGGACAACACAAAAACTAAATGGTTTAATGGCCAAAAAGTAAAAATAAAATCTGGGACTACTCGCTCAGGTACTCAAAAAAATAAGGATTTTAAAGATAAGAATCCAACTTGGTTTAGAGAACAACCATTACCAGTTCCAGAAGTTGAAAAAAAGCAGATGCTTATAAGCTCCAAAGATGGTGTGTCAAAGGTCGCTATTCTTGAAGGGCCAACCCTGGTTCAGTATTACACATCAGAAAATAACGATAAGTCTAAAGTCGGAAATATTTACCTAGGAAAAGTTAAAAATGTTTTACCTGGAATGGAAGCAGCATTTGTTTCTTTTGGTGAAGAAAAAAATGGTGTGTTGTACGTAGCTGATATAGAGGGTTCTCATAAAAATTCAAAAATTGAAAACTTACTAAAACCCGATCAAGAAATTTTAGTTCAAGTAGTTAAAGATGCTATGGGGGAAAAGGGGGCAAGGTTAACTGGCCAAATCTCACTTCCAGGAAGATATTTAGTATTAATTCCAAACTCTAGAACAAAGGGTATCTCTAGAAGACTATCTGATAATGAGAGAAGTAGGCTAGACAGAATTATTCGTAAACTTAAACCTGAAAATTTTGGTGTTATTGTTAGGACTGCTGCCGAAGGCGTGAGTGAAAAAGCATTACAAGTAGATATAGAAAAACTTGTAGAAGAATGGGAGGTTGTTAGTAATTACAAAAGTGGTGATGCTCCAAAATTAATTCATCAAGAGCCAGATGTTTCTATAAAAGTAATAAGAGAACACCTTAACACAACATTTAAAAAGCTTTTAATTGACAGAAAAGATCAATTTGATGAAATCAAAAATTATGTTTCTGCTACTTCTCCTGAAATAAGCGATATTGTGGACTTTTACCAAGATGAACTAATGTTGTTTGAAAGATACCATATTGAAGACCAAATAAAAAAGGCGTTAGATAGGAAAGTTTGGTTGCCATCTGGTGGGCATCTTATTATTGACAGAACAGAAGCACTAACCGTTATTGATGTAAATACTGGAAAATTTGTTGGAAAAAACAGTCTTGAGGAAACTGTGTATGAAAATAATTTAGAAGCTGCTGAAGAAATTGCCAGACAGTTAAGACTTCGGGATATTGGTGGAATTATAGTTATAGATTTTATAGATATGGAGTCAATCAAAAAACAACAAAGTCTTTTAAATAGATTTAAGCAGGAATTAGCTAAAGACAAGACTAGAACACAGGTATTTGAAATATCCAGACTTGGATTAGTAGAAATGACCAGAAAGAATGTGGCAGCAGGTCTTGTTGAGAGTTTTTCAGAAGAATGTGAAAAATGTAGTGGTAGGGGTCTAATAATTAATGATATTTTTGCAAACAAAAGTATAGAAGAAGGCTTGATTGAGTCCGAGGCTGTAGTAGAGTGAATGAGTTATGAGTAAATATGCTGTTATTAAAGTTGGATCATCTCAAGAGAGAGTAAGTGTTGGGGATGAGTTTTCTGTTTCATCTTCTTTTGAAGAAAAAACTGTTGTTCCCATATTAGTCAGTACTAGAAAAGGTCAAATTGTTGTAGATGACAAAGAACTAAAAAACTATAAAGTTGAGCTGGAGCATCTTTCTGCTTCAAAGTCTAAAAAAATTAACATTTTTCAATATAAAAACAAAACTGGAAACAGAAGAAGAGTTGGATATAGAGAAAACTCAAAAATTGTTAAAGTTAAGAGTATTCAAGGACTTGAAAGCGCTGAGGAGGAATAATGTCAAAAACAAAAGCTGGTGGCTCAACCAGGAATGGTAGAGATTCAGAGTCCAAGCGTCTTGGTACTAAAGTTTATGACGGCGAAAATATATCTGCTGGTTCGATTGTAGTTAGACAAAGAGGTACAAAAATTCATCCAGGGGAAAATGTATCCAAAGGTGGAGATGACACACTCTTTGCAAAAATAGATGGTGTTGTAAAATTTTCTACTAGAAATGGTAGAAAATTAGTTAATGTAATTCCAAAATGAGCCAATGTTCGTTGATGAAATCAAGCTTTCAGTTTCCTCTGGAGCTGGAGGCCCAGGCTCTGTTAGTTTCAATAATTTAAACTCTAAAACTAAACCATCTGGTGGATCAGGTGGAGATGGTGGCAGTGTCATATTACAGGTTAATAAAGAGTTGCCTGATTTATCTCACATAATGTCGAATAGTTCTCTTAAAGCTGAAAATGGTGGACCAGGTAACAAAAATTTTCAAAATGGAACCTCAGGTGAAAATCTGATTATAGAAGTACCAAAAGGTACACAAGTGTTTATTGATAATGAAATGTATGCTGACCTTCATGACTATAACTCTTCTTATGAATTAATTACAGGTTCAAAAGGCGGTAGAGGAAATTATGAATTGATTTCAAAACGAAATCCTAATCCACAAATCTGTGAACAAGGAATAAAAAGAAAATCACTTGATGTCAAATTAAGTTACAGTCTTTATTCAGACATTTCAATTGTTGGACTGCCTAATGCAGGCAAGAGTACATTAATTCAAAAATTGACAAACTCTAAGGCAAAAATTGGTGATTATGAGTTTACAACCACTAGTCCAAATATTGGTGTTTTAAATAATTCTGAATCATTGGTAACTATATGTGATCTGCCTGGATTATTAGAGGGTGCTTCAGACGGGGTTGGAATGGGCAGGAGAGTATTAAAACATTTGAGAAATACTAAATTTATAATTTATTTAATTGATCCAATAAATGAAAAATTTAATATAAATTCGCAAATTTCAATGCTTGAGGATGAACTTTTTAAATTTGATGAAAATTATCAATCAATTAAAAAACTTGTAGTTATAAATAAGTCAGATAAACTCTCTACACCTAATGAGGAATATCTTAATATATCCTGTTTAAATGAACATGGAATTGATAAATTGGTCAGCAGGATACAGGATGTATTTCAAGATGACTTACCACTTATTTATTCTGATTTTCACAAGATTGTTTTAGAGCAAGAAGATTACTTTATAGAAAAAATAGAAAATCAGTTCATTTGTTCTGGTGAATTAGTAACGAATATGATCAATATTTCTGGAAACAAAGATAGTGTTCTAGATGAGATATTTATTAGATTCGAAAAATCTATTCTCTCAAGAGAAATTAGTGAAATGGGTGCAATTGATGGTGATACAATTGTGTTAGGAAATTTAGAATTTGAATACAAACAATAAAAAAAACATAGTAATAAAAATTGGAACTACTTCAATTATCAAGAATGATAAAGTTGATTTAACTTTATTGAAAAGCTTGGCCGAGTTAATAATCGAAAATAAAAATCAATTTAATTTTGTAATTGTAACCTCTGGCGCTGTTGGTCTTGGGGCAACAAAATTAAATTATAAAAGTAGACCTAAATCCTTAAAAAGACTTCAGGTGGCATCAGCAGTTGGTCAAATTGAATTGATTAATCAATATGAAAAAATTTTTAAAGATAAAAAAATGAATATTGCACAAGTTTTAATTACCAAAAATTTGATTGATGATAGAGAGCAATTCGTTAATACTACACAAGCATTAAATGAATTGTTATCCCAGGGAATTATTCCAGTAATTAACGAAAATGACGTTGTAGCGACTGAAGAGCTAAAATTTGGTGATAATGATAGGTTATCTGCAATAGTCTCAATTATTGTTAATGCAGAAAAACTTATAATCATTACTAATAAAGAGGGTTTGTACAATTTCAATCCTGATAAAAATAAAGATGCAAAAAAAATAGATTACATTGAATATGATTCCAATCAACTTAATGAATTAATACCTCTTTCAAAGACTGGAGAAGGCATGGGAGGATTTTCAACAAAAATTATGGCATCTCAAATTTCTGGTTTTTCCGGTATACCAACACATATAATCTCTTGGTCGAAATCTAATCTATCGAAAGCAATTTTAAATGAAAAGGTTGGAACCTATATTACTGCCTCAAATAAAAAAATTAGGCTTAGGAAGCTTTGGATTGCATATGGGATGGCTCCAATATCAAATGTGTATATTGATGAAGGTGCAGCTAGTGCACTTTTAAAGAATGCTTCACTTTTATCAAAAGGAGTTGTTAGATTTGATAATTCTTTCAAAATTGGAGATGGACTGTCAATTGTTTTTAATAAAAAAATTGTCGCTAAGGGTATTGCAAAAATTGACAGTTCTGCAGTTGGTGAAAGTAGTGTTTTAATTCATAAAGACGATTTAATTATTCTATAAATAATTTTACTAATGGAAATTCTTAATTAACCTTTTAATATGCTTAAGCAAATAGGAACACAAGCAAAAGATGCTGCTGCAGAAATTGCAGTTTTAAGCACTGATAAAAAAAATCAAATTTTACAGACTATGGCTGACGAATTGCTTAAAAACTCAAAAAAAATTTTAGATGCTAACAAAATAGATTTGAAAAATTCCAAGGATCTTGATTTAACACCTGCCTTAATTGACCGATTATCTTTAAGTGAAGAACGTATAAATGGTATGTCTAATGGCTTGCTCAAAATAATTCCCTTAGAAGATCCGGTTGGAAATATTACTGACAGTTGGAAAACTGATGAAGGATTACATATTAAAAAAATTCGTTCACCTTTTGGAGTTATAGGAGTTATTTATGAAGCAAGACCTAATGTTACAAGTGATGTCTCAGGTCTTTGTCTAAAGTCTGGTAATGCTGTAATTTTAAGAGGATCCAGCTATTGTCTTGACTCAAATATTGCTATTCTTGAAGTTCTTCAAAATGCACTATCTTTAAATAATTGTAATAAAAATATTTTTCAGATAATAGAAAGTAAAGATCGTCAAGACACCATTGAATTTATGAATCTCACAGAATTTGTTGATCTCATTGTTCCAAGAGGAGGGAAGGGACTAATACAAACACTAGTAGACAACTCCAAGGTACCATTTATCCTAGATGGAGATGGAAATGTACATTTGTACATACATCAGGATGCAAAAAAAGAACATATTATTGATATAGTTATTAATTCTAAAGTGCAAAGACCAGGGGTATGTAACGCTCTTGAGACCTTGCTAATTAATAGTCAGATTTACCAAGATATGGGCAGTTTGATAATTGAAGAATTATTAGAAAATGAAGTTGAACTATTTGTAGACGAGAAAATAAAAGAAGACTTTCCAAATCTAAATCTTGCTAACGAATCACATTATGAGACTGAATTTTTAGATTTGAAACTGGCAGTAAAAGTCGTCGACAGTGTTGATCAAGCAATTGAGCATATTAAAATCTACTCATCTGGACATACTGAAGCAATTTTGACTGAATCAAAGGAAGTTGCAGACACTTTTGCTAAATCTATAGATTCTTCAGTTATATTTATAAATTCATCTACAAGATTTACTGACGGTGAAATGTTTGGTTTTGGTTCTGAAATCGGAATTAGTACTCAAAAATTACATGTAAGAGGCCCAATGGGGTTAGAGGCGTTAACAAATGAAAGATATGTAGTTACAGGTGAGGGTACTGTAAGAGGATGAAAAAAAATTTAACTGTACAAGATTTCGAAGACAACGGTTACTTTGCAGACCAAGAATTAGTTGACATAGTCAACGCTTCATTGTATTTGAAAAAACCTATTTTGATAGAGGGTCCTGCTGGCACTGGAAAAACTTACCTTGCAAAAACTCTCTCAAAGATATTTAATACGCAATTAATTCGACTCCAATGTCATGAAGGAATTGATGAAGACAAGGCTCTTTATGAATGGAATTATAAAAAACAGCTTTTATCAATACAAACTGAACAGGATTCTAAAAATTTATTTACTGAAGAATTTTTGATTGAAAGACCGATTCTACAATCTCTTAGATCTGATGAAAAATCTATTTTTCTCGTAGATGAAATTGATAGATCAGATGAAGAATTTGAGGCTTTATTATTAGAAGTTTTAGCTGAAAACCAAGTAAGTATTCCTGAGCTAGGAACTATTACTTCAAAGAATGATAATCTTACTGTGTTAACATCTAATGCTACAAGAGAGCTTTCTGAAGCATTGAGAAGAAGATGTTTGTATTTTTACCTTGACTACCCATCAGTTGATATAGAAACAAAAGTAATTCTTAACAATGTCGAAAATATTGATGAAGAAAAAGCAAAAAAGTTTTCTATATTTAGCAATTTTGTAAGATCGCTTGGTCTAAACAAACCCCCTTCTTTAATCGAATCAGTTGAGTGGGTAAAATACAATCATATAAATGATGAGGAAGCTTTAAATTCAAACATCGGAATTCTTATTAAAGACATTGAAGACCAAAAAATTTATATAGATAAAATTAAAGAAGATAATGCAAATAAAAACCAATGAGCTAATTAATTTTACTCATTACTGTTCAGAGAATTTATTAAAATTTCCATCTGAAAGAATAAGTAATTTAATTAAATTTTTGCAAAAAGAACAACATGATAATTTTGAAAGAGACATAAGTTTTATTTATTCATTACTTCCTTCCAATAGAGAAGAAAAAGAAAAATTGAGAGAACTTATTCATCAGTATTTTAATTTTTTAGTAGGTGACTATAAAGATCCATCTAATTTTTTACTAGATTATAAAGATGAGAGAGTTGAGGATTTTTTTAATGATGATTCACTTTCAAGATTTCAAAAACTTGCTGATGATATTATTAAAGAGTTTGGAGATATAGATTTTAGTAGACCAGTATCTAATAATTATTGGTTAGGTCAGCTACAGAACTCCATTGCTTTTCTTGATTCAGTTAGTTTTTTTGATATTGATTTTGATAATGAATTAGATGAAATAATCAATGAAGAAAATAAAAATTACTTTATTAGTCAATTAAATCAATCCATACTTGAAAGAGTTTCAGAACTAAGAAATCAATTTAAAGACGCTTACATACCATCAGAGCTAAATCCAAAAGAAAATCTAGATGAAAAAGATTTTTTATTTACAGACGCTGAAGAAAGAAGAAAGCTACTTAAGGAGACAAAAAACCTCGGACTAATCTTGGCAAACAAGTTTGTAAAATATACAAAATCTGCTTCTAAAGGTAAGTTATTATTTAGAAAAACTATTCGTAAATCTCTAAAAAATGGCGGAAGTCTTTACGATATCGTTTTAAAACCTAAGATAAAAAAGAAACCTAGGTTAATTCTTTTATGTGACATCAGCGGTTCAATGGCTCTTTATTCTTTGTTTGGGCTTACTTTGCTTTTTGGAGTAGTCCAACGGTTTAGATCTGTACACGCGTTCGTATTTATTGATGGAATCACAGACATTACAAAAGAATTAAAAAATTTAAAATTTAATAACATAAATAAAATTCTTACAAATTGGAATAAATACGTTCATGTTGATGGACATTCTGATTATGACAAGTCGTTTAAAGATTTATTAGATGAGAAAATAATTAGTAGTTCGAGTTTTAACACTCTTATTGTAATTGGAGATGCGAGAAATAATTACAGACCAATAAACACAGAAACAATTGATAAGCTATCAAAAAAGTTTCAGAATATCTATTGGATGAATCCAGAAAGAAGCCAATACTGGAACACAGGTGATAGTCAATTTCATCATTATCAGTCAATCTCTAAGAAATATTCTGAAGTTAGGAATTTTGAACAATTAAAAACTTTTATAAACAGTATAAATTTTAAAAAGGTAATTAAATGATGAAGATAGGAATTCTTGGTGGTACTTTCGACCCTCCTCATAAAGCACATCTTCAAATCGCTGAAAGGGCTATTAAACAATTTGATTTAGATAAAGTTCTTTTCATACCTTCTGGAAATCCATGGCAAAAAAAATATGCTACATCATTTATTCACAGATTTGAAATGACAAAAATTCTTATTGAGGGTTCAAATAAATTTGAAATTAGTGATATTGAAAAATCTGAAGATATTCCTTCTTATACTTTCGATACACTTACTAAATTAAATCATAAGAAAGATAATTTATATTTCATTCTTGGGTCTGACACAGCTATGAATATTAAAACTTGGAATAATTATAAAAAATTATCAGAACTTACTAATTTTTTGATTGCTTTAAGAAAAGAAGACAGCGTAAATAATTTGAATGAAAACTTTCCCTTCGATTATGAATTGATTGATGGTGAAAAATTAGATTTAAGCTCTACTTCTTTAAGAACTAAACTTAAAGACAATTTATTCAATGAAGAGGAAATTTCATTAAAAATAATACAATATATTAAGAAAAACAGTCTTTATTAAAATTTGTCTTTTATATCTTGAATTTCTGAATCTAATTCATCGAGTTTTTCAAGTTCATCTTCTTCTAATGATTTAAGTTTTTCAATTTCAGCTTCTAGTTCTTCAAGTTTTTCTAAAACATCGTCATTAGTGTGATGATCTACATAATTTGATATGAATTTGGCAGAAACAATTGCTGTAACAGTAGCAATTAATCCAAGCCCAACAAACATTAAAGTACCTGCTACAAATCTACCAAGTGTTGTTAACGGTGTTATGTCACCATAGCCTACAGTGGTGATAGTAACTAGTGCCCACCAAATTCCATCTCCAAAAGTTTTAATTTGAGGTTCCGCCAAGTAAAAAATGTAGCCAAAACTTACAATACAGACTAATAAAACACCCAGTATTGTCCTCAGTCTTCGACTGTTAAATACTCTCTCAAGTAAACTAAGTAAGTTTTTTATTCTATTCAAATTAACCCTTATATTTAAGAATAGTGTGTTTATTTTTTCATGGTAACATATTTATAAGTGAATCGAATTAGCGCTATATCAGAAGAAAATAACTTTTTTATTGATTCATTTGTTGATCTTCTCCTTACTCAAAAATTAACAAACATAAAAGTATTAAAACTAAAATCAGATCAGTTTCATGACAGTGTAATTATTTGTACTGCAAACTCTTTAGTCCAAATGATTGCAATTATTAAAAATATAAGAAAAAATTTAAAGATAAAAGAATTTACTTATGAGGGTGAAAACTCAAATTGGTTACTAATAAGTGCAAAAGGTGTATTAATTCAAATATTTACTGAAGAATCCAGAGAGTATTACAATATTGAAGATATATATTTTGATAGTGAAACCCTTTATCATTACGGATAAAAAAAATTTAGGGGCTGTAGCTCAGCTGGCAGAGCACCTGCATGGCATGCAGGGGGTCAGGGGTTCAAATCCCCTCAGCTCCACTTAATTAGATGAATTTTAAGTATTTAAAAACTTTACTCTTTGAAATAAAAGAACTGGCTTCTTCTCAACTTCTAATTATTGTTATTCTTTTTGTTCAAGTTGGTATTGTTACCAGAGGTTTGGGCACTACAAGTTATGGTCAGGCAGTATTAGTTTTAGCACTAATCGCAATAATTTTTAGGACACTTCATGCTAGAAATAGTGATGTGACTTTACTGATGTTAAAAAAATATGGAGAAAGTATGTTTACACTTTCTCTTATATACGACTTATTTATTGGTTTTGTTTGCTATTTGATTTGTTTAGTATTATTTCAATCTGAACTTAACTCACTATTTGGAAACTACAGTATGAGTTTCGCACTTAATATATTGTTGATTTGTAGAATATTTCAAACCCTTTCAGAGAGTTCAAAAGCAGTATTAACTTTTAATGGTCAGTTTAAAAAATTTGCTTTAGTAGATACAGTTTCAAATTTAATGAGGTTTATTACAATTCTCATTTTGTTTAGTATAAATGCAAGTGTAGATAATTATTTTATAGGACAAGCAGTTTTCTCAACTGTTTACGGTTGTTTTGGTTTTTTTATTTGCAGAAATTATTTTAGAATTTCAGAAGTATCATTAAAAAATTTATCGGATTACTTTATAAAATTTAAAGCAGATTTTCTCAAACAAAGGTTAGATCAACTTGTAGGCATAGTCCCACAACATTTCGATTTAGTGATTTTGGGCTATTTTACAGACCTATCAACAGTTGGTATTTTTAGGATTGCAAAACGACTTGTAGAACCAATAACATTTATCATTTCGGTTTTAACACCTTTGGTTCAAAACCAACTGTCAAAAGAAAGTTTAAGAGTAAACTTCTCTGAACTTGTTAAAAATTTTTTATTACCTCTTTCAACAATCATTATTATCCCATACGTGTATTTTGGTGAAAACTTGATAAACCTTATTTCAGGGCGTTCTTTTCTTGATGCCTATGAGCCAATGCTTGTTTTGACCATAGGTTTTATAGTTTATCTGAATACTTTTTGGATACGACAACTACTTTTATTTTCAAACTTGATCCAATACCATGCAGCAAGTAGGTTAATATCATTATTTGTATTTATCCTTGCTTCATTCTTTTTTGTTGATCAATTTGATGCTGTTGGTATAGCAATTGCATTATCTTTGAGTATGGTTGCACAAAAAATTTATGAATTTTATGCATTTAACAAGTACTCAGAGCAAAATTAAATTTTTCACATTTTTCCAAGTAGCTTAGTTATCATTTGAGTAGAAGTTTAAAATATAAATTAGGGAGTAATCATTTGAATAACATATATAATTTCTCACCAGGACCATCTAAGCTTCCGCAGAGTGTTATAGATAGAGTTGAAAATTCTATAAATCATTACAAAAATACTGGCAAATCTATACTTGAAATATCTCATAGAAGTAACGAATTTGATGAAATTCTAAATGAGATAAATGATAATTTTTTAAATCTATTCAATTTTTCTAATGATGTAAATATTTTATTGCTACAAGGAGGTGCAACTTTTCAAAACTCTTTGATTCCCATGAATATTGATGAAAGGTGTAAACTTGGTTGTTTCGTAACAGGTACATGGGGAAAAAAAACATCAGAAGATTTTTCTAAAATTTTAAATAATGTTGAAATTATTGAGGCAAACAAAAACGATTTAGAACATTATTTACAAAAAGAATACACAGGGTTTCAAAATACAGATTATCTACATATGACATCTAATGAAACAATAGAAGGTATTCAAATTCAGGATTTCAATTCCATGAATCATGGAAATTTGATTATTGATATGTCTTCAGATTTAGGTTCCTACAATTTTAACTTTGATAATCTTAGCTATGTATACGCAGGCGCTCAAAAAAATATGGGCATACCAGGAGTGACAATTTGCTTTGCAAAAGATGATTTTTTAATTGAAACTGATAATCCAAAATATTTAAATTTAAATTTATTAACAAAATCAAATTCTGTTTTGAATACACCGCCAACATTTTCAATTTATGTTCTTAATCTTGTGACTAATTGGATGCTTGAAATGGGGGGTGTTGATTATTTTCAAAATAAATCAATCAAACAATCTAAGGAGATTTATGACTTTATTGATGAAAATTCTAATGTTTTAAGTTGTAATGTAGATAAAAAATATAGAAGTAAATCTAATGTTGTTTTTAACTTTTTAAAAGATGGGCAAAATAAAAAATTTGTAGATGCAGCAAAAGATATTGGAATTATTGGAATAAATGGTCACAGAAGCGTTGGTGGAATTAGAGTTAGCTTATTTAACAGCGTTGATGAAGATATGTTTAAATTCTTTATGAAATTTTTCAAAAATTATATTAGTGAGTTAAGTAATTGAAATTTACAAATATTGAAAAATATCATTTTAAGTCTGACAACGTTATTGGATTTCTATCTGATCTTTCACATTTCAATAGTGAAATTGACCAAATAAAGCTTCACGAAGAAACTATTGTTAAGAATGAAATACAGGCAGGTGTGGATGTTATCAATTTTGAGCCTATCGTTCTATCTTTGTATCCAGATGTAATTTTGGACAACGTTTCAGAATCATTCGAAACAGAAAAACTTATACTTCTTGATGGACATCACAGGTGGAAGTATGCAAATCGACAAAATTTAATTGATAAATTGAGGTGTATATTGGTAAATTTCAAAGATGTAAAGATCGAATCTTATCTTTTTAATATCAATCTTGATACAGACGAATTTTTAAATTTTTTACATGATGAAGGGTATAGTAATTCAAATCAGGGAACCATTGGAATTACTTTCAGTAATGAAATGTATGTAAACAATAATATATCAAATATTTCTGAACTATATAACTTTAAAAAAACTTTACAAGATAACGAGATAATTACACCAATTCTTGATAATAAAGAGGACTCTTCAAAATTAATTAAATTCACACCTTTAAATCCAAACGATTTATTAAATGTTAACCATTTGCTACCTCCAAAATCAACCTGGATTACCCCAAGGATTTAAATGAGAATTGCACACGTAATAAATTCATTAAATAGGGGTGGTGCAGAAAGTCATTTACTTGAGTTAGTTAAAGCACAATCCACCACAGGATTAATTACGGATGTAATTGTTATTGGTGAAGATAGTTCTGATATATTATCAATTAAAAAGGAACTATCTAGTGTTTGTAGGAAAATCTATAGACTGAAAGGCCCTCGTATGTTCAATATATTTTCCTACATAAAACTTCAAAAAATAATAAGAAATAATTCTTATGACGTAATCCACTCACATCAACCAAGAAGTGATTTTATGGTTTATCTTTTAAAAAAATATTTATTTTCAGACAATCTATTTAAATGGATTGTATCTATTCACGGTAAATACGATTCTTATCTAGATAACAATATCCAAAAAAAATTTAAATTATACTTTTTTAAAAAGTTAGTAAAGTCTTGGAATACTGCAGACGAAGTAATTGTAATTTCCAATGAAGTAGAGTCATGGCTAGATAGTCATACGAAGCTTATTAAACCACACGTAATAAATTATTGGATTTCTTTAAAAAGTTATAAATCAGTTGATTTGAATTCTTCAATCAATATTGGTTTTTTGGGAAGATTAAATAAAAATAAAGGTATAGAAGATCTTATTGAATCTTTAAATGAAGTAGATTTAGATTTCAATTTATCAATAGGAGGCTTTGGAACAGAAAATTATATAAATTTTTTAAAACAAAAAATGAATGAAAATGTTTTAAATAGGTCAAAATTCCTTGGGTATGTAGAAGATCAATCAAAATTTTTTGAGAATATTGATATATTCGTTTTTCCATCTTATTCTGAAGGTCTTGGATTAGTCTTATTAGAAGCCATGAGTTATCAAAAGATGTGTATTACAAGAAATGTTGAACCAATGAATCAGTTTATTAATGGTGAAAACGGATATTTATTTAACAATACAGATGATTTAAAACAATGTATTTTAGAAGCCTCTAAAGATTTAAACAATGAAGAAGTAATTAATGAGAAAATTCACAATTTGAAAAAAGTATTAGAAATATATGACATTAAAAATGTATTTCCTAAAATATTAGAAGTATATAACTTATGAATAAATATAACTTTCAAAAAATTGAATCAAAATGGCAGAATCATTGGTCAGAAAATAATTCAATAAAATGCGATATTAATTCAAAAGAAAAAAATTTTTATAATTTATGTATGTATCCATATCCTTCTGGAGATTTGCACATGGGGCATATTAGAAACTATACAATCGGCGACGTAATTACTAGATACAAAATGTTGAATGGTTACAACGTTTTATCACCAATGGGCTGGGATTCATTTGGACTTCCAGCTGAGAATGCAGCAATTAAAACTGGAATACACCCAAAAACATTTACAGAAGAACGTATAAATAATATGAAAGATCAAATAATTAGACTCGGCTCACTCTATGAGTGGGATAGAGAAGTATCTGCTCACAGCAAGGACTATTATAAGTGGACACAATTTATTTTTATTAAACTTTATAAAAATAAGTTAGCTTACAAAAAAGATGCTCCTGTTAATTGGTGTGACTCATGTAAGACTGTATTAGCAAACGAACAAGTTATTGAAGGAAATTGTGATAGATGCGATGCCGTAGTTGATCAAAAAAATCTTAATCAATGGTTTTTAAAAATATCTGATTATTCAGATGAGCTTTTAGAAGGACTGGATGAAATAGGAGATTGGCCTGAGAATGTAAAAGCTATGCAGCAAAATTGGATAGGTAAATCTGAAGGTGCAGAATTTTCACTCAACATTGAAAATACAGACTTAACCTTTGATGTTTTCACTACAAGGCCAGATACATTATTTGGTATGACCTTTGCCGTATTGTCACCTGAGCACCAGCTAATGAGTGAAATTCTTTCTATTTCATCAAATAGCACCGAGATTCAAAATTATATTGATAGTGCTAAAAAGAAATCTGAGTTTGAGCGAATGTCACTTACAAAAGAAAAAACAGGAGTTGATACAGGTCTATTTGTTATAAATCCAGTTAATGGAAAAAAAGTTTCATTGTGGATAGCTGATTACGTATTGATTAACTATGGTACAGGTGCAATTATGGCCGTACCCGGCCATGATCAAAGAGATTATGACTTTGCTAAAAAATATGGAATTGAAATAATCCAAGTTATATCTGATAAAAACAATAAATCTTCAATAGAGCAAGAAGCATTCGTTGGTGAAGGGATTCTTATTAACTCGGGAGAATTCGATAATCTAGAATCACATAATGAAGCTTCAAATAAGATAGTTAAGTTTTTGGAATATAACAAAATTGGAACTAGTAAAACTACATTTCGTTTAAGAGATTGGTTAATTAGTCGACAAAGATATTGGGGTTGTCCTATTCCTTTAATTAATTGTGATAAGTGTGGAATGATACCTGAAAGCGAAGATAATTTACCAGTTTTGTTGCCAGAAATAGATGATTACAAAAATACAAATGAATCGCCCCTTGCTAAGAGTGAGGAATTTATAAATACAAACTGTCCTGAATGTGGAAATGAGGCTATAAGAGAAACAGATACAATGGATACATTTGTTGATTCATCTTGGTATTTTTTAAGATTTGTTGATCCAAAAAACCAAGATATTCCGTTTGATGCTAAAAAAGTTAATAATTGGCTTCCTGTTGATCAATACATAGGAGGAGTTGAGCATGCAATTCTTCATTTGCTTTATGCAAGATTTTTTGTAAAGGCATTAAGAGATATGAATTATTTAAACTTTTCTGAGCCATTTCAAAATTTATTTTCACAAGGCATGATAAATTTTGGGGGTTCCAAGATGTCAAAATCAAAAGGTAATACTGTTGATCCAGAATCATATTTTGCAACACATGGAGCAGATGCTTTAAGATTATATATTTTATTTATGGCACCTCCAAGTGACGGAGTAGAGTGGAATGATGGTGGCATTGAAGGTACAAAAAGATTTTTGAACAAATTCTGGGAAAATATAGACAGATTATCAAATTTAAAAGTTATAGATAGCTCAGTTAAAGACGAAAGTTTAGTTAGAAAAGTAAACCAAAGTATAAATTCAGTTTCAAAACATCTTGATAAATTTGAATTTAACACAGCTGTTTCAGATTTAATGAAACTAAACAATGAATTATCAGATTTTTTAAAAAATTCTCAAGAAATATCAAAAAGCTCGAAAGAGATGATCATTAAAAATATAAGCATTCTGTTATTTCCAATGGCACCTCATATTGCCTCTGAAATTTATGAAAATTATTTCGGTGAAGATTTAATAAATATTACTTGGCCACAGGTTGATAATGAAAACTTAAAAGACCCTACATATGAACTTGTGATACAGATAAATGGTAAAAAAAGGTTTACCAGAGAAACAGAAATAGGACTTGAACAATCAGAAGTAGAAAAAATTTGTAAAAATGAATTCGACATGAACATCAGTGATTTTAAAAAAATAATTTATATACAAGACAAGATTATAAATTTTGTTGGATAATGAAGCTACTTGTAACTGACAATCTAGTATCAGATCTAAGTCAATTAGATAGTTTTAATATAAATCTTGAAAAAATATCGATAAAAGATATTTCTAATCAAGCACAATCTTTATTTGATGATGACAAATTCAAATTTATATTTGATGAATTTATAACTATTTCATCTTTTAATAAATTAAAAATCGATTTAGACGACAACTATATCTTTCAAATTAAAAAATCAAATCTGTCTAAATTCACATCACTTGGATCTGAAGTTGATGTTTTATATCTTGACTCTCAAAAAAAAGAAAATTATTTTCCGTGGGATTTAACTAATTTAATATATAGTTCTAGAAAAACAATAGATCTTAAGTTGTTAGATTCATTCACTTCCAACGAAAGAGACTTTAGAAATTTTTTGTCTTATTTTATAAAAGAACTTATCAGATTAAAAATGTTAAGTGATTTTGATCCAAACGAAGTAGCTGAGACTTTAAAAGAAAAAAAAGATTATAAGTACAATGATGCCTTAAAAAAAATTAAGAATTTAGATCAAAAGAAAATAAATAGAGCTATCCAATATAGCCATAAAATTGAAAAAAGTATAAATCAATATGGATATGAACTTGAAAATTCTAAAAGATATTTAATTTCTGTAAAAAAATTATTAGAGTTTTGAAATTTTAGATTTATTTCTGTCTCTGAAATTTTTAGTAATAATGCCTTTTGAGTAAGCGATATCTAAAGTTTTAAGTGCATTTGACTTATTCTCAACAGAACTATCTTCGACTGATTTAAGAACTGTTTTAAGTTCAGTTTTAATAGACTTGTTCCTTAAATTTCTTTTCTTATCTTGTCTAATTCTCTTTTTTTGTGAATTAATATTAGCCATGTAAAACCTTTCGGTATATAAGATATTAACTTAATAAATATGTTAGATAATAAAAATATAAGAAATATTTCAATTATTGCTCATGTCGATCATGGTAAATCAACATTAGCTGATAGATTGATCGAAATGTCTGGTCTTATAAAACCAGGAGAACATTTAGATCAGATCTTAGACAATATGGAACTTGAACGTGAAAAAGGCATCACTATTAAATCACAGCCTATAAGGCTCAAGTTTGAAAATGTAACACTAAATTTAATTGACACCCCAGGACATGTTGATTTTTCTTATGAAGTTTCAAGAGCTTTAATTGCATGTGACGGTGCAATTCTATTAGTAGATGCGACTCAAGGAATACAAGCTCAAACTTTTGCTCATTCTTACGCAGCAATTGAAGCTGGTTTAGAAATAATACCAGTGCTAAATAAAATTGACTCGATTGACGCGGATAAAGAATCTGCAAAAAAACAAATTTTTAATTTAATAGGATCTAGCCAAGATGAAATTTTTGAAATTTCTGCAAAAACTGGTAGTGGGGTTAGTGAGTTATTAAAAGCAATTCCAGAATTAGTTAATCCACCAGTTCAAAAGACAAAACATGCAAATGCTCTAATTTTTGACTCATTTTTTGATTCTTACAGAGGAGTTGTAGCATCCGTTAGAGTTTTTGGTGATGAAATTAATATGAATCAAAAACTAAAGCTAGTTAATTCAAGATATACTTTTGAACCAACAGAAATGGGTTATTTTGATTTAAAATTTAATCCTTCTGAAAAGTTATCTTCCGGTGAAGTGGGTTATATTATTACTGGTGCAAAAGACTTGTCCCAAATAAGAGTTGGAGACACTTTAGTTCAAGATAATGATGATAATCCTATTGTTGTTTCAGGATACAAAGAACCTCAGCCAACTGTTTTCTCTAGCGTTTTTCCAGCTGATTCAGACGATTATACAAAATTAAGAGATTCTCTTGATAAGTATGTATTAAATGATGCAAGTTTTTTTTATGAACCTGAAACATCATCTGCTTTTGGATTTGGATTTAGATGTGGTTTCTTAGGCTTATTACATTTAGAAATTGTTGTTGAACGTCTTGAAAGAGAATTTGACCTCTCTTTAATAGTTACACCTCCTTCTGTTGAATTTAAAATAACACGAAATAATGATGAGGAAATAATTATTCGTAATCCAAGTGAAATTGATAAATATACAGATATCAAATCAATTCAAGAAAAGTACTGTGAAATAAATCTTTTGTTCCCAAAAGAATACCTAGGTTCAATTATGCAGTTGTTGAATGAAAAAAGAGGAATACAAGAAGATTTAAATTATTTGAGTACAACAATGGTAAAAATTAGATACAAGCTACCTCTTTTAGAACTTGTAAACGGTTTTTATGACTCACTAAAGTCAATTTCACAGGGCTTTGCTTCATTAGACTATAGTATTTTAGATTTTGAATCTGGAAACTTAGTAAAACTTGACATTTTAGTTAACGGGGAAGCAATTGATTCATTTAGCTCCATTCTTGCTAAAGAAAATGCAGAATACATTGGAAGAAGTAGGGTCAAGAAGTTATCTGATTTAATACCAAGGCAACAATTTGATATCCCAATTCAAGCGGCCATCGGATCAAGAATTATTGCTAGGGAAACAATTAAAGCACTAAGAAAAGATGTTACTGCAAAACTCTATGGTGGCGATGTTACAAGAAAAAGAAAATTACTTGAAAAACAAAAAGAAGGTAAAAAAAAGATGAGACAAATTGGCAAGGTCAGTGTCCCAAAAGAAGCTTTTAAGGAATTTCTAAAACAGTAATGTTTACTCCAACTATCTTTTTACCTGAAGTCGATTCCAATAAGAAAAAGGTTTCTTTAGATGATTCTAAAATTCATCATCTAAAAAATGTCTTAAGAGTAAAAGATTTTGATATTGTAAATATCTCAAATGGAGTTGGCGAATTATTTCTTGGTCATCTTGTAAAAGATCATGTAGAAATAAATTCTCAAAAAAAATATTCTAGAAAAAATGAAATATCCATATTTGTTCCTTACCTTAGGGAAAAAAACAGATTTAGATTTATGATTGAAAAGCTAGTTGAGTTGAATGTCTATAGATTATTTATCGGTAAAACCCAAAATTCCCAAAATACAAAGTTCGATATCGAGAAAATTCATAATTGGGCAATATCAGCTGTTGAACAATCTGGTACTCCTTTTTTTCCAAAAATAGAAATTACAGATTCTATAAACTATACAATTTTTAATTCTTGTTTTGATATTTCAGGAGAAACGTTAGATAAAGAAAAGACAAATGTAAACGCCTTTGCAATTGGTCCAGAGGGTGGTTGGACCAATGAGGAATTATCTAATTTCCAATATAAATATAAGATATCAGATTTTAGCTTGAGAACTGAAACTGCAGCAATATCTGCAGTATCATTAATAATGTAAAATAAAATATGGAAAATAAATCAGTTTTTGAAATGATTTTATCTGGAGAAATTGATTCAGATATAATTTATGAAGATGAACAAATTTTTGCAATACATGATATAAACCCTGTTGCAAAAGTACATATTTTAATAATTCCTAAAAAGAAAATTCCAACTATAAATGATATGTCAGAAAGTGATATAAATCTTATAGGCAGTATGTTTATGTGTGCTAAAAACTTAGCAAAAGAATTTGATATTGATCAAACAGGATATAGATTGCTTTTCAATACCAACGCTGATGCAATGCAAACTGTTTTCCATATACACCTGCACCTAATCGGTGGAGAAAAATTGAAAAATATATAATGACATTTGAAAAAACAATCCCTATTGATCAAGAATTAGTAAATATCTTTGGTGTAAATGATCAAAACCTTAATTATTTAAAATCTTTATTTCCAAACTTAGAAATAAATGTTCGAGGTAATGTTATTTACATTAATGGGAGTACTAAAGACACACAAGAAGCTACAAGAATACTTGATGAAATGATAATTATGGGATCCAAAAATGAAACGATAGAGATTCCTGATTTAGAGTTAATTGCAAAAATTAAAAATCCAGAAAAACTTGAAAATTCAAAAGTTAGCCAGCTTAATGTAATTGATAATAAATTCATAAAAGTTAAAAATCTAAATCAGTTTAAGTATCTGGAAACTATTGATAATTCAACTATAACTTTTGGTATTGGGCCAGCAGGAACAGGTAAAACATTTCTTGCAGTTGCCAGTGCAGTGAAAATGTATTCTGAAAATAAAATAAAAAAAATTGTCTTAACACGACCTGCCGTTGAAGCTGGTGAAAGATTAGGTTACCTCCCAGGAGACCTTTCACAAAAAATAGATCCTTACCTTGTTCCACTCTTTGATTCTCTAGAATATTTTTTTGGAAATGAAACCTTACAATATTTAATTGATAAAAGAAATATTGAAATAGTTCCTCTCGCATATATGCGTGGGAGAACTTTAAATGATGCTTGTATCATATTAGATGAAGCACAGAATGCAACTATAAGTCAGATTAAAATGTTCCTCACTAGATTGGGAGAAAATTCAAAAATGATTATTACAGGTGATGAGACACAAATAGATTTAAATAACAGGACATTCTCTGGTTTAAAGAAAACAAGAAAAACTTTATCAAAAATAGAAGAAGTATCTGTATTAGAATTTGAGAACACTGACATTGTAAGAAATAAAATAGTGTCTAAAATTTTGGAAATTTTCCCAGACAAATAATGAATAAATACATAATACATTTAATAAAGATTTTTTATATTTTGATTTTTTCTTCTGCTGTATGGTTTATATCTTTTACAATTTTTCCTGAAAACCAGGTTATTAAATTAGAGATAGGGGAGGAATCACCAACCAGCTTTTCTGCACCAAGATATTTAAGTGTTGTTGATGAAAATGCTACAAAATCACTCAAAGATAAAGCCATAAGCAATGTTCCTCCCGTATATTCTTTAGATTCTTCAATAACTACAGATGTTATTGATGGCATTACTGAGATGTTTTTAACTGTAATTAAATCAAGAAATGAAGAAATACTTGAACAAAATGAAGATGATGAACTTGAACAGTCTGATCCAAACGTCGTAATAATTGAACTTACAAAATCTGAGCAGATTCAAAAAATTAGAACTTCAGTATTATTTTCTACAATTTCCACATCTGCCATTGAAGTTTTAGTTGAAATTTCAAACACAGATAAAAATAATAATACTAATTTTTTAACTCAAATTGAGTTTGAAGCAAAAAACAAAGCCAATGAATTTTTGTCAAAAGGTATTGGTAATGAAAACTTAAATCAACAGAGACAAACAATAGTTTCTAATCCTCCTACTTTAAATTTGTCAAGTGAACTTTATGCAATTGTCCCTGAAGCAAGAATTAGTTCGACGGTTGCAGAAATTATTGCTGAAAACTTAATTGCAAATCAAAAGCTTGAAGAGGAATTATGGAATGAACAAAAAGAAAAAGCAGCTGAATCCATAGAAAATGTTACAGTCCAATTCTTCAAGGATGAAGTAATTGTAAATGAGGGTGATCCTATTAATGAAGTTACATATCAGGCTTTGAATGAGTTTGGTTTTCTATCTGGAGAATCAAGGACAGTTCAAACTGCTGCAATACCTATTATATTTGCAGTTTTTGTAGTTTTATATATATTGCTATGGCGTTTGAGAGACAGTATTTGGTTAAATAATAATGAATTATTATTGATGCTTACACTTATATTGATTTCTTCAATATTCTTACGAGGTGTTTCATACTTTTCTCAAGTCTCAGATTTAGAATTTATTCAGTATGCATTGCCTATTTCTTTTGTAGGTATTTTGTCTGTTACTTTATTAAATTTAAGAGCGACTTTAATCTTATCGTTATCTAGCTCATTGTTAGCTCTTGCTGGTGGTGGGAATATAGGCTTAGTAGCTCTTGGCGCACTTGGAACAATTGTTCCAGCTATATTCCTATCTGAGGACACTGATAGGTCATTATTAAGACAAAGAATTGTTTATATTTCCTTAACCCAACCACTGCTAGCTTTTGGTGTGTATTTCTTTTTGCGTGATGATGCAAATTTAACTCAGATATTAATCTTTTCTTTTTTGAGTGCTTTACTGGCAAATTTAGCTGCGTTTGCTTTAACTTCATATGTTGAGAGTATTTTTAAACTTACATCAGGTTTCAAACTTTCAGAACTAGCAGATAGAAATCACCCAGCATTAAGATATCTAGAAGATAATGCATTAGGTACTTTTAACCACTCGCTTGTAGTTGGTACACTTGCTGACAGAGCTGCAAATAAGATAGGTGCAAATAGCCAACTCGCAAGGGCTATGGCTTATTATCACGATTTAGGCAAAACTATGAATCCAACAATGTTTGTTGAAAATCAAATTGGCTCAACAAATCCACATGACTCCCTTTCACCAATAGAATCTGCAAACATAATAAAAAGCCACGTTGTTGATGGTATTAAATTAGCTAAAAAGTTTAAAATTCCCGAAATTGTATATCAAGGAATTCTTGAACATCATGGTGATGCAGTTTTAAGATTTTTTTACGAAAAAGAAAAAATAATGAATCCAAATGTTTCAAAAGAAGACTTCAGGCATTTGGGTGAAAAACCTTCCTCAAGAGAGGCAGCAATTTTGATGCTTGCAGACTCATTAGAAGCTGCTTGTAGAGCTATTTTTATGAGTGAAGATGCAGATGAAGAAAAAATTAAGAATGTAATAGAGGAAATTTTTAACGAAAAAATTTCTGATGGCCAGCTAAATAATGCTCCCATCACATTTAAAGAGCTAGAAGTTATCAGAGAATCTTTTCAAATTAGTCTTGAAGGTTTATATCACCAAAGAGTTCTTTATCCTGAAATAACTGAAGAAGAATAAATAATTTGAAAATTATTTACAAAGGGTATTTTTATAGCAATGAAAAAAATGCATTAGAAATTGCTAGAGAAGAATATTTAAAGCATTTTAATATTTCCAAAAACTTCTTATTCTTTCTTCATTCTGTATCTAAAGAAGAGTCTGAAAAACTTAACAAACACTATTTTAAAAAAAATGTACCTACTGATGTACTTACAATTCCACTATATAAAAATATAAAGGAAATTTACAAGCTAAATGAAGAAAACAATGAAGTTCTGGGAGACTTGTTTATTAACAGACAACTGATTAAAAATAACGCATTGAAATATAAAAAAACGATGTCAGAAGAGCTTCAATTAGTCTTGGTTCATGGTTTACTGCATTTAGTTGGATATTCCCATGAAAATGAAGATAAACTTAAAATGATTGAAAACAAAATATTAAACAAGGTCTGGAATAATGGAAAATGATAAGTCTTTAAGGCATCTTGCCATAATCATGGATGGCAATGGAAGGTGGGCATTAAATAAAGATTTACCTCGTACAGCAGGTCATGCTGCAGGTGAGCATTCTCTATCAAAAACTATAGATTGGGCCATAGCTAACAAACTAGAATGGTTGACAGTCTATGCTTTTTCAACTGAAAACTGGCTCAGGTCTGAAGAGGAAGTTGATTTTTTAATGTTTTTCAACAGAGACATATTAATTCGAAGACGAGAAGAATTTAACCAAAAGGGAGTCAGATTTAAATTTTTAGGTGATTTGACAGATTCAAAAATACCAGAAGAAAATAAAGACCTGATGAAAGAAACAGAAGAAATAACAAAAAATAACAACACTCTAAATCTTGTGTTTGCATTTAATTATGGATCTCATAATGAAATTCACAATGCAGTTTTAAATTTACACAATGAAAATATTAATGAAAATCTTGAATTGGGTGATATAGAAAGTAATTTCTATAATTTTTTTCAGTACCCAGAAGTTCCTTTCCCTGATGCATTACTAAGAACTGCAGGTGAGAAAAGAATTAGTAATTTTTTGCTATATCAGCTTTCATATTCTGAGCTTATTTTTATTGATGCTTTGTGGCCTGATGTAAATGAAGACATATTAGACGATGTCTTACTAGAATTTAACAAAAGGAATAGAACTTATGGAAGAAATTAACAGAGAATTATTTGAAAAAGTAGTAAAGGTCGCACAAGCAAGAGGATTTGTTTTTAATGCGTCTTCTATTTACGGTGGTCTCAGAAGCTCCTATGATTACGGACCTCTTGGAGTTTTACTTAAAAATAATATATCTAAATATTGGTGGAAAGACATTCATCATGACAACGAAATATCTATTTTTCCTGTTGATACAGCTATTATTCAAAGTTCTGAAGTGTGGAAAGCTTCAGGTCATTTAGCTGAATTCTCAGATCCTATGGTTGATCATAAACCAACTGGTGAAAGATATAGAGCTGATCAAGTACCAGACGATATAGACAAAGAAGATCTCACTGAGCCTCGGCAATTTAATCTTATGTTTGAAACAAGCATTGGTCCGGTACAAAATGAAAACTCAACTGTTTACTTAAGGCCAGAAACAGCACAAGGTATATTTGTAAATTTTGAGAATGTTTTGAGAACAATGAGAGCAAAGATTCCTTTTGGAATTGCAAATATTGGAAAATCATTCAGAAATGAAATAACACCTGGACAGTTTATTTTTAGGACTAGAGAGTTTGAGCAAATGGAGATTGAATTCTTCTGTAAAGAAGAAGATGAAAATAAATGGTTCGATTATTGGGTAAAAAAGAGAATGGAATGGTATAAATCTATTGGAATCCCAGATACCAGCCTTAGACTTAGAGAGCATAGTGACAATGAATTAGCTCATTATGCTTCAAAAACTGTTGATATTGAGTTTTTGTACCCATGGGGATGGGGAGAGCTTGAGGGAATAGCAAATAGAGGCACCTTTGATCTTTCTTCTCATGAAAAAGCAAGTGGCAAAGATATGTCTTACTTTGACCCCGAAACCAATGAAAAAATAACACCAACTGTAATAGAGCCTGCTGGAGGATTAACTAGAACATTATTTGCTCTACTTTGTTCTTGTTATGATGAAGAAGAAGTGAATGATACAACAAGATCACTTTTTCGTTTTGGTTTTAATATTGCGCCAATACAAATTGGAATATTGCCATTAAGCAAAAAAGATGAGTTAATTGAGATTTCAAATAATATCAAAAATATCTTACAGGAAAACTATAGAACTGAAATTGATATTACTCAATCAATAGGAAAGAGATACAGACGACAAGACGAAATTGGTACTCCATACTGTATTACAGTAGATTTTGATTCTCTTGATGACAATAGTGTGACAATAAGAAGCAGAGACTCAATGGAACAAGAAAGAATTTTAATAACAGACCTTCCTGGTTTTTTTAGTGATTTGTAATGGGAATAGCTAGGCAATCTATAGAGGATCTTAAGAGAAGGTCAAAAATTAGTGACTTTATTCTTGCCACAACATCAGGTAAATTAAGGGGCACAAAAGGAATGGCTTTATGCCCATTTCATGGCGAAAAAACTGCAAGTATGAGTTTTACAGATGTCGAAAACCTCTTTCATTGCTTTGGATGCAAAGAGGGGGGTGATATTTTTAAATATGTACAAGAAATAAATAATTTAGAGTTCCAAGATGCAATAGAGTTTGTAGCAGAAAAATATGGATTTAAGCTTACATATACCCAAACTAGTGATAACAGTGATTTTAAAGTTTATCAAGAAAAGATAGATCTAATTAACAATTATTTCTTAGAAACAATGAAATCTAATATTTCCAAAGACGCAAAAGCATATTTACAAAAAAGAAAGTATGACAACATAGATATAGAGAAATATTTAATTTCTTTTATCAGTAAAGATGAAAAAAGTTTTAATAAATTTTGTAAAACAAATGAAATAACTAAAGATGATCTTCAGAGACTTGGATTCATAAGTAGTAATGGAAATATGCTTTTTAAGAACAGAATAATGTTTCCAATATTAAGTTTTAGAAACAATATTATTGCTTTTGGAGGAAGGGCAATAGACGATTTTGGCCCTAAGTATTTAAATTCTTCAGATTCAGTACTATATAAGAAAAATAGAAATCTCTACTTTACTAATGAATTTATAACTGCAACTAAAAAGAAAGGATATGCATTTATTGTAGAGGGTTATTTTGACGTACTTTCTTTAAACAAGTTAGGTTATGCAAATTCGGCATCACCTTCAGGAACAGCATTAACTTATCAACAATTAGAATCTGTCTCAAAGTATACGAGTAAAATTCTTATTTGTTTTGACAATGATGAAGCTGGTTTAAAAGCAACTGAAAGAGTCTTGGAAATAAAAAACCAAATTTCAAAACAAGTTGAAATTCACTGCCTAAATCTTCCCATTGAATATAAAGACATATCTGATGTTTTTGAATCAAAACCAGAAATATTTGATGATATATTAAAGGACAATGATGAAATAGTTGAATATTTATTAAATAAATTTCTAAAAAAAGAGTCAAATAAAAAAAGCGTCTTTAATTATTTCAGAAAAATTACTGCTAAATTAAGCCCTTTGGAAGTTGATATAGCTCTAGATTTATTGTCTGCAAAGTTAAATACTGAAAAAGAAATTCTAAAGAGAGAGCTGAACTTTCAAACAGAGGAAGAATTTGAACAAGTAGGTGAAACATCATTAAATTCTGTTTCAATATTTCAAGATATAGTTACAGCAAATATTGTTCAGAATAATTTTGAAATTTCTGAAAATGAAAAAGAAATTCTTTCCTTAAACAGTGATTACGCTAATTTAATAAGCTCTCTTGAAAGTGACAAAAACAAAAGTAAAGAATATCAAAATATCTCTTTTTTACCAGATCAGTATGAAGAGGCTGTTGTTAGGTTATATCTTTATTTTGCAAATTTTAAAATTGAAACTTTAATTAATAGATTTGAGCAACAGGAAAAAAAAGACTTCTCTCTATTACAGCAAGTTGAAGACTTAAAAAAGAAAAAAGAAATTTATCAGAATACCATTTGAATTCTAGTATTATTAATTTGCTATCCGAGGTAGCTCAATTGGCAGAGCAGCGGACTGTTAATCCGTTGGTTGTGGGTTCAAGTCCCACCCTCGGAGCTATACATTAAATTTTTCACTATAATTAAAGTGAATGGAGGAAAAAATGGATTATCTCGCAATAGTTAAAGAAAGAGCTGAAGGGAAAGACCTCAGTGTATTAGGTGGTTCAGTTAAATTTGTTGCTGACGATACAATTGTTTTTATCGATGGTGTAAATGGAGAAATTTCATCAGATGATATTGAAGCAACTTGTACAGTTACAACTGACACTGAAACTATGCAAGCAATTATGGATGGATCTTCAAGCCCACAAGCAGCTTTCATGACTGGTAAATTAAAAGTTGCTGGTGATATGAGTCTTGCTCTTAAAGTTCAATCAATAATTTCATAGTTAAAAGGGCCTGTAGCTCAGTTGGTTAGAGCAACGGACTCATAATCCGTCGGTCGCAGGTTCGAGTCCTGCCGGGCCCACTTGGTAGTAAAAAATATGACTAAGAACAAACACATTTTTGTTCTAGGAGCAATTGCTTTTTCGTCTCTTTTAATTCCTCCGAACTTCGGTATCAACTTTTTTGGAATTGGACTAGAAGATATTCCGTTAGTTGGAATTTTTGTGTTTCTGTTTTTAAAATTTTTATCTAATAAAAATAAGAATTTTAATAAAGTTGATTACTTTTGGGCTGGTATAACATTATTTTTCCTAATATATTCCTCATTCTTAAATTCCAGCGGGATAGATTTACTTAACAGAACAAATATTAGATTTGTATTCATGTCTCTACTTGCTTATCTTTTCATGAAGTATCTTGTTGCCAATAAACTTTACAATACTGAAGAAACTTTTTTCTTTTTTCTAACTGCTGTTGTACTTGTAAATAGTTTATTTTTATTAGTTCGAGACAGGATTTACATACAAGATGCAGGTTGGGTTTCAGCAAATATTGATTCAAACAATATATTTCTTTCTGGCAGGTTAGCTGGACTACAGGGTAGTGGTCCAAATGTATTTGGCTTTATTTGTGTTGTGGCCTCATTATATTTTTTAAATTTATGGTTTTTGAATAAAGGAATATTCAAATCATTTTCTTTAATCATGTTTTTAATTTCATTAATTTCTTTAGTTTTTTCGAAATCAAGAGGAAGTTATATCGCATTTGTAATTGCCTTAATATTACTTTTTCATTTAAAAGAAAAATTAAATATAAAAACTTTTGTAATTTTTTCTTCATCCATTTTTGTCTTTTCCTTATTTATATTTTCATTTAATCCTCAAACTATCCTTAAGGGTTCCGATAGAGCTGTTTTAAGCGATATTGCAATAGAGAATATAAATCCACTCATAGGTACCGGGGGTGGAAATTATGTATACAATACTTTTGAATCATCTTTTTACATTGTTGAATTACAACAATTGAAGAATGTTTTCAATTTTGATTTAAATAAGATTAATTCTGATATTTTTCCTTCAGATAGTGCAGAAAAATACAATTATAGATATGAATACTCTGATGAAGGGTTTAGCTATTTAAAAAGATATATATTAAGTGATAATTGTGTTGACGAAAGTAAAATTTGCCAGATAGAAAAGACAAAGATTATCGATGTATCAAAAGTATTTACTGCATACTTTAACTTAAATGAGCAGTCATTAAGCCAAAGTAAGGAATTATGTTTAAAAAACATAAAAGATGATTCAAATATTACAAGATCTCAATTTGCATGTATTTTTAATAATCAATTGACCAGTTTAGGAACACAGGTTGAATTATCAAAAAATGTATACACTGATGTCGATCCAATTGAATTGCAGTATTTTTCATCATTAGAATCAAACTCTCTTTTGGTCAACTGTAGTTATGACCTTAAAAGTCTCTGTCCAGATAGGATTATGACGATAGGAGAGTTATCTAAATTTCTAGAGATGGCGATGTATAGAGGCGCAATCACAATTGAAGATTTAAATAATTTATGTCCAGCTTGTAAATATAAAAATTATCATGCATTTTTAAGAATGAAATTTAAATACAAAGATGGGTTGGCTCCGAGATCAATTGTTGAATTTTTTATTTCAGAAAATGGAACTGAATGGAATCAAATTGGTGAATCTCAAACATATGGAGATTATATTGATTTAGAAGAAAACTCTTCCTTTATTGAAGTTGGTGGATGGGCTGATGGACAGTCTTTTGGAAACAATTGGTTAGATGGAGAAGTATCTAAATTGTCAATAACAACTAATCAGGATTTGTTAGAAGTAAATTTTAATAAGAATGAATTAAATGATTCTTTTTATCTTTACAAACCTAATACATTGGTAAGTTATGAAGATGTTAATGAACTTAAATTTACAGATTTTGGTGTAATTACATATTCACCTAACAAGTATTGGATTGCAATTCCTCAAAATCTAAATCTTTCAGGCCAAGATTTTACTGTTGACCTTGAAATTTCCCTACCAAGCATACCAAGCGATAAACAAGTTTTAATTTCTTCTTCTTCACTGTTTAATTCCGGAAAGCATTCTTGGAAATGGTATATTTATGATTCTAGATTATTTTTTGAATGGGCAGACAATACTGGTACATATAGCAATAAAGTAGGTGATCTGAGTTTATCAAGTGGAGTTTTAGCAACAAATGTTGATAAAATCGTTGCCCTTCCAGGAAAAATAACCTCTAACTCTCATTTAAACCAGCTAACTACAGCTCATAACGGTTATTTAACATTTGCTGTTGAGTATGGAGCATTGCTATCTTTAATTTTTTACAGCTTGATATTTTTTATACTTCTTAAAGCATTCTCTGATAAGGATAAAAATCAATTTTCAAAAATTGTATTAATTGCATTCTTTTTACAAAACTTAACTAATGATTTGATTTACTCTCCGGATGCTTCACTATTTCTATTTGTTTGTATAAGCTATTTAGTCTCTGGATATTATTCTTCTATTAGTAGATTTTCTTTTGCAAAATCATAAAAGTTACCATTAAGAATCAATACTTGCCTTCCATCATTGAGTTGATAAGGAGTCGTTGGTACTGTAAGTTTTGCAATATTATTTAAATCCAGTGTCCTTAAGCTCCACAAAATGTTTGTAGCTTTGTTAACGCTTAGACCCTCATCAACAACAAATGTCTCTTCAAGTGCTTGAATAAATTGTAACAATTCGCCGAAACTTGAAAAATTTTCTAATTCATTTAAAAGTTGAATTACAAGGTATTGTTGTCTTTCAACTCTAGATAAGTCACTTACATATTCCATTTTTTTCCATTCAGATTTATCATTACCATCTTCATCGACAATTTTTTGTCCGATTAGCACTTCAGTGTTTCTTGATCGAGTCCAATTTAACGCGGTAGAGCCACTAACTGTCTGGCAACCTTTCTGAAGTTCGAATGAATACCCTTCTCTTTGTGTTTCTTCTACACAAATTTCTATACCATTAAACGAATCAATTATTTTCTCAAAGCCTTCAAAATTAAAGCTTGCAATATGCTCTATTTTTATACCAGTTAAGTTATTAACAGCAGCAACTATATTTTCAGCACCATTTCCACAGTTATTTCGTTTAAAACTTGCATTAATTCTCTCTACTTCACCTGTGCATAGATTTGTAACTAATGTATCTCTAGGAATAGAAATTAAAGCATTCTTATTAATTGTCTCATTAAAAAATCCTAAAATTATTACGTCGGCACGTTGTCCTTCAACATAGCCATCTTCGTTTTCGTTACCCCTCTTGTCAGATCCAATTAGTAAATAAGAGGTAATATTGTCTTTGATAACTAAAGTTTGATTTAAATTAAGTAGGTTTTCAATTTCAGGTTCGCTTTCAATAGGACTTTCAATTATGGTGTTTCCATCTTGATTATTAGTATTATTTGAATCCGAATCTTCACTAATAGAGGTTGTTGTTACACCATCCATAATGTTTTCTACTACATTTTGATCAAATTCTTGTGTTTGAAAATTGGGAAAGAACATGTAAGCACTTACCCCAACCATAATTAGGATTACAAATAGAATTATGTATCGATTTTCTTTCATTCTTTCAAAAAACTAGTATAACTCTATAATTAAACATTGTGGGAGCTATTAAATGTATTATCGCTGCAGGCGGTCTTGGAACAAGGTTGCAAGGCTTTAGGGATAATCAGTCAACTAAAATTCTTTTAAAAGTAAATTCAAAATCAATGATACTCCAACAGTTAGATCAATTAATTAGTTGGGGGTTAAAAGATTTTGTAATAATCACAAACCCTTCTTTTGACACCCTTATAAGAAATGAAACTAATCAAATCAATGAAAAATACAATATTGAGTTTGCGATTCAACCTGAACAGCTTGGAATATCGCACGCACTAAAACAGGCAAAATCTTATGTAAATGAAGGAGACCAAGTAGTTTTTGTTCTTGGAGATAATTTCTTTGGCAATAATCCAATAGAAAACATCAATTTTGAAGAGCTTTTTAGCTTAGACAAAAACTCAATTATTTTTACAAAAGAAGTAACAAATCCTGAGGAGTTTGGAGTAGCTGTAACTGATTCAAAAAATAAGGTAATTCAGATTGAGGAAAAACCAAAAGAACCTAAAAGCAACAAGGCAGTAGTGGGATTATATATCTTTGATTCAACATGTATGAAAAAGATTGATGAATTAAAACCTTCCGACAGGGGAGAGTATGAAATTACGGATTTAATAAATCTTTATATCAATGAAGGAAAATGTTCAAGTATAGACTTGGATACTTGGTGGATAGATGCAGGTACCCCAGAACGAATTGTTGATTTGGAAGTAAAATTAACTTAATATTTTTAATTTTTTTAAATAATTAAAAATTGCAATCAATTGCAGTACGTAAAGTAAAAACGAAAATACTGATAGCCATCCTTCAAGCATTACGAAGCAAATAATTAATAAAAAGTTGATAACAGAATAAATGAAAAATAGAAAAAGTACTTTTTTTTCAGAAAATCCTAAAGCAAGCAATCTATGAGAAATATGGTCAGTTCCACCGGTAGTAGGGGAAAGTTTATTTGAAATACGGTAATGCATAATTACAAAGAAATCTAATAATGGAATTGTGAAGAATAATACAATTGGACTTATGACATAGCTAAGGATCTGATTGTCGGCATTATTCCAAGTAAATAAAATACTTACAAATCCAAGTAGAAAACCTATAAAGAGGCTTCCAGAGTCCCCTAGATACAACTTGGCGGGAGGAAAGTTGAAAACAAAAAATCCTAGCATTGTAAAAAGCAAAATAACTGATATATCTGTTAACTTATTTTGAGAAAAAATATAAGTAAGCATTACAATTTGAATACTTATTCCGCCTGTAATAACAACAGCTAAACCGTCCATATTATCAATAAAATTAATCGAATTGATTAAAAGAACTATCCATAAAGTTGAAATAAAAATATTTAATGAATTGTTTAAATCTATGCCAATCATTGACTCAAAGTTTAAAAATACATTTAATAAAGCAATTGGTACAGTAACAAATAAAATTTGAAAAAAAAGTTTTATTTTCCAGTTGAGGTTAAAAAAATCATCAAATGCACCTAATAAAGCAATTGCAACTCCAAACAAACCTATAGTTATAAAATTTGAATCAGCTTGCCCAAGAAGTCTTACAGAAAGTAAGAAAGATAGGGCAATTGCAATACCGCCTAAAGGAGGCACGTTTCTTTTTGATAGCCTTACCTCTTCAGAATTATTTTGATAATTTCTATTTTTAGTAAGAGTAAAAATTAAATAGTTTAAAATAATTGATAATCCAAGCGCAATGAATGCAGACAAATATATGTTTATTTGAAAATTATTCATTAAATTGTCTCATAAATATTTTTAAAATGTTTAGCAATTTCGTTAGATGAGTAATTTTTTGTTATGTAATCACGATTTTTAGAGCTAAGTTCTAAATCAGTTAGTTTTAAATTCTCAAGTACTTCAATGAAACTATCGATTTGTAAAGATGTAATTAATTTTGAATTCTCAAATTCAGAAATAAATTTTGTGCCATGATTTTCTAGACTCACAACATAGAGCCCTACAAAAGAAGATTCGAGTAAAACTCTAGAAAATCCTTCATGTGCTGACATTGAGACTAAAACGTCATAATTATGTAACTCTTTTTCTATATCTATAAATCCTAAATAAGTAATATAATTTAATTTCTTTAATTCGTTTAATTCGCTTTCATTTAAAGACTCAGGATTCCCAAGATCTATGTCACCAGCAATAAAAAATTCTATTTCACTGTCTTCTAAGGATTTTGCTAATTCCATAAATTCATTAACACCTTTATCTTTTAACAATCTTGATGCAAAAATTACTTTTAAATTATTATTGAAACTATTTTTTAATACATACTTTTCAGTATCTAAGCCAGAACTTTTAATCAACTTAGTCTGATTTTCATATCTTGAATATTCTAGAAAAGTATTTTTATCATCTATATTTTGAAAAATAATTACATCATATATTTTATTGATTAATAAAAAGAATATTGGCCTAAGAAGTGTCTTCAAAATTTTAGCTAAAGTATTGCTACTAAACAAAAAACCTAATCCAGTAACGGAAAGAATTGCCTTAAAATCTTTTTTTACAAATAATTTTGAAATAATATAAATAAAGCCTGATTTTATAGTAAAAACATGAATAATTGATTTATCTTCTAGTGTCTTTAGTATTTTTATCAACTTAAATATGCCATTTAATCCAAAACTGTTTGTTCTATTAATTCCCCAATCAATACTATCTTTATAATATTTAGACAGGGCAGTCTTGTTATCAATTGGGCATATAGATCTAAATTCATAATCTTCAATACTTTCAACAATTGATCCACGCGATTTAGTCAGTATCCAATCCCAATGAGCAACATAATTTATCATTACTTATCATATTAAAACTAAAAATTGTTAACATTGCATAATATGAACATTGTCATAGTGGGTACAGGCTATGTTGGCTTAGTAACAGGTGTTGGCTTTGCTGAACAGGGCCACAGTGTTTCCTTTATAGATTTAGATTCCAAAAAAATTAATAGACTAGCAAGTAAAGAGTTGCCTTTCTTTGAACCTGGCCTTGATGAATATTTTTCTAAGGATGATAATTTTAATCGTATGTCATTTCATGAAAATTATCTTGGTCTTAATTGGGATGAAACTGACATAGTTTTTATATGTGTTCAAACTCCAAATAATCTTGAAACTAACTCTGTCGATACAAAATTTTTAGAATCAGCAATTACTGAGATTTCAAAGCTTGAAAATAAAGATATTACAATCACTGTAAAATCTACTATACCTCCATATGAAATTGAAAATGTTTGTAATAATGTGGGTTACGATAAAAATCTTTTAACTTTTAATCCGGAATTTTTAAGAGAAGGAAGTGCAGTTCATGATTTTTTCAATCCGGATAGAGTTGTAATAGGTGGATTAAATCAAGAGAAAGTAAAAAAACTGGAGCAATTATACAGCAGCTACGATACTGAAATAATTATTACCGATCCAATAAGTTCTCAGTTAATAAAATATCTTGCTAATACGTATTTACCTATGAGACTTTCATTTGCAAATGAAGCAACAAGATTAGTTGAGTATTCAAATGCAAATCTTCAAGATGTATTAAAAGGCGTAGGCCTAGATACCAGAATCGGATCACATTACTTTAGACCATCTCCTTCGTGGGGAGGTTCATGCTTTCCTAAAGATCTTATCGAAGTTAATAATTTCTATAATAAAAATGAATTAAATCTACCTTTAATATCAAATATAATTGAATCAAATGATGAGCATCTTAAGTGGACTGTTAATCAATTAATATCATTAAAACAAAGCAATAATTTAGAAAAAATTTATTTAGTAGGTGCTGCATTTAAGGAAGACACGGATGATTTAAGAAATTCTCCAACTTTAGATATTTATAAAATACTCTCAAAAATGGAAATTGAAGTTATTATTTTAGATCAAAAAATTCAGGTACCAGAACATTCGCATGTATCAAGTATTAATGATATTGTCTCAAATTCACTTGTTTCAATTATGTACCCACAAAAAGATGACTTTATTAGTGAACTTAATAAATTTTGTTCCAAAAATAACTGTGTGATTTATTATCCATGGAGTTAACTTGAATATTTTAATAACAGGAGGGGCGGGATTTGTATGTTCTCATTTAGCTGATACCCTTTTTGAGAAGAATCATAATTTGATTCTATTGGATAACTTGCTTACAGGAAATAAGAACAACATAGAGCATCTGTTGGATCACAAAAATGTAAATTTTATTCAACATGATGTCCAAGATCATATAGATATTTCTGAGGAAATTGATTTTATTTTTCATTTTGCAAGTGCAGCATCACCGATTGCATACCAAGAAAATCCAGTAAACACATTAAAGGCTGGAAGTATTGGCACTATCAACACTTTAGGACTTGCAAAAGTAAAGAACGCTGCCTATTTACTAGCCTCAACATCGGAAATATATGGTGATCCTAAAGTTTCACCACAAAGTGAAGAATACTGGGGTAATGTGAACCCCAATGGTGAGAGAAGTATGTACGATGAAGCAAAGAGATTTGCCGAGGCGGCAACAGCAACTTATAGCAGAACATATAATCTTGAAACAAAAGTAGTTAGAATTTTTAATACTTATGGACCAAGAATGCAATTAAATGATGGAAGGGTTGTAACAAATTTTATAGTTCAAGCTTTAAAAGGTGAAGATATAACAGTGTACGGAGATGGATCTCAAACAAGAAGCTTTTCATACGTCCAAGATACTGTTAACGGCATTGTTTCTCTAATGGAATCTGAGCATAATGATGTATTCAACATTGGTAATCCAACTGAAATTACAATTAATCAACTTGCGTCAAAAATAATAGAAATTACAAATTCGAATTCAAAATTAATCAATAAAGACTTACCTCAAGACGATCCTAAGCAAAGAAAACCAGATATTACTAAAGCTAAAACATTGCTTAACTGGGAGCCTAAAGTAAAGCTAGAGGATGGATTAACTAAAACTATAGATTGGGTTAGTTCTCAACTGTAGACAACACTCTATCCGAAATAGTTTCTACGGACTCTTTTGAGACACTGTTTTGTGCGAAAGAAACAATTTCTAAAATCTTATTATTATTCAACTCATAAACTGAGTTCAGCAAATCAGTTAATGAATTTTGTTTAGATGAAAATTTTGTATACTTTAATGATTTTGAATCAAAGTGTTTATCGTAGTCAGCATTTAAATAAAAATTATATATACCTGCAGCAAGTGTTTCTAAAACAGACTTATCATAAAATCCTGGGGGAGTTGAGTTGATATGATATGAATAACTTCTCAAAACAACAGGAAGTTCTTTGTGAGGAATCATGCCCTTAAAAATTACATTGTTTTTTGTTCTATATTTTTCAGCAAGGAAAGCTTTATATTCCATATCAGCATCTGTTACAGCATCTCCAATCACTGTGATTGAGTCTTGATTGAATTTACTTTTTAAAAAACAATCAATACTCAATTCCAAATTTTTTGATTTTGAAATTCTACTTAAAATAACAAAATTATTGTTGCTAATATTTGTTTTTTTATTTAAAAATGCGTCGTAGTCTATTGCATGACCAATTACGTTAACTTTTTTTGAAAAATATGGAAATGAAGATTCAGAGGCTGTAACAATCTGATTATTGAAAAATAGACTTATGTATAAAACAATTTTCTTAATTAGCTCTTTTGGCATTGGATGAGTGTACCAAAGAATTGATATTGTCTTATTGTTTTTATTGTACCAATTAGCAATTATCGACAGTAAAGGTGACATGTGTGAAAAACATATGGAGTAATCATTCTTTTGAGTTAAATCTTTGACTAAGTTTTTTAGTTTTAAATATTTATCAATCCTTGACAACTTTTCTGATTCTGAAATACCAAAAATATTGACATTTTTAAATTCTGTGTGATTGTTTGATGATATATTGAGTGATATCAAATCTACACTTTCAAATTTATCAGCAAACTTTGAGAGCCAAGAATTTGAAAATCCTAGAGATATATCTTTCTCGTTAGTTGAAAGGTTTAAATACAGTATTTTTTTCTTACTCATTTTTAAAAATTACTTCAGCATATTTTTGCGTCGTTAGTTCAATATTATATTCTTGATTTACCAAATTTTTACCTTTTGAGGCTATGATTTGATTTTGACTATCATTAATTGCATTTTTTATAGAATCTGTAACTTGATCCACCTCTAGACTCTCAACAATATAGCCAAAGTCATTATTGCCAATAAGTTCGTAATTTCCTCCAAATTTAGACGCTATGACAATTAATTTATGATTCATTGCTTCAAGGATTGAGTGGGGCATTCCTTCGTAACTTGATAATTGTAAAAAGTAATTTGAATTCTTATAATATTCTTCAAGTTCATTGCCAAATTTTGAACCAATAAGGCTTATAGAATCACTTAAGTTAAATTTTGCTATAAGATCTTTAATATTTTTGTATTCAGGCCCTTCACCAATTATGTTTAGTTTGAAGTCTAAAGAATCTTGTTTATTTAAATCATTGAATGACTTAATTATAAGATCAATATTTTTATGCCTAACTAGTCGACTTACAATTAAAAAATTATTTTCATCATATATTTTTTCAATATCTTTGCTTTTTTTTGTTCCATTGTTTATTTGTATTAAGTTGCCAGAAAAGCCAATATTTTTTATAAAGTTTGATAAATGATTTGAAGGAACAATTATTGTATCAACAGATCTTATAGAAACATTTCTAAAAAATTTATAAAGTTCTATTAAAATGTTGTATTTTTTTGACTGAAATTCATCAAATTCTTCAGTGACTTTATATTTTGAATAATACTTTTCCCAAACTGGGTCACCTACTATTTTTCTAATTGTATTTTTTCTTATAAATAAGTTCGCTAAATATGTTTCAAGCCACAAACCATTGATGAAAATAACATCTGACTTTCGTCCAAATTTGAGTATTAGATAGAATGTTTTAAAAATTCTAATAAATTTATTTTGTTTTCTTAAAATCCTGATAACTTGATAATCATCTTTGTCCAAATTACTCATGTCTTGGCTTAAAGTAATTACTTTTACATTATTTTTGTAAGACAATTTTTCTGCAATTAATGGAACAAACCTTGCAGGACCACCAACATCTGGAGGATATATTCCAGTTGTTATGAGAATATTCACTTTACTAATTATTTTGTTTGTAATTAATTATGTTTTCAACCATAAATTCAATATTTTTACTTGGTTTAATTCCAGTAAATTCAACAATTTTTTTAATTCCAGGAGTACGTCTATTTGGGTCTTCAAAAGATTTCCCAAATACTTCTTCATGACTTTTATAAATAATTTTTGAATTAGAATTGCTTTTTTCAATAATAAGCTCAGCAAGTTCTTTTATTGTAATTTCCTCTGTTTGACCAATATTAAATATTTCTCCGTATGCTTTTAACTCTGCAAGTTTTATTAGATAGGTAACTACATCATCTACCCAAGTAAATGATCTGGATTGAGAACCATCACCATGAATTAGTATATCTTCATCATTAATGGCAGCTTCAATAAATCTTGGAACAACCATTCCAAATTTTGAGAGTTGATTAGGTCCGATTATATTAAATAAACGAACAATTATTGGTGAAACTTTTTTCTCTTCATATAGAGAGAGAGCAATAAACTCATCAATCATTTTTGATGCAGCATATGACCATCTTAATTTTGTAGTAGGCCCAATTAAGCTTTTTGTTTCCTCTGTCCAAACTTTATCTTCAGCGACACCGTAAACCTCAGACGTTGAAGTTAGTAAAACTGGTAGATTATTGGCTTGGCAAGCCTCCAAAACTTTATGGGTAGCAAGAATATTCGTTAGTAGTGAATCACTCAAATTATCCATAATATACTGAACTCCAACACCTGCTGCAAGGTGATAGCAAAAGTCATAATTTTGAAATACTTTGTTTATATTTTCAATATCTTCAATTTTTGAATGAATGAATTCAATTTTTTTATCTGATAGAAGGTTATCTAAATTTGATTTAGAACCCGTTGAAAGATCATCAATTATTAGTATTTTTTCGACATCATTTCTTAGCAATGCTTTTACTAAACTTGTCCCTATAAATCCAGCACCACCAGTTACTATTATTTTTTTCATAAACCCTACAAATATTTTAGATTTTTAATCAAATCTCTATTTTCAAAATACCATTTTACAGTATTTTCTACTCCACTTTTAATATCTGTTTTAGGAGACCAGCCTGTAATATTTTTTGTGTTTTCTAAACTTGGCAAAACGATATCTGGATCTTTGTATGCTCGCTCCTGATAATCAATATTTGCTTCTGTATTAGTTGCTTCTTCAATATATTGAATAACTTCTATTAAAGTCGAAGTTTGATTATTTCCAACATTTAGTGTGCAGTCAGTATTTACACTTTTACATAATATTAATAATTCAGTTACATCATCAATATATGTAAATGATCTTGATTGTTTACCGTCGCCAAATAAATTAACCTTCTTACCTTCAACAATCCAATGTATAAATCGTAAGACTGACATATCTGGTCTTCCAAAAGGGCCATAAACTGTGAAGAATCTTGTAATAATAAGGTTAGTTTCTGAATTTTCTAGAATATTTTTTGCAAACACTTCACCAGACAACTTTGAGGCGGCATAGATTGAAGGTGGTTCTATCTTTTCATCAACTCCTTCAATCATCTTATTTGTACCACTATTTCCATAAATTGAGGATGTTGAAGCTAAGACTAATTTTTTTATTTCACATTCTTTAACAAAATTAGCCACGTTTGTAGTGCCAATAGCATTATCTTTTATATATGAAACAGGATCTAAAAAGCTCTGCCTCACACCTGCTCTTGCAGCTAAGTGAAATACAATATCATAATTAACATCTTCAGTGTTTCTAATATGTTCTAAATTTTTATAAATATCTAAATTCAATTCATAATCTTTAAAATTTGAATCTTTTTTAAGTATTTGCTGTCTTATTCTTTTAAAACTCGGATCGTAAGCTTCATTAAATGAGTCAATACCAGTGACATTGTGACCTTCACTGAGTAGGCATTTTGAAAGATTAAAGCCAATAAAACCTGAACTTCCAGTAACAAGAATGTTTTTACTCACAGTAAACATGGTAACAAAGCTTGGTATATATTTGTCTAAGAAAATATTTTGCAAAAAAATAAACAATAATTATTAAGAAAATAAAAGCATATACTATTAAAGAAGATGAAAGTATTAATTGTCGGCGGGGCAGGCTATGTCGGTGGTGGCATAGTAGATTTATTATCAAAAGAAAATGAAGTTACAGTTTATGATTCTTTAATTTACGAAAATTCTTACAGAAAAAATGTAGATTTTATATTTGGAGATATTAGAGACTATAAAAAAATAAACAATATTTTAGATCAATATGATGCTGTAATATGGCTAGCCGCTTTGGTGGGTGATGGAGCTTGTGCAATAAACCCTGCCCTTACTCACGAAATTAATTCAGAAACTGTAAAAAACCTTGCTAAAAATTTTAAAGGAAAAATAGTATTTCTCTCTACATGTTCAGTTTATGGAGCTCAAGAAGGGATTCTTGATGAAAGTTCTGAAGTTAATCCACTTTCTGAATACGCTTCATCAAAGCTTATTGCAGAAAAGTATTTAGCTGACTCAGATTCAATTATTTTTAGATTAGGGACCCTCTTTGGAATTGGTGATAAGTTTTCAAGAATTAGATTGGATTTAGTTGTAAACATCTTAACCACTAAAGCCTATATTGATAAGAAAATGAGTGTTTTTGGGGGTGAGCAATGGAGGCCTCTTCTTCATGTGAAAGATGTAGCAAATGCTATAGCTCATACACTTGATACTCAAACAAATGGTGTATTTAATCTTCATTACAAAAATTTTAAAATTATCGAAATTGCAAACGAGATTAAAAACAAAATTAGTGACGTTGAGATAGAAACAACACCTCTCCCATTTCAAGATGCTCGAAATTATCAAGTTTCTAGTGAAAAATTAAAAGACGCTACTGGATTTCAAGCAACTGTCGATTTAACACAAGGCATAAATGAAATGTATGAGTTAATTTCTTCAAATAGAATTAAAGATATAAATGACCCTAGATATTCAAATCAAAATTTTTTACAAAAATATGGAGTTAAATAAAAATGGAACCTATTTTGTTTTCCAGCAATTCACACTCAGATGATAGGGGAACGGTTTTTTTTACTAATGAACTTAATTTAAAAAATGTAGTTAGAACATATAAAGTTCAGAATAAATTAATTAAAACAGTTCGAGCTTGGCACGGACACAAAATAGAAGAAAAGTGGATTAGTGTTGAAGAGGGCGAATTCTTAGTTTGTGCTGTACACATAGAAGATTTTGATAACCCATCTAATGATATAAAAATTCATAAATTTACTTTAACCCCAACAGATGGAATATTGTATATACCAAATAATTATGCAAATGGCGCAATGAATTTAACTGAAAATAATAGTATTAGATATTTCTCATCTTTACCTTTAGATGAGTCGGTCAAAGATGATTATCGTTTTGATTCTAAACTTTGGGATCCGTGGAGCGAACTTAATCCAAATTTTTATGAATAAGTTATTGATACTTGGTTCAAGTGGAATGCTTGGAAATATGGTATCCAAATATTTCATTAACACTAATGAATTTGATATATTTTTAACTTATAGAAATAATAAGCAAAATTATCCACATGAAAATTCTTACAAATTTGACGCATTAACTGATGATTTAGAAAAGTTAATCAAAGATATAAATCCAGATTTTCTGATAAATTGCATTGGACTAATCAAACCTGAAATTAATGAAGAAAGTAACGAGTCAGTTAAGAAAGCGCTAGAAGTAAATAGCTATTTTCCATTAAAGATTTCAAACCTTGCCTCAGAACATAATTTTAAATTTATTCAAATTGGTACGGACTGTGTTTTTTCAGGTGCAACTGGTGAATATTTAGAGTCTTCTTTTCAAGATGCAATTGATGTATATGGAAAATCAAAAATTGGTGGAGAAGTAGTAAATTTAAACAAGTATTTAATAAGAGGGAGTATTGTCGGGCCAGAAGCAGGCCAAGGAAAGTCTTTGCTAAATTGGTTTTTAAATCAAAGTGAAGGAAAAGTAAATGGTTTTATAGATCATATGTGGAATGGGATTACAACATTAAATTTTGCAAAGATTGTCCACGGAATGATTAAAACTAATAATTTCAAAAATAATATACAACATGTAATACCTAAGGATGAGGTTTCAAAATACGACTTATTAATATATTTTAAAAAGTTTTTTGATGTTGATGTGAAGGTTGAAAAAATAAACTCAGAAAATTCGGTCAATAGAACTTTAAAGACTGATAACGAAGATGCAAATAAAACATTATGGTTAGATGCTGGATATGAAAACATTCCAACAATAGAAGAAAATATTAAAGAATTATCTGAAAGCAGTTTAACTAAAGGTATCCTTAATACGATATGAAAGATATTGGATTAATTCTTGGAATTAGACCTGATGTAATTAGGGCAAGCAAAATAATAAAATTATTAAATCAAAGTACAGATATTGATTTCGACTTTATTTGGTCAGGACAACATTATTCAGAAAATATGAAAGATGTTTTTTTTAATCAACTAAACACTCCAAAACCAGATTATGAATTTAACATCGATGTTACAAACGATGCAACTACAGTTTCCTCAATAATAAATGAAACTTACTCACATCTAGAGAATCATAAATATAAAGCTGTTATGTTTCTGGGTGATACTAATACAGTGATGGGTTCTATCGGTGTTTCACAGCACAATACACCAATTGTTCACATAGAGGGGTGTATGAGGTCATATGACTGGAGAATGCCTGAAGAAAAATATAGAAAAACAATTGATCATCTTTCAGATAGAATTTATTCATATCTTCCCTCATATAAGAAACAAGGATTAAATGAAGGTATATCTGACAGCATAATAAAAGTTACTGGAAACCCTATAGTTGATATTCTTGATGAATTTAAAGATTTATTTGATACAGGGGTTAATTTTCTAGATGATAGCGTTAAAAATTTTATCAAAGATGACGAGTTTGTATTAGTTACTTGCCACAGAAGAGAAAATATTTTAAGTCCAGAAAGCTTTGAAACCATAATTAATTTAATAAATACAACTAATAAAAAAGTAGTATTCCCAATGGGATACGCCACTCAAAGACAGTTAAAAGATTCGGGAATGAAGTTAAATAATAACATCTTAGTTGTAGACCCCATTGGTTATCTTGAGTTTATCTACTTACTCAAAAACTCATCTTATTGCTTATCTGATTCAGGAACAGTAATAGAAGAAGCATGTATATTAGGAATCCCAACAGTTCAGATGAGACATAGTACAGAAAGACCTGAAGTGTATGAGGTCAAATCATCTATAAAATTTGATCCAACTATTAACAATGACAATCTAGAAGATGTACATTTTAAAGCTAATGAATTAAAAAGTACTGTTTGGAAACACCCTTTTGGGGATGGAACTGCTTCTAAAGTAATTGTTGATGATTTGATAGATTTAAGTAAAAATAACAACTTTAACAAACACGCCAGAGAAAATTATGATTTTGATATCTCAAGATCATTTTTAAAATGAAAAAAATTTTAATTCATTCTTTAACTTTTCCTCCTGACACTATTTCAACAGGCATGATTGTATCCGAGATAGCTGATGGATTGAATAAAGAATTGAACAATATTGAAGTTTTAGCAAGCTCTCCTCAATACAATTTAAAAAGTGCTCAAGAATACAATCAAAACGACAAAAATATTAGCGTTGGAATGTTTAAAGGAATAAAAGTACACTACATAGAATCAAACCCGCGTCAGTTTTCAAATTCGTCCAGATTTTTTCAATGGCTGGGTTTTAACTTTAAAGCAATTCGTTTTATTTACAAAAATAGAAAAGACTATAAAGAAATCTTAATTTTTAGCTATCCACCAACTATGAATTTAGTATGCATTTTTACAACTAAAATTTTAAAAATAAATACGATTTATTCACTTTGGGAGTTGTATCCTGAGATAGCTGAAAAATTAGATGAACAACCAAATAGACTTTTGAAATCTTTGTTTAAAATTCTTGATAACTATTCATTAAAAAATGTGAGTAAAGTTGTAGTTAACTCTGAAGAGTTAAAAAAATACTTAATTGAAAAAAGACATATTAATAAAAATAAAATTCATACAATAAATCATTTTTCACCATTTCCAAAGAGTAATTTTGAACCAAATCTGAAATTAGAAAGTATATTCTATGCTGGGAATACTGGAAGGCCACAAAACATAAGTACTTTCATAAATTTTTTTAATGAGCAATTTCCCCAAAACTGGAAGTTTGAGCTTTATGGTGCAGGACAGGAATTTGAAAGTTTATCTAAATTTTCAAAGGATAATATAAACATAAATGACTATCTCCCTAGAGAAGATTTGGAGGAAAAAGTAAAAGATATCCCTTATGCATTAATTTGTTTAGATTATGAAATAACTATTGAAGGGTTTCCAGGAAAAACTTTTGACTACTTAAATATGAATAAAATATTAATAAATTTTTCTAATCCTAATTCTGCTGTTTCAAAATTAATTGATAAATACGAATTGGGTTTCAACATTGATTTAAAGAAACCTGAAAAATTAGAAACTGCACTGCAACAAATGAAAAATCTTAAAAAAGTTAATCAAATATTAAAGAATATAAGTGATTTTCAGCAAAATATATCAAATAAGGAAATTGTTAGCACCAAATACAGTAGCTTAATTCGCTCCTCTTCCTGAGAGAACCGAATAAATAGTTTTAAAAATAATAATTAGATCGTAGTTAAAAGACTTTTTATCAACGTATTTTATATCCCAGTAAAGTCTTTCTTGTAAACTTAAATCTAACCTTCCTTGGATTTGAGCTAGGCCAGTAATCCCAGGCTTTATTGAATTCCTTTTTTCTTTGTATTCTCCATAAAGATCAGACTCATATTTAACTAACGGTCTAGGCCCAACAAAAGACATTTGACCTTTCAAAACATTTAGGATATTTGGTAATTCATCTAAAGAAGTTTTTCTTAAAAAAGACCCTATTTTGGTGATCCTATCATCATTTTCAATTCTGATTGGATCATCAGGAGTTAAGGATGGCTCAATTTTTTTATTTTGTGAAAGATCTTTATAGTGATCTTTATGAATTTTTTCATCTGAAGATACAGACATTGTTCTGAATTTGTGTAATTTAAACTCTTGACCCTTTAGTCCAACTCTTTTTTGAGAGTAAATTACTGGACCTGAATCAAATAACAAAATAAATAAAGAAATTATTGGAAATACAACTATAAAAATAGGGAAAATGATTAACAAAAAAATATAATCAATAAAATATTTCATACTAATTACTTTAAACAAAAATAATTTATGTTCTTTAAATAAAAAATATTACATTAAAGTTAGATAAATGTGTGGAATAGCTGGAATTATAAGCTTAAACAATTCCAAAATCGACCCAATAGTTGTTGAGAATGTAAAGCGATCTCTAGAACATAGAGGTCCAGATCACTCTTCTCATAATTTTATAAATGATTCTATTTGTTTGATTCATACGAGATTATCAATTATTGATTTAAACGATCGTTCAAATCAGCCTTTTCAATCTGTTGATAAAAGATACACAATAGTTTTTAATGGTGAAATTTACAACTATAAGGAGTTGAGAAAAGAATTAGAAACAAAAGGATATACATTTATAACAAATGGTGATACAGAAGTACTTTTACAGGGTTATGTCGAATATGAAGAGAAAATATTGGATAAACTTCGTGGTCAATTTGCATTTGTAATCTATGACAATAAATCTGGTGAATTGTTTATGGCTAGAGATCGTATCGGTATTAAACCTTTATATTATTCTGTCAATGATAGTTGGATTCTTTTTAGCTCAGAAATGAAAGCAATAGAATTATCAAAACTAATTAAGTTTGAACCGGATATAGATTCCTACTTATCCTACTTAAGACATCTTTGTGTGCCAGCTGACAGAACTGGCAATAAAAATATTAATAAAATAGAACCTGGGCAATTTATTCGATTAAATAAGAATGGAATATATTCAAAAAAAACTTATTGGGACCCGTATACATTTTCAACCAACAATGATTTGGATGAAGAAACAGTTGTAAATGAATTAGATAGGCTCCTAAATGAATCTGTTAAATATCGAAAAGTAAGTGATGTGGAGGTTGGGCTATTTCTTTCAGGAGGTTTAGATTCTTCACTTTTAGGAAAGCTCATGAAACAAGATGCGGAAACTACTTTAAAAGCTTTCAATGTTGACTATCAAGAAAGTTTTGAGGGCTACAGGGGAGAACTAAAAGAAGCAAGGTTTGCTTCTCAAGAAATTGGAATAAACCTTTACGAAGAGAAAATAAATTTTGAGAATTTTAAAGAAATTTTTGATAATTATGCTTTTTATCAAGACGATCTTGTTGGCGATGAGGTTGGTATACCTTTATATTTTTTAGGGAAAGCAACTAAATTATCTGGTATCAAAGTTGTGCAGGTTGGTGAAGGTTCTGATGAACTTTTTTACGGATATGACCATTGGAACAGATTGTTAAAATTGTCAAATTATAAAAAACCATTCTCTTCAAAAAATAATAAATTTTCAAAATTTACAAATCACAGACTAAATTTGATTTCAAATATGATGTATGGAAATACTACTTTTGCTGGTGGGGCTTTAGGATTCAATTTAGCTGAAATTAATAAACTTGTTTCAGGTGATATTTCAATAGATTCTGGATTGATTAGGTTCGCAGATAATCTTTGGGATGACTATTTTGCTTCAAAAGATGCAAAGCTGTCCAAATGGATGACTCTTATAGATTTAAAAGTTAGATTACCTGAATTACTTCTTATGAGAATGGATAAGTTAGTAATGCAATCAGGGGTTGAAGCTAGAGTGCCGTTTCTAGACCACAAGTTAGTTGAGTTTATTTTGTCTATACCTGAAGAATTATTAATTCCGGATTATTCCGGAAAGCCTTTGCTAAAAAAAGTAGCAAAAAACTATATTCCTTCAGACATAATACATAGACAAAAGCAGGGATTTAGAGCACCAGTAGGTGAATGGATAAAAAAAGATGAAGATTTCTTTTATGAGTCAGTTAGGAACTTTAACTCTTCAACACACTTATTTGATCCAAGTATACTTAGGAAAGTATACTCTGGATCTGATTACCAAAAGAAATGGTATTTATCTAATCTTGCTAATTGGCATTTAAGTAGGAATTCTCAATGATTAATAATTGGAAGAAAAATACAATTTATATTTCACTTATGCAATTAACTCTTTTACTAGTTAACTTCTTTTTAATTACAATAATTAGTCGAGTTTATGGAGCAGAGATATATGGCGAATATGCTTCTTCAAAAAGTCTTTCTGTATTGATTGGTACAGCTACAGTGATGTCTCTTGCTTTAGTTGTAACAAAATTTTTGGCTCAAAAAAATGAAAGTTCTAAATTAATGTTTCAAAATGCTTATTCATTAATTCTGAGAAATTTAATGCTAAGTTTTATTATTTTAATACCTTTGACTTTATTTCTTAAGAGAGATTTGCCAATGACAATTTTATTTCTTATTGGATTTGTTTTTAATGAAATGATCCATGTAGCTCTTGCTTATTATCAAGCTAAAGGAGATTTTGTAACTAGCTCTAAGCAAATAATATTAAGAACGATTATATATGGATTAGGTGCATGGATACTTGTTACTCAGGGATTTTCAATACTTTCTTTGATTATGTTCCAGGTTATTACGCTTGTGTCATTTTTTGCTGTTGCCCATTTCTCTATACCAAAAAATGATATTGATTTAAATTCAAATAAATCTGTTAAAAATAACTTGCAAGCATCTGGCAAAAAAATGGTTCTTACAACTTTTTCAAGTGCGCTTATTTCTGAATTAGACATTGTTTTATTGGGACTTTTTTATTCTGGTTCTGTATTGGGTGTTCTTGCTTGGTCAAGGCGAATCTTGGAGATAGTATTCCAATTAGTTGC